>JBEKFH010000156.1:0-10029 GCA_050013415.1 Streptosporangiaceae bacterium | reverse complement strand
ATGCCGGTGAGGATGCCGAGCGCGTCGCCGACGAGTGCCGCGCCGGTCTCGCCCTCACCGCCGCCAGCCCCGCCGCCGATAACCCCGCCGCTGCCAGCCCCGCCGCCGCCACAGCCAGCGCCGCCGGCCATCGCCAGCATGGCCAGGCAGCGGGCGTAATGCTGCTGGTAGGAGGCAGCGGCGAACCGGCTGGCCGCCTGGGCGAGTGACGAGCGCGCGGCGTCCAATGCGCCCATGCTCAGCAGCGCGTGGCCGGCGATGTGATCCGCCCACGCGGTCCCGCCCAGCCCGGGTGTTGCGTCCACGGTGTCGCGAAGTGCCGCCAGCTCGTCGGCCCGCCCGCCGGCGAAAAGGCCCTCGGCAGCCCGCAAGGCGACCACGAAGTCGAGCCTGCGGCCCTCATACGCGGCGAGCGCCGCGGCCGCCGCGCGCGCCGCGCCGGGCGCGTCGCCGGTCACCAGCAGGAAGCGGATGTGGGCCGGCGCCCGCGCCATGACGTTGTAGGCGGGCAGCCCGTCGCTGGGGCCCGGCATGACGGCGAGCGCCTCGCTTGTCCTGCCGCAGTCGGCCAGCAGGGCGGCGTAGGCGCCGTCCAGCCATTCCAGGATCGTGCCGGCGCCCAGCTGGCTGAGCCCGGGCCGCAGCGCGCGGCCGAGGCTGGCCGCCCGGTCGAGCTCGCCCAGTTCGATGAGGGCGCGGAAGAGCCCGTAGTCGCGGAACAGCGCCCAGGTGCCGGTGTCCGTGACCCGCCGGCGCGCGGCGAGCATGGGCTCGACCTCCCGGCCGCGCAGCGCCGTGATCCGCGCCACGCAGGCGTTCTCAAGGGCCCGCTCCGCGATGAGGTCCGACCCCAGCGCCGCTCCCTCGCGGTAGCTGAGGTCGATCAGGTCGATGCCGCGCGCGGGGTCCCCGAGCTGTGTCTCGATGTAGCCGAGGAAGTGGTGGGCCCACGCGATGACCGGGGCTGCGGCGATGCGCTCGGCCATCTCGAGCCCGCGTTCGACATGGGATCGGGCGCCTTCGGGGTCCTCATCGGCCTGCGATGCGCCGCACCAGACATGGCTCAGCGCGAGTGCCTCCGAATCACCGAACCGGCTGAGTTCATCGCGGGCACGGCGCCACTCCTGCTCCGAGCGCCCGCGGCCCTCGGTCTCGAACAAGAAGAAGCCGAGCATCAGCCGCTCGCGGGCGGCGTCCTGCGCCTGTCCGGCCGCGGCCAGCAGCCGGACGCCCTCCTCGGCGGCATCCACCGCGCCGCGCGGGTCGCTGAGCTGCCGCAGCGCGAGTGCAAGCCGGCAGAGCGCCAGCCCACGGTGCGGCGTCTCCCGGGCATGCTGGAGCAGATCTGCCAGCAGGTCCCGGGCCTCGGCGTACGAGCGGGCGCGCAGCGCCGCCTCGGCCGCCGCGAACTGCAGCGGGGCCGCCTCGTCGTGCAGGCCTGCGGCGCTCAGGTGCCGCGCCCGGTCTGCGAGCGCGGCGGGCTCCCGCGCGGCGAGCGCCCGGGCGATCCGCTCGTGCAGCCGCGGCCGGCGAACGGCGCTGATCCTCGAGTCGATGGCGGCCCGGACCAGTGCGTGCCGGAAGACCAGTGCCCGCGCGCCCGGACCAGCCGGCAGGGGCGCGCCCGGGCCAGCCGGCAGGGGGCCGCCCGGGCCAGCCGGCAGGGGCGCGCCCGGGCCGGCCAGCAGGGGCGCGCCCGGGCCGGCCAGCAGAAGGCCGCTCGCCTCCGCGCGCTCCAGCAGGTCGTCGCCGTCGCGGCCCAGCAGGTCGTCGCTGTCGCGGCCTAGCCCGGCGGCGGCCTTCAGCAGATCGGCGTCAACCCGCTCCCCGATCAGCGCGGCGAGCTGCAGCAGCTCCCAGGTCTCCTGGTCGATGCCGCGGTGCTGGCCGATCAGCCACGCGGCCAGCTCGGGCGGGCAGGTACCGACTGGCAGCCCGCTGCCGTCCCATTCCCCGGCGGTGCGCTCGATCAGCCCCTCGGCGCGGGCATGGAACAGTAGCGCGTCGAGCACGAACGGGTTGCCACCGCTCCATGCAGAAAGGTCCCGTACCAGCCTCTCCGACGGCCGGGCGCCGAGGGTCCGGGCAGTGAGCTCAGCCACGGCCGTCTGGGTCAGCGGCCGGAGGGCCAGCTGCCGGCGCAGCCCGCTGGACAGCGGCGGCAGCATGCTCTCGCCTGACCGTGACGTGATGACCAGCGGGAACGTGAGGCGCTCGGCGTCCGCGGACAGGTAGCCGAGCAGGCGGGCCGTGGCGGAGTCGGCCCACTGCGCGTCCTCGACCACCAGCAGGCACGGCCGCGCGGCGGCGAGATCACGCAGCGCTTGCGACGCCTGGGCGAGTTGCTGGCCAGCGTCGTCCAAGCGGGAGGTCAGGTCGTCGGCTCCTGGCCGCGGGCTCAGCAGCTTCGCCAGCGCCGTCAGGTGACCGGCCGCGAACTCCCGGTCCGCATCGTCGTCATGCAGCCCAGCGTCGTCATGCAGCCCAGCGTCATGCAGCCCAGCGTCGTCATGCAGCCCAGCGTCATGCAGCCCAGCGTCGTCATGCAGCCCAGCGTCGCGCAGCGCAGCGTGGTCATGCAGCGCAGCGTGAACTGCGTCGAGCAGCGGGCCATAAGGTGGGCTGCCCAGCTCACTGCACCTCGCGAGGAGCGTCAGGCGCCCCGGTTCGCGACAGCTTGCCGCGGAGACCAGGGCGGTCTTCCCGATGCCGGGTTCGCCCACCACATAGGCGACCCCGCGGCCTGGATCGCGCAGGAAGCGGAGCAGCCACGCGGTCTCAGCCTCCCGCCCGACCAGCGGCCGGACGTCGTCAGCCACCTCTGCCGCACCTCCGGCCGTCGCGCTGATGACACAGGTTAGCCTCGGGCGGCTGACATAGACAGCGCTCGGGCGGCAGACAAAGGACAGCGCTCGGGCGGCGGCCGGCGGAACCGGCCCTGCTGCGAGAATGGCCCCCATGGGGAACAGGCGTGGCTCATCAGTCCCGGTCGGCTCCACCGGGTCCGGGTCCGGGTCCGGGTCCGGGTCCGGGTCGGCCGGGTCGATTCTGTCGATCGGCTCCACCGGGTCGATCCTGTCGATCGGCTCGGCAGGCTCGATCCTCTCGATCGGATCCGCCGGGTCGATCTTGTCGATCGGCTCGGCTGGCTCGTTCGCCTCGCTGTTCTCCGTCGGGTCGGCAGCGAGCATCGGCTCGGTACTGTCAGGCCTTTCGTACTTCTCCATCCTGGCCTGGCGTTCCAGGGGCCCGGTAAAGCTCCGCCGCAGTCAAGGCCGCCAGCCACGGTGATAGTCATCGGATAGCCGCCGCGCTCCCGGTGCTACGACGGTCCCGTTGCCACGACGGTCCACCGGGACGTGGGCCTTGTGCCGTGCCGTCTTAAAATGGGACAATCTGGTCGCCGGAAGCCGGGCAGAGCATAGCGCTATCTTCAGCCGGCTCGACGACGAGGAGCAAGAAACCATGTCCCGTTCCGATTCTCGCGGTCGCTGGGCGGCACGTGCGTTCCTTGTCTCCGCCTGCGGCGCCTCCGTCTGCGGCCTCACCTTGCTCGCCAGCAGCCCCGCGCTCGCGCGCGCCGCACGCGTCGTATCGCCGACCGCCCCGGCGGCGACCACGCCGGTGCTGGACCTCAACCACGACCTGGCCGCCGTGAAGACCTCCAACGGGCAGTCGTGGACGCTGAGCGTCGCCGACTCGAGCACCCCCGATGCCCTCACGATCGGCCTGGTGCGCACGGTCACAGCCGGCGGCTCGGGAGCCGAGGAGCACATCTGGTACTTCGACAGCCCGGCCTCGAGCCTGGCGTTCAGCACGAGCACCGGAGTCGGGACGGTGACCGGCGGCTCGTCGACCAGCCCGCTGGCGACGGTCGGCCTGACCTTCAAGGCGACCTCGCACAAGGCGGCCAGCTGCTCGTCAGGGAGCGAGACGATCTACACGGGCACGCTGTCCGGCGAAGCCGAGCTTGTCACCGGGCTCACCGGCGGCGGTACCGTCGGCGGGAGTTCCGTGGCGTTCACCGCGAAGGGCTCATCACCGGAGGTCCTCGTCGACTCCGGCTGCGTCCCTCCCGAGAACGACTGCACCGCCGCCGCGGTGTTCAGCTCCGGGGCGACCGGAGCGACGACCGAAGCCGCCGGCTTCGCGGGGACAGAGTCAGGCAAGAAGTTCAACTTCGTGAGCGTGGCCCGCAAGGTGACCCTCACCTCGCCCAAGGGCGCCTACCGCATCGACACCGCTCTCGACCTGAACACGTCCCCGCCGTCGTGGAACCCGAAAACCGACGTTCTCTCGGTATCGACCACCTCGTCCGGCATCGTCACGGGCTCCGCCACGCTGAGCGGCGGCAAGCCGAAGACCGTCAGCTATCCGTGCAGCTATGCCGGCAAGAGCTACACCATTACGGAAACCGAGGACACGACCGCGAATTACGCGAGCCCGGCAGGCGAGGCGATTACCGGCCACACCTCGCTGACCGGCAACCTGGCGGCGCCTTCCTCTGCGAAGGACGCCACCTATGTCGTCACCACCGTTTCGTAGTAGCCCGTGAGGTCGCCGCGCGCGGGAACCGCAGCGACGACACCCCGCTGATGATCGCGGTGATCCCCTCTGGCTGCCGCTGTTGGCCGAGGGGTTGTTGGGCCCCACCGCCGGTGCAATCATTGCGCGATGACACCGAGTTTCGATGAGCCGGACCGGGCTGCGCTCCTTGCGGCGCTGGAGTACCAGCGGGCCTCGGTGCGCTCGATCGTGGACGGCCTCTCCGAGGAGCACTGGCATACCTCGGTGGTGCCGTCAGGCTGGACTCCGGCAGGGCTCGTCGCGCACATCGGGGGGGCCGAGCGCCACTGGACGTGCGACGTGATCCTCGCTCACGACCCGGGGCACCCCTTCGACGAGGACGACGACGAGCCGTACGACCCGTACGCGCCGTTTGTCATCGACTGGCCCTCGCCCAAAGTCCTCGCCTACTACCGGGACCAGACTCGGCAGACCGACGAGATGCTCGCCACAACGGCGCTCGGGTCGGCACCACGAGGGCGGCACGGCACAGAGGACGCCTACCAGCCGCAGAGCGTCCGCGAAATCGTCCTGCATCTCATCGAGGAGACGGCCGCCCACTCCGGACACCTCGAAATCGCCCGCGAGCTACTCGACGGGAAGACCCGACAGGGGCTGCGGTAGGTCTGCGAACGTCGCTCTTGATGAATACGGGCAGATCATGTGAGGCTGGCCGAAGCCATTCGGCGATGGTCACGGTGACGCTGTCATATTGGCCGTGACACTTCTGCTTGACCGGCCCGGGCCTGAGGGCCCCCGGCGTGCCTTGCCCGGTGCGGGCTCAGTTCGTCCTGCGCGTGCGGCGAGACGGCAGGCGATCGGGACTGGGCGGGGCTGCCGGTCAGCGGCGGCGGCACCGCCACAGCAGGTAAGCCGGAACCGGAGCTGGCGGCTCGACGAAGCGCTCGGCTTCCAGACCGGCGTCCAGCAGGGCGTTCAGGAAGGTGGACAGCTTGCGGTGCGTCGAGCCCACCCGGATCCGGACGCCTTCGGGATTGTGCTCTGGTGAGGTCCACCAGCCCTCTGCCTGGTAGCCCTGTCCTGGCGGCCAGCTGCTCCGGCCCTGCTCACTGCCGGGAAAGCACGGATGCACGATCGAGGCAACGAACCAGCCGCCCGGGCGCAGCACCGCCGCCACCGTCGACAAGGCGGCCGCCAGGTCGTCGATGTCCATCAGCGCCAGCTCGCAAGTACAGCCATCGAACGGCCGCCCGTCCCACCAGGCGGGGTAACGGGTGACGTCGGCGTGGATGTAGGTGATGGCCTCCGGGCCGGCGGCGCGGGCCTTGGCGAGCATCGCAGCCGAGATGTCCACTCCGGCCACCTCGGCTCCCAGCCTGGACAGGTACCGGCTCATCCGGCCCTGCCCGCACGCGACGTCCAGCACCCGGTCACCGGTCACGGCGGGCAGCAGACCGGCCTGCGCCGCGATCAGCGGCGGCCCGTCGCCGATCCACTGCTCGTACCACTCGGCGATCTCGTCATACCTCGGCTGCGCGTGCGACACGCTCCCACGCTAATCGCCTGGCCGGCAAGGGTCCATCAGCGGGACAGTCGCGTAACAGCTTCGCTAGAAGGCGAATCGGCACAGCGGGGCAGGCTGACCGGGGCACCGGCTGTGACCAGGCTGGGCGTCCGGATCCATCGTTCGCGTGCGTCACGGACGGCGATGCCGATCGGCCAGGACCGACGCCAGATCGGCGGGTCTTCGCGCGTCCTGCCGCCGGGTGCCGGCCGCGCTCCGCGATCGGCGCCGGCTGGACTGGTCACGGCGCGTCGACCGCTGTGGGCGCGGCGATGCCGCTGGTCGTCACCAAACTTGCCCGCGGCCCGATACGGCGACGGCCCGGGCCTGTGACGAGCCCGTGGCCGTGGCCGTTGTTGCCGGTGCTAGCCGCCGGGCTAGATCCGACCTTGTAGTCGTAGGCGAAGTCGTGGAAGTCGGAGTACGACGCCGGGAACCCGATGGCGGGCTCGGTGGCTCCGTAGTCCGTCGAGTCGATGACGCTGAGGGTGCCGTGCACCGTGGTGCCTGCAGTTGCCGTAGGCGACAGCGTCGCCGTCAGTGTCCCGGTCCGGCTGGCAGGACCCTCCGACATTGCGACCACCGCGATTTCCGTCTCAGCGCGGATGGCTCCTGGTGCCGATGAGCTTCAAGTGGATGCCGGTACGCCCGACGGCGCCCAAGCCCTCGGTTTCAATAGCGTCGTTGTCCCTCCACTGCTGCTGTATCAGCAGTGAAGTCCCAACCACGCCATTGAGAGCGGGCCGCGGGCGGCGCCATGCACCAGGCACGGCGCATGCGGCGGGGCGTACGCGCCAGGGACGGCGGGCGCATGCGGCGGGGCGTACGCGGGCCGGCCTGGCGTGGTGCTAGCCCCAGGGAAAACCCGCAAGCTGACCACCTTGGCTCCCGGTGAGGGCAGGGGCATGCTCGAGGTGGGCGACCGGGCCAGCGGCTACCCAGGCACCTGTGCCTGCACTGCGATAGACGGCAAGTAGAGCGCAATCCACGACCAATGGAGCGCGATCCTCGACAGAGGCAGGGGGAAGTTGTCATGAGACCTACGGGAACTGGCAACCGGCTCGCCACGAGGCCAAAGACGACCGCGAGGCCGAAGAAGAGCAGGACAGTGCCGTGCTCGGGGAGCAAGGTCCGGCTGGCCGGATCGGCCGTCGCCGCGCTGGCGCTGGCCGCGGCCCTGCTCGCGACAGCCCCGGCCGCCGGAGCGGCCCCGCTGGCCACGGCGGCCCAGCCAGCCGGAGCGGCCCCGCTGGCCACAGCGGCCCAGGTGGGCAGAGCGAAGTCGCCGGGCACCGGAGCAGCGCGGCCGGGCGCCGGAGCAACGCGGGCGGACACCGGAGCAACGCGGGCGGACACCGGAGCAACGCGGCCGGGCACCGGAGCAACGCGGCCGGGCACCGGAGCAACGCGGCCGGGCACCGGAGCAGCGCGGGCGGACACCGGAGCAACGCGGCCGGGCGGGGTGTCGGGGCCGCTGACCGGAGACGGAGTGCAGGACAACATCACTCCGGTCGCGTGGAACGGAACCGACCTGGTGACCGCGCAGATCGTCCCGGACAACGACCTGCTGGCCTGGGAGCAGGTGCCGGGGGCCAGCAGCTGGCAGCAGGAGACGGTCGCCACGCCCGCTTCCATCGGCGGCGCCGACCTGGGGTACCCGTCGATCGCTGCCACCGCTTCGTCCGTGCAGGTGGTCTCCGAGGACACCAGCGGCAACATCTGGTTCTTTCAGCAGGAAGACGGCACGACGACCTGGTCCGCGCCGCAGTTCGTCGGCACGGTGACCTCGGACTTGCCCGACGGCGGGACGGCTCCGGCGATCGCCTGGACCGGCGTCCCCGGTCACACGGGCACGAACTCCGTCATCACCGTCGAGGACAACGGCGCCGTGCGGTTCTGGTACCAGAACGGACGCGGCTGGACCGAGGAGACGGTGGCGTCCGGCGGCTACTACTACCCGGTGGTCACCGCCACCGATCGCGGCATCGTCATCGTGGCACTCGGGCCCGGTAGCGCGCTCCACTCCTTCTACCAGCCCTACGGCGGGTCCGGCTGGACCTCCGACGGGACCGTCGGCGTCAAGTCCGGCCAGTGGTTCGGGGGCTTGTCAGTGACCTGGGACGGGGTCAACGTCGACGTCGTCGCCTCGCTCAACGACGGGGCCAGCGGCGGCCTGGACGGGATGCTGCCCGACAAGCTGGTCTTCCTGTGGAAGTCCGACAGCTCCCGGTACTGGAGCGACGAGGACATCAGCGGCCCGAGCAGCGCCCAGCCGCTGGTCGGCTGGACCCCGGACATCGCGTTCACCGGCTTCAACCTCGTCATCGACGCGCTGCAGCTCGTGAGGGTCACGTCGTCGGGGGCGACCTACAGGATTGGCTTCTGGTGGCAGGGCTCGACCTTCACCAAGTTCACCTTCGAGCAGGTCGCCACCGCGGCGGATCCCAGCGAGTTCGACGAGGTGACGCTCGCATCGACCCGTGACGCGACGTCGTCCGGCGAGGTCGCCATCGTCAGCGCATTCACCACCAACACCTGGGCGACAACCGGCCTTGCCGACTGGACCCAGCCGACCGGCGCGAAGGGCTGGACCAGGCACACCATCACGTCGCCCTGACCGGCGGCCGGGACCGGCAGCCCTGGGACCGGCCGCCCTGGGACCGGCCGCCCTGGGACCGGCCGCCCTGGGACCGGCTGCCCTGGGACCGGCCGCCCTGGGACCGGCTGCCCTGGGACCGGCCGCTGGTATCACGGGGCGGCGTCCTCGATGCGGCGCTGGATCTTGTTCATGCCGCGCAGCCAGCGGTCGGGGTCGGCGGCCCGCCCGGCGTACATGCCCGCGACCTCCGGATGCGGCAGGATGAGGAACCTGCCGTCGGCGATCCCCTCGATCACCGCGCCGGCGACCGCATCGGGCGTGATGACAGAGTCGCCGAGGACGAGTTCGGCCACCGGATCGGTGCCGTCGAGCATGCCGGTCCGCACCCCCTGCGGGCAGATCGCCTGGACCGTGAGGCCGCGGTGCGCATAGGTAAGAGCCATCCACTCGGCGAACGCGAGCGCGGCATGCTTGGTCACCGAGTACGGCGCCGTGCCCGGCATGGCCAGCAGCCCGGCCGCGGACACCGTGCAGATCAGGTGCCCGCTGCCGCGCTCCAGCCACGGGCCGAGCAGCAGCCGGGCGGCCCGGACGTGCGCCATCACGTTCACCTGCCAGCAGGCGTCCCAGTCCGGGTCCGGCGTCTCGGGGCCGCCGCCGCGCGCGATCCCCGCGTTCGCGCAGTAGATGTCGATCTCGCCGAGCGCCGCCCTGGCGGCGGCGATCAGCGCGGCCACCCCTTCCGCGGACGCGGCGTCACCCGGCGCGGCGATCGCCCCGCAGGAGGCGGCGACAGCCAGCGCCGCCGCCGGGTCGATGTCGTTCACCACGACCCGCGCGCCCTCGGCGGCGAACCTGCGGGCCAGCGCGGCGCCGATGCCGCTGCCAGCTCCAGTAACCACGATCCCTGCGTTATGAACGGAATTCATTGCGGTCAGCCTCCGCGCGGGCCCGCCGCGGCGCCGGGAGCGGGCAGATCCGCGAGCCAGGCCAGCGACGCGCGGTGGCAGCCGGACGTGCCGAACCCGATCGAGGCGCTCTTCGCCCGCTTCAGGTACAGGTGCGCGGGGTGCTCCCAGGTGAAGCCGATGCCGCCGTGCAGCTGAATGCATTCCTGGCTGGCCCAGATCGCGACGTCGCCGCAGGCGGCCTTGGCCAGCGCGACCGCGACCGGCACGTCGGGGTCGCCCGTCGCCAGGCAGGCCGCGGCGTACCTGGCGGCCGCGCGCGCCTGGGTGACGCCGACCCAGAGGTCAGCCAGCCGGTGCTTGAGCGCCTGGAACGAGCCAACCGGGCGGGCAAACTGGCGCCGCTCCTTGAGGTAGGCGACCGTCATCTC
>JBEKFH010000155.1:0-10031 GCA_050013415.1 Streptosporangiaceae bacterium | reverse complement strand
GTCCTCATCGCCGACATGGCCGTCCAGGGCCTGGTCCGGGTCCACCAGACAGACCATGCGCACGGGCGCCCGGACCTCAACCTGCTCGAAAGGGTTCTCAGTGGACTTCGCAAGCTATAAGAGCGGCCCGGCGGAGGTGGCTGAGTCGGCCATGACGTCCGTCAAGATAGTCGTGGCGGGCGGCTTCGGCGTGGGCAAGACCACCTTTGTGGGCTCGGTGTCGGAGATCACCCCGCTGACCACCGAGGCGGTCATGACGGCGGCGAGTGACGGCGTCGACGATCTTTCCCATACCCCCGAGAAGACCACCACTACCGTGGCCATGGACTTCGGCCGGGTGACCCTGGACGCCGGGCTGATCCTCTACCTGTTCGGCACGCCCGGCCAGCACCGGTTCTGGTTCATGTGGGATGACCTCATCCAGGGCGCGATCGGCGCGGTCGTCCTGGTGGACACGCGCCGGCTGGCAGACTCCTTTCCCGCCGTGGACTATTTCGAGTCGGCTGGCCTGCCCTTCATCGTGGCCGTCAACGGGTTCAACGGGGAGTTCCCGCACGCTGTCGGCGACGTGCTCGACGCGCTTTCGGTCAGCCCCCGGGTGCCGATCGTGCAGTGCGACGCCAGGGACAGGAAGTCGACAAAGGCGGCCCTGATCGCGCTGGTCGAGCACGCGATGGAGATGCAGCTGAGCGTCCGGTAGAACTGATAGTCAGATAAACGGGGATTTCGCGGCCGGTCCCTCAGCAGAGCGCCGCGCAGGCTGCCGGGCACTCCAGGTGACGTGCCCGGGACGCCTGCCCGCGCCGCGTGCGCCGGTCGCGGCAGGTATCTGCTGTAGTTTGTTCACGCGGCTCCGCGGGGCGGTAGCTCAGCTGGTCAGAGCAGCGGACTCATAATCCGTCGGTCGTGGGTTCGAGCCCCACCCGCCCCACTCGCTCAAGGCGCTGGTCAGCCCGCTGTGACCTGCGGATACGTCTCATCTTCTCGATCGTGGCTGGCGGGCGCTTGCGCGGTTGTCCGAGGAGGTCAAGGGATTCAAACTTGCTCAGCGGCGCTGACGAGGAGCTTCCGTGGGCAGCTTGGGTCAGCCGATCCAGTTCACCTGGATGATGACCACGCGTTGGCCGCGGACGTCGGTCAGGTAGACGAGCATCAACGGGCCTCGCTCGACGGTGCGCAGCCCCGGCGGCTCGCCTGTGAACTCCCGCCCGTCGAGGAAGATCATCGATTCGCGGACGGTCAGTTCCTCGGCTACCTTACGGACCGCTTCCAGATCGGCAGGTGGCAGCCAGTCGAGCAGGTCATCGGTGACGGGTTCCCAGTGCCAGTCAGCCACCCGCGACCTCGCGGTAGGCCGCCTGGACGATCTTGGCGGCTTCCCGAACTGCCAGGTCCCGCACAGCGGGGTCAGGGTGGGCGAGGGCTCGTTCGGCGGCGTGGAGCCGGGCGGCGACCGGGGGCCGCCGCTCGATGGCGATGACGGCGCCCCAGCGCTGGTAGAAGTGGCGGATGGGGAAGACACTGTCCTCGTCGCCAGCCTGGGTGAAGGCGTCCTGGATTTCCTGGAAGAACTCCGGCAGCCGGGATGGCGCTACCGTGGCGACGGCCTGGCGCAGAGTGGGGAGCGACAGAGCGGGCATGGGAATCAACGGCTCGTCACCCTGTGGGTACTCAGCAGTCATCCCAGCCCGCCTCTCACGTCCAGTAACAGAATAAACCGTGCCCGGTCCCGGCCTACCTACCATCACTGATCCAGCGGCAAGGGCGCGCAAGGAGAAAATATGTGCTGCGGGCCGCTTGCCTCGTGCCCTACCCTTCGGCCTTATTGGGGAGGGTAATGACCGAGAGAGTTCTGGCCGTCAGCGTGCCTGGCGGCGAGCTGATCGGGGTGCGATCCGGGTCGGGCCGTCCGCTGCTTGTCTTGCACGGCGGGCCGGCCGTGAACGACTACAGCGACTTGTTCGCCGCCGAGCTGGCGGGCTGGGACGCCCTGGGGCGGGTACCTGGCCATGCAGCTGGCCGCGCGGGCACCCGGCCGGGTAAGCGCTCTGGTGCTCGCCGAGACTCTCGGCGCGGTGGGCGACCGCGGTCTGGCCGGTTTCGGGGCTGAGCTGAAGGCCAGGGCGACGCCCGAGGCGCTGGCCAGGATCGCGGAACTGGACGAGCTCAGCACCACCAGCAAGGAGCAGGAGGCCGCCGTGGCACTGGAGTACTTCCGGCTGGACTGGCCTGGCTATTTCGCGGTTCCGGCTGATGCGCCGCCGGTCCCGGGCACGGTGCGGGTCAGCCCGGAAGGTTTCGAGCAGACTTCCGCATCGGTCGCCGAGGCCGCCGGGCGCGGTGACCTGCCGGGCCTGCTGAGCGGATTCACCGGGCCGGTGGAGATGGTCGCGGGGGAGTGCAGCCCGCTCCCGCGGCAGGCGGCCGAGTCCACGGCCGCGGTGTTCCCGGACGCGCGGCTGACGATCGTGCCGGGCGCCGGGCACCAGGTCTGGCACGAGGCACCGGGCTGCCTCGCCGCGGCGCTGAGCCGGATCGCCGCCCGCCTGGCCTGACCCGGAAGCCAGGCAGCCTGACACCACCACCCGACGCCAGCGAGCCCGGCGATCTGCTGGCAGACTTGGCGGAGGCAGCAGACGCGCAAGCCGTGACTCGAGCGCCGCCAGGAACGAGGGTGTACGGGCGTGCGAAAGATCGTCGTTTACGAGTTGTTGTCCCTCGACGGGGTTGCCGAGAACCCAGATACCTTCTTCGCCGACTGGGACGACGTGATGGACGCCAACCTTGCCGCTGTGATCGCGACACAGGACGCGGTCATTCTCGGGCGCCGGAGCTACACCGAGTGGGCGCAGTTCTGGCCGGGCAGCCAGATTCAGCCATTCGCGGCATTTATTAACGGGGTCACGAAGTATGTCGCGACATCGACGCCCCTTGACCGGGATTGGGCCAATGCGACGGTGCTCGACGGCGGGCTGGCCGAATTCGTTCGAGATCTCACGCAGCAGCGCGGAGGCGATGTCGGCGTCCACGCAAGTATCTCGGTCGCGCAGGCACTGCTCGCCGCCGGCGTTGTCGACGAACTCAGGCTCGTGATAGCGCCGAGGATCGCCGGCCGCGGACGGCGGCTCCTCGACGGCTTGCCATCGATTCAGCTCGAATCGATCCGAGGCGAGACCTCACCGACTGGCTATCTGCTCGCCGACTATCGCGTTATTCGTTGAGTAGCTGACGTTGACGGGCGGACTGTCCGCGCCGGATTAGCGAGCTAGCGAACAAGCCGATGAATCTCGGTTATCGACACCTCGGGCCCACCTGCTTGTGACAGGTCGACGCCGTGTGCCGCGGCAACCTTGCCCATGGCCGGCTGCAGGGTGGACTCCGCGAATGTCTGGAAGGCCTCAGCCGACTCCCACAGATCGACGCCGCGAACGCGACCGTCCTTCTCATAGTGGACATGCGAGATCGAGCCCGCTGGCAGACGGGTGTCGACGTCCATCTCGTCTGTGACGGCGTCGATCATCTCGATCGTGATGTCGGCCGGGAAAACTACCTCAACAAGGACGGCCACGACTGGCTCCCTCCGGGACGGGGGCGCAGCGTGCCCGATGAGGACCGGCGCCGCGGTTCCCTTGGCCGGCACCTGCTGCGACGGCTCGGAAGGCCACAGTAGCGAGGCGACGGCTCGATAAGCCAGCGCGTGCGCCGACCAACTTGTGAAGGCATCGCCCGGCGACCTCCCGCCACCTCATGGTGCGGAGAAGATCACGGCGGATTGGTGGCAACCCGCAGATGGCGCATCAGGCGTCGCTGGTTTCACTCTGGCGGGACGGCCTCACGACGTGTGCCATTCCCGGATGGCGGCGGCGAATTCGGCCGGCGCCTCCGACGCCGCGAAGTGGGCGACGCCCTGAAGCATGACGGTCCTCGCGCCGGGAAGGATCTGCTGCCAGCGGGCGAGTTCGGGAGCCTCGAATGCGTCGTCCTTGTCGCCCCACAGGATGAGGGCATGCCGCGTCGACAGCTCGGGAAGCTGCGACTCGAGCGCCGCCAGGAACTCACGGGCATCAATGATCTGCTTGGGCAGCACCCACGTCGGGGTACGGCGGCCGAACGGCAGCGGCCTGCGGTACTGGGTCATCTCGGCGTGGGTCAGCCGCCGCCGCTTGTGACTGAGCGGCAACAGCACGTTGACGAAGGCGTTGAAGTATTTGCTCCCAAAGCGCCCGAGCGGCCCGCCCATCAATCCCGAGAATTTCTCGAAACCTGGGTTGCCGTTGACTGGCCACGCCCAGGTGTTGCTGATGACGACGCCGGAAAGCCGCTCGGGGGCGACCAACGCGGCGCTCAGGCCGATCGGCCCGCCCCAGTCGTGCACCACGACCGAATAATCCCGGAGGTCGAGCTGCTCGATGAGTTTCGCCAGCAGGGCGGACTGGGCGGCGGGGAGATAGGAGAATCCGGGCGCCGCCGCTGACAGGCCGAAGCCGGCCAGGTCGACGGCCACGCATCGAAAGGAGTCACTCAGGGCCTTGATGGCCTTGCTGTAGACAAACGACCACACAGGGTTGCCGTGCACCATGAGCAACGTCGGCCCCGAGCCTTCGTCCACGTAGTGGATCCAGGTGCCATCGATGTCGAGGAAGTGATTGTCGAAGGGGTACAGCTCTCTGTTGAGCCAGGCCGGGACAACTGTCGATGACGACACGGGAAGGTCCTCTCGCGATGCTGGGCGCGCCTCGGCTGGCGAACAGCGTAGTGCTGGCCAGGGTGGGGCCGGGTCTGGCTGTCAGCAGCATCGGGCGAGTTCCTTGTCTCTCCGGCGGATTGGGCGTAGCGTCCGGATCAGAAGGCGTGTCTGTCCATCCTGCGGGTGGATCGATGCTGCTTTCAGCTGCCCCGGACCTCGGTAGTGCCGTGTGCGAGCGCAGCCAAGCCGAGGATGACATATGGCGGCATACGACCTCCTCCGTGCCCGCACTTCGTCAGCGATGCACGCCGTCGTGAGACGCGACCAGAAATGAGCGCTGCCGAGGCCGTGGCCGGGCCGGCTCCGCCAGCGGATGAGGACAGGCTGCAGGTGGTTTTCGGCGCGGGTCAGGTCGGGCGCGTGCTCGCGGCCTTGCTCGCGGATCGAGGCGTCACCGTCCGGGTAGTGTCGCGGCGCCGGCCGGCCGGGCTGGCAGCAGGGACCGACTGGCGAGCGGCGGACGCGGCCGATCCTGATGCGGCCGGCGACGCGGCGAAGGGCGCCGCAGTGATCTACCAGTGCCTCAACGCTCCCTATGCCCAGTGGCCGGAGCGCTTCCCGCCCCTGCAGCGCGGCGTGCTGGCGGCCGCTGAGCGCACCGGCGCGCTGCTGGTGAGCCTGGAGAACCTCTATGGCTACGGCCCGACGGGGGGCAGGCCGATGACCGAGGACCTGCCGCTGGCCGCCACCACCGTCAAGGGCCGGACCCGGGCGGCCATGACCGGGGAACTACTGGCTGCCGCCGAAGCGGGCCGGGTCCGCATCGCCATCGGGCGGGCCTCGGACTTCTTCGGCGCCGGCGTCACCCAGGGGTCAGCGCTCGGCGAGCGGGTTTTCGGCAGCGCCCTGGCCGGCCGGCGCGCCGACTTCATCGGTAAGCCCGACCTGCCGCACACCTACAGCTACGTGCCCGACATTGCTGCTGGCCTGGTCACCCTCGGTACCGACGCTCGCGCCGTCGGCCAGGTATGGCACTTGCCCGGCCCGCCGACCGTCACCACCCAGGCGCTCCTGGAGCTGCTGGCTGCCCAGGTCGGCCACCCGGTCGGCGTCCGCTCGGTGCCCAGGCTGGCCTTGCGCGTCCTCGGGCTGTTCAACCCGATGATGCGCGGGCTGGCCGAAATGTCGTACCAGTTTGACGAGCCATTCGTCCTGGACACCAGCAAATACGAGTCCGTCTTCGGAGCGGCCGGCACCCCGCTGGCCGCCGCCATCGCCGCGACCGTCGCCTGGTACCGGACCCGGCCGGTCACGTCATGATCGCCACAGCAGGCTAGCGTGATGAATACCCCCGCCGGTTTCGTCGGTCGGCAGAGCGAGCTGCGCGTACTCGGTGAGCGGCTTGCCGCCGCCGGGGAGGGCCATCCGCAGGTGGTCTATGTGGAGGGCGAGGCCGGCGGAGGTAAGTCGACGCTGCTGTCCCGGTTCCTCGGCTCGCTGCACAACGCCATTGTTCTCCAGGTGGGCGGTGACGAGGCCGAGACATTGCTCTCGTACGGGGTCATGGACCAGCTCCAGCCAGGGACCTTGACGGAGCCGGGGACGGACCCGATGGCCGCCGGAGCTCGGCTGCTGGACCTGCTCGATCGGCTGCAAGCCGACGGCCAGGTCGTGGTGCTCGCCATTGACGACCTGCAGTGGGCTGACCGGCCGTCATCGCGTGCGCTCCTGTTTGCCTTGCGGCGCCTGCGCGCGGACAAGGTGCTGGTGGTGGTGTCGACGCGGGCCGGCTGGCTGGCCGATCCTGGCTGGGCACGGTTCGTGGGCGGTGACGCGCGCGTCACGCGAATGCGCCTGGGCGGCCTCAGCCCTGGTGATCTCACCGAACTGGCGAGCGCGCTGGGGATGGGAGTGCTGTCCCGGCACGGGGCGGCCCGGCTGGCTGCCCATACCGAAGGCAATGCGCTCTATTGCCGGGCGCTGCTCGATGAGATCGGCATCGCCGGGCTGAGCGCGGCCGGGGATCGCGGACTGCCGGCTCCGCGGGAGCTGTCCGCGGTGATCCTCGCCCGCGTGGCAGCGCTCCCAGTCACCACTCAGTCATTCCTGGCGGCGGCTTCGGTGCTGGGGCGCCGCGCCCCGATCCCGGCGATCGCTTCGGTCGCCCGGCTGCCCGATGCGCGCAGCGACGTGGATGCGGCTGTCGCAGCCGGGCTGCTGGCCGAAGGCGCATCGGAGCCGGATCTGGCCTTTACCCATCCGCTGTACAGGGCGGCGATCTACGCCGATCTCAGCCCGACCAGCCGGAAGGAACTGCACGCGCGGGCCGCTGCGGTCGTGGCTGGCCGCGCCCGGCTGGCGCACCGGGTGGCGGCGTCACTGGGTCCCGATGAGGCGCTGGCCGCCGAGCTCGACGCGGCCGCGCAGGCCACTGCTGCCGCGGGTGACGCAGGCGCCTCGGCCTGGGCCCTGGAACAGGCAGCTGCCCTTTCGCCAGCTGCGCAGGACCGGGAAGGCCGGCTGCTCGACGCCGCCGCGGTCCTCCTCAACGCCGCGGATAACGCTGCGGCGGCACGAGTCCTGGCCTCCTGCCAAGCCCCTAGTGCTCGCCGCGACGCGCTGACCGGGCTTTTGGGGGTGTTCACCGGATCACCGGGCGCCGAGGCCCGGCTGCTCGCCGCGTGGCAGGCCCACGATCCGGAGACCGAGCCTGAAATCGGGGCGCGCGCTGCTACCTCCCTGACCAACTGGATGGTCCTGTCTGGCCGTCCCGGCCAGGCACTGACCTGGGCGGACCGGGCGGTCGGCGGTACCGTCCCGGGCTCGGCGCTGCAGGCCATGGCACTGACGGCGCGGGCATATGCGCTCGCCGCGGCCAGCCGTGGCCCCGAGGGCCTGGCCGCGCTCGGCTTCCTGCCCGTTTCCGGGAACGAAGTGCCCATGTCGGAGACCGACGCCCTCATCATGCGCGGCATGCTGAAGGTCTACGCCGATGACCTTCCCGGCGCCATCGCGGACCTTGGCGTTGCGGCTGCCCGGCTGCGCGCCGGAATGCCGTCGACGTACCCGGGCCCGTGCCTGGCTCATCTGAGCGACGCGCACTTCCGCCGGGGCGAATGGGACGCAGCAGTGACGCACGCCCAGCTGGCGACCTCGCTGGCGGAAGACGCCGACCGTCCGCTGGATCTCGCGCGGGCGCATGCGCGGGCAGCCCAGGTGCTGGCCTTCCGCGGTCACTGGCCTGCCGCCCGCGCACACGTCAGCGCAGCCCAGGCAGCGGCTGAGCGGCTTCCCCTGGTCGTCGCGGTGGCGGCGGCGGCGGTGGCGGGTGCCTCACTTGCATCTGCGCGCGGCGACCTGGCCGGGATCCTTCTCGCGGTAGAGCCGGTGCGCGCAGCCAGCCTGCTCGGCGTCGGGGGCCGCCCGGGCATGTTCAACTGGAGAGCCATCGAGGCGGACGCGCTGATCGGCCTGGGACGACTTGATGACGCCGAGACCGCGCTCAGCGAATTCGAGGGCGCCATTCCTGCGGCCGGGCTGGCGTCAGCGGCCCTGGCCGTTGCTCGCTGCCGGGGCAACCTGGCGGTGGCCAGCGGGCAGGCGAGCCAGGCGGAAGCGGCGTTCACCCGAGGCCACCTGATCGAGGCAGAAGTGCCGATGCCGTTCGAGCACGCCCTGCTGAGCCTCGACGACGGCCGCCGCCTGCGTGCGGCCGGTGACCGGGCGGCGGCCGTCGCGCAGCTCGAGAAGGCCCACCGCCTCTTCTCCGCCCTGGGCGCAGATCCGTACGTGCAGGCCTGCGCCGCGGAACTAGCGGCCCTGCAGGTCACCGCCGCGGCCGGCAGTCCCGCGGTCCTGCTGGGCCTCAGCCGCGCGGAGCTGGCCGTGGCCCGGCTGGCCGCCAGCGGACTGACCAACCGGGAGGTGGCCGGCCAGCTCTTCGTATCGGTGAAGACAGTGGAGTACCACCTCCGCAACAGCTACATCAAGCTCGACATCACCTCCCGCCGCGAGCTGGCCGCTCTGCTGCACTGACAGTTCCGGTCCGCCGGACCGGCGGGCGAACGGCATGCGGCTGGCACGCGGCCGCCGCCGCCGCAAATCCCAGGGTCGAACCCAGGGTGTCGCCCTGGGGACACCCTGGCGCCGCCCGCGTTGACTGGCTGCTATGGACGCCTCACCAGCACCGCAGCAGGCGATTCGCCTTCTTCTCGACATCAGCCGGACTCCGGACCGGCGGATCGAGGGACGAATGCGCGCCGACGGCGCCGACGCCTGGAAGCCGTTCTCCGGCGTCCTCGAGCTGCTCAAGGTTCTTGAGGACACCTGCACAGACCTGTACTGAGCAACGCTCGCAATGCCTGCGAACGCTCGCAATGCCTACGAAGAAAGGCGCCGGCCATGAATATCAGGCCCCAGCGAAGCACCGCCATGACCTCCCCAGCAAGCCATCTGAAGCCCGCCAGCCGTTCCGTGTTCGAGAGGTGGGGGCGTACCGCTTACCGGCGCAGGCGGCTGATCCTGGTGATCGCCCTGCTGATCGCGGTGGTCGGCGGTGTTTGGGGGACCACCATTTTCGCCAAGGTGCAGACGGCTGGCGGGTTCGACGCGCCGGGCAGCCAGAGCCAGACTGAGGCCGCGCTGGCCACTAAGGCGTTCGGCCGGGACGCCGGCGACGTGGTCGTGCTGTACTCCAGCAAGACCCTCACCGCGGCATCACCGGCGTTCCGGTCCGCGGTGACGGGCGCGCTGGCCGCGCTGCCGCACAGCAGGGTCGCGTCGTACGCCAGCTACTGGTCGACCGGCTCGCGGCAGTTCGTCAGCGCCAGCGGCCACCAGACGTACGCGGTGCTCGAGCTGGCCGGCGCCACCGACACGGCGCGGCAAACCAGCTACGACGCGATCAAGGCCGGCCTCAGCGCGCCGGGCCTGCGCAGCCAGGCCGGCGGCGCGGTGCCCACTGACGAGACGATCGACCAGCAGACCACCAAAAGCATCACCCGGGCCGAGGGCCTTTCCTTCCCGATCCTGCTGATCCTGCTGCTGGTGATCTTCGGCGGCCTGACCGCGGCCTGCCTGCCGCTGGCGATCGGCGCCCTGGGAATCCTCGGCTCGTTCACCGCGCTGCGGCTGCTGACCATCATCACCGGCGTGTCGGTGTTCTCCCTGAACATCACTACCATCCTGGGCCTCGGGCTGGGCATCGACTACGGCCTGTTCCTGGTCACCCGGTTCCGCGAGGAGCTGCGCAAGCGCGGCTCGGTGGAGGACGCGGTCGCCCGCACCGTCGCCACGGCCGGCCGGACCGTGCTGGTGTCCGGCGTCACTGTCGCGATCGTGCTGG
>JBEKFH010000154.1:0-10112 GCA_050013415.1 Streptosporangiaceae bacterium | reverse complement strand
ATCGCGCCATTCTGGGCATTCCACTGCAGGGCGGCCGTCGGCGAGGAGTAGGTCCACATCCGGCTGTCTCTCGGCGCGGCCGGGCCGTTCACGTCCGGACGGCTCACCTCCCTGGTCCACGAATACGCGACAGCGCGCGGATCCCGCACGATGTGCACCACCCGCAGGTCCGTTCCCTCGGACCAGCGGAGGCAGAACGCAAGGGAGGCGTGCTTGCTGGAGTCGACGATCGCCTGGCAGCCAGTCACCTCTGCTATCCCGTCATATACCCGCAGGTAATAGGAAAGGTAATCGGCCACCTGACGCCGATGCTCCGCGCTCAGCGTCGACCTGGCGAGGGTCGGAATGAATCGCGTGCGGTCGACGGCGGCGCGCAGTTTGTTGACCTCGTCGAGATTAACGTTGTCCCACCCGCCGAACGCGGCCAGGCCGACCTTGCTCCAGAACGGGCAGCCGGGAAACGGCTCACCGCAGCCGCAGCGCTCGGCGTCGCCGATCCCGCGCCGCCACAGGTGGACGACCTCGCCCACCGAGCAGACACCCGGCAGCTGCCCGAGCAGCCGCTCGATGATGGTGCTCCCGCTCCTGCCGAGCCCGCCCAGGTAAAGCAACGTGGGCGAGCGCATCGCAGGGCTCTGGCCTGCGCCTAGGTCGTCTTGTGCGGCGGTAATGGCCATGGCCTAACAATAGGGCAGGAAGCTGGCGCCGGTGCCGTCCGTCCGGCAAGCACGCCGCATCGCGTTCCTCCTCATCGTCTTTGCGTCTCCGGCCGGATGAGCGCCGATGGCGTCGTCGCGGAGGCCGATGGCCGTCATGGCAGACGCCGATGGCCGTCACGGCAGATCAGATATGCGGGCAATAGCCGCCAAAGATAATCCGGGCGTTCGCAGCGATGTAACTCTCAGACGCGACTGGCGGGGCGGGCCCGGGAAATGCCGCCGCCGGCGTAGGAGGCCACGGCCTCGTCGTAGACCGCCAGGGTGCGATCGAGGATGACGTCCCAGTCGTATCGCGCCTCCACCCGGCGGCGGCCGCTGGCGCCGAGGCGCGCCCGCAGCCCGGGATCGCGGGCCAGCCGGACCATGGCGTCCGCCATCTCCCGCACCAGGATGTCGCGCGATGACACGTCAGCAAGCACGCCGACAGCGGCATCGACCGAGGCCAGGTGACCGCCCCAGGCAGAGACGATCACCGGGCGGGCGCACGCCATCGCCTCCAGGACGGCGATGCCGCCCGACTCCTGCAGGCTGGCGGACACGTACGCATCGCAGGCCTGCATGCGGCGAGCGCACTCCGCCGGATCGAGCCAGCCGCGGAAGGAAACGTCAGCGCCGCGGCCGGTGCGATCGGCCTGCTCCGCCAGCCTGGCCCGCTCAGGACCGTCGCCGACGATCTCCAGGGATGCTGGCACCTGCTCCCGCGCCAGCGCGAATGCGTCCAGCAGGATGTCCACGCCCTTCCAGCCCACCAGGCGGCCCAGGAACAGGAATCGGGCCGGCCGGCTTTCCCCTCCCGGCGGCGGCCCGGAGGCCGGCGGCGGCCCGGAGGCCGGCGGCGGCCCGGAGACCGGCGGCGGCCCGTCCTCCGGCGGCGGGCCGTCCTCCGGCGGCGGCCCGTCCGCTGGCAGCTCATCCGGCACCAGCCATGATGCGAGCACGACGCCCATGTCAGATACCTCGGTCACGTTCCTGCGCGCTGACCTTGGCAGCAGCGACCTGGTCCGGTCGTTGGCCACCAGCACCACGTCGGCCTCGGGCCGGCCGCGCATCAGCCGGTTTAGTGCCGTCGCCGCGACCGGGCGGACGGCCTTGGTCAGCGCGTACAGGGCAGAATCGCGGCCGGCGAAGGCCGGCGGAAGCTCCATCCCGCCGTTGAGCGGCCCCATGACCACGGCCGCGCCGAGCCGGGTCAGCGGCGACGGGATGACCGGCGACACGCTGATGGGCTGATGCACGACGTCGATCGCCAGCTCGCGTACGAGCCTGCGGGCCACGGGCACCATCGCGACCTGACGCTCAAGCTGGGTGATCCCCCAGGCGATCGTCCTGAGCCCGGCGGGAAGGCGCTCGCCCCAGGTGAAGATCGGGCCGAAGCCGCGCAGGCCGCGCGCGAAGATGACGCGCTTGAAGTCGGCTGCCGGCAGCAGCTGGCTGAGCTCAGCCCGGGCACTGACATGAGTCAGCAGCCATGCCTCGACGCCGCGCGCTCGCAGCCGTCCGAACAGCCGCAGCGGAATCGAGCCCTCTCCGCCGTTGCGCTCTGACGCGTAGTGGCTGACGACAAGCACCCTGCGGGCCCGCGGGCCGCTGCCGCCAGCCTGGTCCGGTCCGTCTCGCAACTCCACCGCAGTTCTCCCCCGTCCTCGGCAGTTCTCCCCCGTCCTCGGCGCCGTCCCGGCCCCTGCCTGGCTGCCGGGGATCTCGCGCCGCCGCGGGCCGCCTCCCCGATGTGATGCTTCTCGCTTATTCGCGCCACCCAAACAAATACGCTAATATTATGTATAAATAACGCAGGGGCATGCTTTCGGGGCGAATCACGTAAATTTCCGGCATCAGAGATGGCGTTCCTGGCGGTGCCACCGCGCAGAAGAAGCGCCCGAGAGTAGTAAACCGTACGCGTCAAGCGCGCGTCTCTGATTACATAACGAACCTGAACTATTACGTCATGCTTGTGACTAGCTGAAGGATTTCTATGCGTCGGCTGCTCCCGGTCTCACTGCTCGCTGCGGTCTCGAGTGCCGCTCTCGTGCTGCTCGGCGTGGCGCCGGCAGGTGCGGCGGTGCCGCTGTCCGGCCTGGTGTCCACGACCCCGGCGACCTGGACGCCGAACATCTTCGCCGGCACCACGACGACGTCGGTGTGCGATCAGTGGTTCGGCTCCGGGGGCTGCAGTACCGCCACGGTGTACAGCACCGCCATCGTGGATGGGTATGTGGTGGTCGCCGGGGCGTTCACGCAGGCGTGCCAGCCGGGGCCCGCGGCGTCGGGGCACTGCGCAGCGGGCACGGAGGTGACCCGCGACGACATCTTCGCCTACCAGCTGGGCACCGGGGTGATCGACCCGAACTTCGCGCCGCAGCTGAACCAGGGCCCGGCCTACAGCGTGGTCGCGGGCCCGGGCAACACGGTGTACGTCGGCGGGGCATTCACGACAGTGAACGGGACCAGCGAGCCGGGGCTGGTGCAGCTGAATGTGACGCCGGGCACCGTGGCGACGGACGGCACCGTGGTCACCGCGTTCACCGGGTCGGTCAGCGGAGCCACCGGGGATTACGTCCAGTCGATGGCGCTGAACGGGAGCTCGCTGTATATCGGTGGCCAGTTCTCCAAGGCCAGCGGGGTGAAGGAGCAGGACGTCGCGCGGCTGAACGCGGCGACTGGCGCGGCCGACACCACGTTCAGCATGCCGATCAGCGTCCCGGCCGTGTCCGGCCTGTCACTGAAGGTCGCGGCACTGGCAGTGTCCGCGGACGGGACCCAGCTCGCGATCGGCGGGACATTCCTGGACGTCGCCGGGCAGCCGCGACCGCGGGTCGCGCTGATCAGCACCGGCGCGGGGCTGGGCACGACCGCGACGCTGGCGAACTGGGCAGCGCCGATCCTGGCGAACAACTGCTCCAGCGAGCATGACGACGTCCGCGGCATCGACATCTCCCCGGCCGGCACGTCTGTCATCGTCGCCGCCACTGGATACAAGTCCTCGCCGGTGAACTCGGCCAGCATCTGCGACGCGGTGGCCAGCTTCCCCACCGCGGCGACCGGCACGAGCGTGGCGCCGACCTGGATCAACTACTCTGGCGGCGACTCGTATTACTCCCTGCAGGACACCGGCCCGGTGGTCTACGTCGGCGGGCATAACCGGTGGGGGAACAACGAGTGCGGCAACAACAACGTGTGCGAGCCGAACGCGGTGCTCGTGATGGGCATGTCCGCGATCGACGCGAACACCGGGCTGACGATCCCGTGGTTCCAGCCGGAGACCGAGCGCGGCAACGGCATCATGTCGCTGACCACGTTCCCCGCCGGTGACTACACGGGCTCGAACGGCGGGCTGCTGATGGGCAATAACGTCAACACCAACGCCGGTGCTTACCACAGCTTCAACGCGCTGTTCCCGCTGGCGGCCGTAGCCCCCGCGTCGCCGACGTTCGGGTCGATCCCGTCCGGCATCTTCAGCCAGGGCGCCGTCGGCGGCTACGACGAGGGCGGGAACAAGGGCCTGAAGCCCGGCATCGACCCGATGTGCATCGACGACGCCGGCGACAGTTCCACCGTCGGGACCACTGTCGATTTCGCGACCTGCGACAACGCCCCGGAGCAGAACTGGACGGTGGAATCGGACGGCAACATCGAGCTCAACGGCCTGTGCCTGGACACCGCCGGCGAGGCGATCACCACGGGCACCGACGTCGACCTGAATACCTGCGGCACCTCCACCACCCAGGTCTGGACTCAGGGCACCGGCAACACGCTGGTCAACAGCGCTGCGAGCCTGTGCCTTACCGATCCGGGCTCCAGCACCACCAGCGGCACCATCCTGACGATTACCGCCTGCGGCACCACCTCGAATCAGGTCTGGCCGCTGCCCGCCGCCCCCGCGCCGGCATCCCTTATCCCGGCCGGCCCGCTGTACTCGGCCAGCCTGCCGTCCTCTGGTCAGCCTGCCTGCATCGTCGACGTCGGCAACAGCAAGAAGAGCGGCACCGCTACCGAGATGTCAAGCTGCTACGGCGGCACCGGCCAGACCTCGGCCATCGAGTCCAACGGCAACATCGAGATCCAGGGCCTGTGCCTGGACACCCTGGGCGAGGCGATCGCCAGCGGTACCCAGGTCGTGCTGAACACCTGCGGCACCTCCACCACCCAGGTGTGGACACCAGGAACCGGGCACACCCTGGTCAACCAAGGCTCCGGGCTCTGCCTGAACATCACGTCAAGCGCGAACCTCACCCCGCTCAGCATCGCCACCTGCGCTCCCGCCCCGACGCAGGAGTGGTACCTCCCAGCGATGTAGCCGTTATCCCGATCGCCCGGCCCCGGGTCGTCTGACCCGGGGCCGGGCTGTCTGACCCGGAGCCGGCGGTCTGACCCGCACCCGGGTCGTCTGACCCGGGTCTTAATATCCGGTCTGGTCGGAGAGGGAATTCGGCCCGGCCAGGACAGGGATTCAGCCTCTGGGGCTCCGCTCTGCCAACACGGAGAGTGGAACTAGGAACACGAAGAGTGTTTCTAGGGGGAATTAACATGCTGAATGACTTCACTAAAATCGTCGCCGGCGCCGTCACCGTCCTGCTCGCAGGAGGACTTGCGCTCGGCACCACCCAGCACCAGCCAGCCACCGCCAGCAGGCCCGGCAGCGCCCGTCACATCACGCTCGACAGCGCCTCATCGGCCCCGCTGATCGGCAGTTCGATTTCCAGCTCGGCCACGCTGGCCCAGGAGACCTCGCAGTTCGGCACGCTGCCCATCGTCCGGGTCTACTACCCCGGGCTGCCCGCCGCCGACGCCTGGAGCACCGGCCTGGCCGAGGCCAACAACTCGGCGGTCATCGTCAGCTTCAAGGCCAACCCGGCGGCGATCCTGTCCGGCTCCGACAACACCGCCCTGCAGCGGTTTTTTGACACCGCGCCCACCGGGCACCGCATCTACTACTCCTACTTCCACGAGCCCGAGGACAACATCGCGGCTGGCCAGTTCACCGCCGCGGCGTACCGCAAGGCATGGGGCCGCATCGCCGCCATCGCGGACGCCGCGCACAACCCGGACCTGCGCTCCACGCTGATCCTGATGGCGTATGACCTGCAGGCTTCCTCGCATCGCAACTGGCGCGACTACCTGCCCGGCGGCAACGTCATTTCCACCCTGGGCTGGGATGCCTACCCGGCGGGGTCCGCCGACGGCGGCACCAAGGAACTCACGCCGCCCGCGCAGTTCATGGGCCCGGCCGTAGCCGCGTCCCATTCCGCCGGGCTGCCGTTCGGGTTCTCCGAGTTCGGCACCTCCGTGGTCAGCGGCCGCGCCGCCTGGCTGACGTCCGTCGGCAAGTACCTGATGAGCAGCGGCGCTCTCTTCGGCACCCTGTTCGACTCCGCCGGACCCACCCCATCCATGAGGCTCACCAACTCCGCATCGATCAACGCATGGGGAGGAGTCGTCGGCCGGTCGGACAACGCCAACAACATCCGGCACCGCTAGCACCAGGCCCGCTAGCCAGCGCCGGCCTGACCGTCACGCGACGGTCAGGCCGGCGCACGGCATGACGGCACTCAGCCCGGCGAATCAGCTGGCCTCGGTGATCATGGCGGCGCCAACCGTCGCATTGGTCGCCTCATCGATCAGGATCAGCCCGCCGGTCGTCCGGTTGCGCGCGTAGGGGTCACAGAACAGCGGCTGGGTCGTCCGCAGCATCACCCGGCCGATCTCGTTCAGGCCGAGCTGGCGGGCCTGCTCGTCGCGGTGCAGGGTGTTGACGTCCAGCCGGTACTGCAGGTCACGGACGATGGCCTTCACCGTCCGGGTGGTGTGCTTGACGATCAGCCTGCTGCCGACGGCAAGCGGCCGGGAGTCGCTCATCCAGCACACCATCGCCTGCACGTCCTGCGCGGCCGGGGGCTGGTTGTGCGGACGGCAGAACATATCGCCGCGGGAGACATCCAGGTCGTCGGCGAGCAGCAGCGTTACCGACATCGGCGGGTACGCCTCCGCCGCCGGCCCGGCGGCGATGTCGATGCGGTCGATCGTGGTCGTCAGCCCGGACGGCAGGTGCATCACCTCATCGCCGGGCTTGAGCACGCCTCCGGCGACCTGGCCCGCGTAACCGCGGTAGTCATGCAGCTGAGGATCCGTCGCCTGATGCGGCCTGATCACGTACTGCACGGGGAACCGCACGTCGATCAGGTTCCGGTCGGACGCGATGTGCACGTGCTCCAGGTGATGCAGCAGCGACGGCCCGTCGTACCAGGGCATGCTCGCCGACCGCTGGACGACGTTGTCGCCGTGCAGCGCCGAGATCGGGATGAACGTGAGGTCGCCGATCTCCAGCTTCGCCGCGAACGCGGTGAATTCCTCGGCGATCTCCTCGAACACCGCGGCGTCGTAGCCGACGAGATCCATCTTGTTGACCGCGAGCACCAGGTGCGGCACCCGCAGCAGGGTCGCCAGGAAGGCGTGCCGCCTGCTCTGCTCGGTCAGCCCGTTACGGGCATCGACGAGCACGATCGCCAGGTCCGCGGTCGACGCGCCGGTGACCATGTTCCGCGTGTACTGGATGTGGCCGGGAGTATCCGCGATGATGAACTTCCGCCGCGGCGTGGCGAAGTAGCGGTAGGCCACGTCGATGGTGATGCCCTGCTCCCGCTCGGCCCGCAGGCCGTCGGTGAGCAGCGCCAGGTTCGTGAACTCCTCGCCCCGCTCACGGCTCGTGCGCTCCACGGCGGCGAGCTGATCCTCGAATATGGACTTGGAATCGTAAAGCAGCCGCCCGATCAGCGTGCTCTTTCCGTCATCCACCGAGCCCGCCGTCGCCAGCCGGAGGATGTCCATGTGCCGGTCCGCCTCGGCCGAGGCCAGGCCGGCCACGCTCCGCGCCGTCGTCATCAGAAGTACCCCTCCCGCTTCCTGTCCTCCATCGACGCCTCGCTGGTCCGGTCGTCAGCTCGGGTCTGGCCGCGCTCGGTGATACGGGTCGTCGCGATCTCGGCTATTACCTCGTCGATGGTGACCGCGGTGGACGCCACGGCGCCGGTGTAGGTGATGTCGCCGACGGTCCGGTAGCGGACGCTCGCCTCGAACAGGACCTCATCGTCTGCCCTGCTGATGAGCGGAGTGTCCGCCAGCAGGATTCCGTCTCGCTCGAATACGGCTCGCTTGTGCGCATAGTAGATGGCGGGAATCTCCAGGTTTTCCCTGGCTATGTAATACCACACGTCGAGTTCAGTCCAGTTCGATAGCGGGAACACCCGGATGTGCTCGCCCCGGTGTATCCGGGTGTTGTACAAATTCCAGAGCTCGGGCCGCTGATTCTTCGGATCCCACTGGCCGAATTCGTCACGGAAGGAGAAGACGCGTTCCTTGGCCCTGGCCTTCTCCTCATCCCGCCGTGCGCCGCCGAAAACCGCGTCGAACCGGTGCTCGGCGATGCCGTCCAGCAGGGTCGTGGTCTGCAGCCGGTTGCGGCTCGCCCAGCGGCCCGTCTCCTCGACGACCCGGCCGGTGTCGATGGACTCCTGCACCGACGCGACCACGAGCCGTACCCCGAGCTCAGCCGCCCGCCGGTCCCGGAATTCCAGCACCTCGGGGAAATTCTGCCCGGTGTCGATGTGCATGACCGGAAACGGAATGCGCGCTGGCCGGAAGGCCCGCTCCGCCAGGGCCAGCATGACGATGGAGTCCTTGCCCCCCGAGAAGAGCAGCACTGGCCGCTCGAACTCGGCGGCGACCTCACGCATGATGTGGATCGACTCGGCCTCCAGGACATCAAGCTGCGAGAGCAGGTAGTCAGAACGCGTCGCTGCCATCAGGAAAGACTCCGGGTCGCTGGGAACGGGCTGGCTGAGTGGATCTGGCCACGGGTGTCACTCGCTGGCGCCCGTCGCGGAGCCGATCGCCGCGAGCAGCGGGCCGGCGAGCGGGGCCAGACAGATGAGGATATCCGGGAGCAGGGGATGCGGCTGGTTGTACGCCAGCTTTGAGCCGTCAATCCGCGATGCGTGCAGACCTGCGGCTCGCGCCACGGCGACCGGGGCGGCGGAGTCCCACTCGTACTGCCCGCCGGCGTGGATATAGGCGTCGGCGTCACCGCTGATCACCGCCGCGGCCTTGGCTCCGGCGGAGCCGAGCGGCAGCAGGGTCGCGCCCACCTGGCTGGCCAGCAGCTGGACGAAAGCTGGCGGGCGGGTCCGGCTGACGACGAATCTGAGCCCGCCAGGTACGGCCAGCGGGTCTGCCTGGACGGCCGCCGCTACCGGGCCTGGAATGATCGCCGCAGGCGGCTGGGCAGTGCACAGGACGCGCCCCTGGGCGGGCAGCGCAACCGCGCCCGCGGTCAGCTCGCCGAGTTCCCAGAGCGCCACGTGGACGGCCCAGTCCGTTCGGCCGGCCTCGCCGAATTCCCGCGTTCCATCCAGCGGGTCCACGATCCAGACCCGGGTCGCGGACAGCCGGGCCGGATCATCGAGGCCCTCCTCCGAGAGCACGGCGTCGGACGGGCGCAGCCGGGCCAGCTCAGCAGCCAGGAATTCATGCGAAAGGCGGTCGCCGGCGCTCCGCAGGTCGCCGGCGTCCCCGCCGCCCGCCCGCAGCGCGAGCAGTCGGCGTCCCGCCTCGACGGCCAGGTCACGAGCAAGGCGGTCGTCGTCGGACATCATGAGGCAGGCTCCATCCAGGCGTCATCGTGCTCCGGCGGGCTCAGTACGCTCCGGACCCGCGCAATACTGCCGAGCACGTCTTCCACAGGATCTGCAGGTCCAGGATCAGCGACCAGTTCTCTACGTAGCGCAGATCGAGCCGTACTGATTCCTCCCAGGACAGGTCGGACCGGCCGTTGACCTGCCACAGTCCGGTGAGGCCGGGCTTTACGACCAGCCGCCGCCGCACGTAGTCCCCGTACCTGGCAGCCTCGTCCGGCAGCGCCGGGCGCGGGCCGACCAGCGACATGTCCCCCCGGACGACATTGATGAGCTGCGGCAGCTCGTCCACCGACCAGCGGCGCAGCCATCCGCCCACGGTGGTTATCCGCGGGTCGTTGCGGATCTTGAAGAGCAAGCCGTCCTTCTCGTTGATGGCCTCAAGCTCGGCCTTACGATCCTCCGCGCCCAGCACCATGGTGCGGAACTTGTAGACGGTGAACGCGCGGCCGTCCCGGCCCACCCTGGTCTGCCGGAAAAATGCCGGGCCGCCATCGGAGAACCGGATGGCCAGGGCCACCAGCAGGAACGCCGGCGCCAGCAGGGCCAGCGCGGAGAGGCCGAGCATCTTGTCGAACCCGTCCTTGATGACTTGCTTGGTGCCGGTGAACTCCGGGTGATCGACGTGCAGCAGCGGCAGCCCGGCCACCGGCCGGATCGTCGTGCGCGGACCGGCGACGTCCAGCAGCGCCGGGGCGACGCACAGGTC
>JBEKFH010000153.1:0-10232 GCA_050013415.1 Streptosporangiaceae bacterium | reverse complement strand
CAAGCGCCGCGGCCGCGGGCCACCGCAGCCTGCGCCCGGCGCTGCCGGTCATCAAAAGGCTCCGTCGTCTCATCATGTGTCCTCCGCGTTCCTTCTGCTCGCGCGCATCCGCCTGCTCTGCTGGCAACGACGGTAGGAACGCGCCGTCCAATGAGCGTTAAACAGCCGGGCCGATCAGCCGGCCGCGGCCGAGCAGCCCCGGCTCAGCCGCCCCGCTCAGCCGCCCCGCTCAGCCAGCCGCGCTCAGCCAGCCGCGCTCGGCCAGCCCGTTCAGCCAGCTGCGGCCGAGCGGCCAATCTCCCGCGCGAGCTGCGCTTCCAGTAGGGTCAGCGGCCGGGTCGCGGGCAGCCCCGCATCGGCGAGGGACGCCCGGGCACGGTCCAGCGTCGTCAGTGCCGAGCCCGTCCGGCCCTGCGCGGCCAGCATCCGTGCCATCCGGACATAACGGTCCTCATCGAGCGGCTCGCACTCGGTCGCCCGCCGCAGCAGGCGGACCGCCTCGTCCACGTCGCCCCGCTCGGCGGCGTCGCCGGCAAGGATGTCGAGCAGCTCCACGTAAAGGCCCCGCAGCCGCCGCCGTGGTACTTCCGCCCAGTCCTCGTAGCGGTCGTCGGGCAGCAAATCGCCGCCGTAGCGGTCGACCGCGGAGCGGGCCAGGCCGAGCGCGCGGCCGACCTGGCCGGCCGACCTGGCCACCATGGCCGCCCGCGCCTGGGCCTCGAACAAGGTGGCATCCGACTCGACCTCCGGCGGCACGATGATCGTCTCCTGATCACGGACGAGCACGTCCCCGGCGGCCGCGCGAAGGCGGCTCAGCAGATTGCGCAGCCGGTTGCGGCCACGTTCAGGGTCTGTGTCCGGCCAGAGGAGCTCGATGAGCTCCTCCGCGTGCATGCGGCCGCCCGCCGCGGCGACCGCGCGCACAGCCTTGGCGGGGCGGCCGGGCGGGAGCTCGGTGATCGCGCCGCGCCGCCGGAGCTCGAAGCGCCCGAGCAGGGTGAGCGACAGCGCGCCGGTCCGGGAGATGAGCGCGGGCGCCGAGCGCGAGCCCGCCGCGACCGCGATCGGCAGCAGGGCCTCGGCCACCTGCCGCTCGCGCCAGAGCGGCGCGTGCGGCTGGCCGAGTTCGAGGCACAGGTCAAAGGCATCCGCGGCCAGCTTGCCCGCCCGCGGATCCCCGCGCCGGTGTGCCGCATAGGCCCCGAGCAGCAGCAGCGGCCAGCGCTCCTGCGGCTCGAGGTCATAGTCAGCGAACGTCGCGGCAATGGCGTCGGCAGCCGCCGCGGGGTCGCCCGAGCGCCCGAGCAGGCAGGCCCCGAAGACCCGGACGGGGCGCTCGCAGCCGGCCATCCGCTGCTGTGACATCGCCAGCCGCTCCAGCGCCATCTCGTGCTCGCCGACCCGGTCGAGGTAGTCCGCGGCGGTAACAAGGAATTCAACGCCCGAGGCCTGCTCATACCAGACGTCGCGATGAGCCTCGGTCTCCAGCACGGCCAGCACGGTTCGCTCACGATCGCCGGAATACGAGGCGAGCGCCGCCTCGCTCCACGACGCGTAGGCGATCGCCCATTCCTCGTGGTAGGCCCGGCCGATCTCGCGGGTCTCCTCGATGCTCGCCTCGGCCTCGGCGTACCGGCCCAGCTCGATGAGGACGTCGGTGCGGAAGTTCTGCACGAGCGCGCGGTAGACGCTCCGGGCCGGAAGCTGCGCGAGCACGTCGTCGAGTGTGTCCAGCGCCCGGTCGTTGCGGCAGAGCGCGAAGTAGAAGCCCATCGCCAAGGCCACCAGGGCCTGCGCCTCCCAGGTCCGCTGCCCGATCCGGCGAGCCAGCCGGGCCGACTCCAGCAGCAGCGCCTCAGCCTCGGCGTGTATCCCGTCGGCGCTGAACCACGAGGCCAGCCGCCCGAGCACGTCGAGCGCCCGGGCCCTGGCAGCGGCCTCGTCAGCGCCCGCGCTCGCCACCACCGATGCGGCAAGCGCCCTGGCTCCGTCCCGGGTGCGCTCGTCCCACATCAGGTCCCTGGCCCGCTCGGCGTCGACCTCCCGCCGGAAAACCTGGTCGGCCCGGCCTGCCTCTGCGTCGATCATCCGCTCGGCGCGGGCCAGTGCCTCGGTCCGAACGTCGGCCCGGTGCGCGGTCTCGGCGAGCCGGGCGAGGTGCAGCAGGACTCTCGGATGATTTTGAACGGAGGCCAGTGGCAGCTCAGCCGCCACATCGCGCAGCGTCGCCCAGCCGACGTCCTCGACCTCGCCGACGGGAGCTGCCGCCAGCATCCGGGCGGCATCCGGTGGCAGCCGTGCCGCCAGCAGCGTCCGCAGCGCTGCCAGCAGTTCACCACCGCGCTGGTAAACGCCGGCGGCCGAGCGTGCCGTCTCGGGCGCCAGCTCATTTCGGGACGCCAGGTACTCGGCGACCGGGCCGGGCATTTCCCACCAGCCGGTCGGCGCCTGGGTCAAGGGCAGCCCGGCGGCGAGGATGCGATGCAACGTGCCCTCGCCGTCGCCGACCGCGTCGGCGACGGCGGCGGACAGCAGCGGGAGATGGGCAAGCTGGCTGACCGCGGCGCGATCCGGTGGCGGCAGCAGCGCCACGATCGGGTCAACCAGCGGGGCGATCGCTACCGTCCGCCGCCCGCCAGCGTCAGCCGAGGTAGCCAGCCCGCGGACGGTCAGCTGGGACGAGGCGGCGAGGACCAGCGCCGTCGCCCAGCCCTGGGTCGCCTCCAGCAGCACGGTCAGCTCCCAGCTCGACGGCTGCCGCTCAAGGTAGGCGGAGAACAGCGCGGATGCCTCTGCACCGGTGAACTCCAGCGCCCGGGTGTCCTGGTACCCCCCGGCGGGGAGCGTTCTCAGCGGCTCAAGCCCGGCCGCCAGCCGCCGGGCGGTGACGAGCAGGCGGTGCGGGGCCGGGAGCCCGCGCGCCAGCCGCAGCACGAGACCCGTGACCTGCGGCGCCCGAAGGTGATGCGCGTCGTCCAGCACGGCCAGCAGCGGCACGTCCAGCTGGGCAAGCGCATCCAGCAGCCGCTCGACCGCGGCGGCGGGATCGGTGACGTCTGTGGCCGCGGCCAGGTCCGACAGCTTCGAGGCGGCAAACGCGCGCCGCAGCGAGCCGACGAGGATGGCGGGATCGTCGTCCGGCGGGCCTAACGGCACGAATGCCGTGGCGACGCCAAGCTCGCGCTGGTACTGCCTGGCGAGCACGGACTTGCCGTAGCCCGCCCCGGCCTCGATGACGCCGACCGGACGCGCCAGCAACCCGGCGACAAGACGGTCGCGCACCACCTGCCTGCCGAACGCCGGCGCCCCACCGGAGGCCGGTGCGAGGCCCGCGGTACCGGGCGGGGAGCCGGAGGGCGACGGGCTGGCGGCCACCCCCTAACGCTACGGCCCGATGGCCGCTGCCAGGCAGAAACCGGCCGGGCCCGCTGCTGCAGATCAGGAAGGAATGGCTCTCACCCCGCCTCGACCACCGATCAGGAGCTGCCAGCTGCATCCTGGGTGCTCTCATGGCGCCAGTGCTCGCCAAATTCGCCATCATGAAGCCGGCGCAGCAGGTGCGCGTGGTGATCAAGCCGGTCGGCGGCACGCAGCATCTCGTGATAGTCGTGCCCGTGATCGCGCGCCGGGGTTTTCTCTTCCGCCCGCTTGCGGACGATGCGCAGCTCTTCCCGGCTCAGCTCGACAACCTTGGCCAGTACGTCTTGCAGATCCATCGCTCACCTTTCTCCGCTCTCGCCCCTGCCATGCCTGCAGCCTGCAGTCAAGCAGACGACAGGCATAGCAGACTCCTGCGCGCCCCCAGGGCGGTGGCCAGTTCCTAGGAGAGCTGTTGGTCGCTGCCCGGCGCTTGCTGGCTGATGTGCCTGCCTTGCAGCAGCGCCCAGGCACGGATCAGGGCCAGCGAGAACGAGGCGATCAGCAGGTAGGCCACGGTGTAGACGAGCGACGAATCGTGCGGCCGGGCGACCAGCAGGACTCCGGTAATCAGCTGCCCCAGGTACGTGCAGGAGCTGAGGATGAGGGACATGAGATGAAGATCCCGCCGCCCGATGCGCCAGTGCAGCTGTAGCGTCCTGAACAGGCTATACCCGCCCAGGATGGCAGCCGGGTAGCCCAGGTTGTCCTGGGGCATGAGGGCCAGCAGGGACACGAAGAACGCGTTGACCAGGGCTGTGAAAGCCGATCCCGCGAGTGCCCGGCCATCAGCGGCCGCCCTCCCGCCGAAGACCGTGTCCGGGCGCAGCGAGATGGAGACGAATAGCAGACCGATCAGCGCCCCGGCCGCCGCCGCGGCGGCAGTGAAATACCCCAGGAAGTCATCAGGAACCACGGATGCATCCTTATCATCGTCACCGGCCGGGGCCTGGCCGGAGGAGAGATACCCCACGCGACCGGCCCGTGCATCATCCCACCAGCCGCCTCAGGCACCGCACCATCGCGTCAGCCATCAGGGGCGGGTGCGCGTGGGTCGCGGAGGTGGGACGCTGGATGCGTGACCGCCGAGCAAGCTGAGACCTACCTGCGGCTGCGCGCCGAGGCTGAGCTCCGCCGGGCGCTGACGCTCCCCCGCTACGTTCCTCCGGACGCAGCCGGGATGCCGGCACGGCTGCGGGCCGCCGCCGGCCTGGCGCGGCCCGGGGCCGCTCTCATCGCAAGCGCGGCCCGGCCGGTCCTGCCGCTGGCCAGGCGAGCCGCCAACCCCCTGCAACCACTCGCTGTTGATGCCTCCCGTGCGCTACGCCCGCTGGGCGAAGATGCAGTGCGCACGCTGCAGCCGCTGGCCGACGAGGCTGCGCGTGCGCTGCGCCCGCTGGCGGAGGACGCGGTACGTGCACTGCAGACGCTAGGCGAGCAGGCGGTCAGGCTGCGGCCATTCGCCGAAGAGACCGCGCACAGGCTGGAATCCATCGAATGGCGCGCCTTCGGCGCGGCGCAGAGGCTCGGCGACACGGCGACAGGCGCGATCGCGAGCGTGCGGCGGCAGGCTGCCAGGACAATCAATTCCCGGCCCGGCGTCAGGCTGGGAACTGACGATGAGCACAGTGAGCTGTCAGCTGAGGAAGGCGTTCACCGGCTCCGGATGGTGGCCAGCGCGCTCGTCCAGGCGGGCGCCATCGATAACGACACCGCGGATGTGGTACTCACCGGGCTGCAGACCGCCCTGCTGGCCCGGTCGCGGTTCGATCCGCGCTCGCTGGCGCGCCAGGACATGATGACCAGGCGTCGCCAGCCGACCGCGGGTGCTCCTGCCGGGCTGTACCGCGCGGCCGGTGTCGGAGTCACCATTCCGGCCGCGCCGGGCAGCGGACTGGGCGATACCCGCCTGCTCACGCTGGTGATCGCGCCCGACCGGGCGAGCCTGACCGCAGTGGGGCGCCGGCTGGAGCCACTGGGCCAGGTGCCTCGCCGTGACAGGTGGGCGGCGTTGCACAATCTCCACGGCTCCTGGCCGAGCGCCGCCGACGACCAGGGCAATAGCTACGAACTCAACCTCGGCAGCTGGAGCAGCGAGAGCCGCGGTGATTGGTCCGGCACGCTGGACATCTCCCCGGTCCCGCCAGCCGGGGTCCGGTGGCTGGACCTGACCATGAGCCCGGGCTCGGCTCCCATCCGAGTGGATCTTACGAGCGCCGACGCCGGGAGCGACGGGGCTACCGGCCCGATCCCGGTCGGCAGCCCCGTCGACCGGCTGTTCGAATTGGCAGCCGAGAGCCTGCTGGTGCAAGCGGCGAGAAGCCCCAGCGGCGTCATCCGCCACCACGACCTCTCGCATATCGCCGACATCGCGACGGCCCTGGAGGCCAGTGGCGTACTGCCGAGCGCCTGCGCCGCGCTCGATCGCCTCGTCGCGCTTGCCCGGCGCCTCGGCATCGACGTCCCCGACGTCCTGAGGGCCAACGCGCGGCCGGCCGGGCTCCCCGACGCATGGACCAGCGTGCTGGAGAACGGCCATCGCCGCGACGGCCCGCACGGCGTCGCCGGCGTAGCCGTGGTCCTGCCAGAACTCGATGGCACGCGCTTCGTGCTCGCCGGGCTCCGTTCAGATTCCGCAACAGCGGAATTGCACGTCCAGGGCTGGGGGGAGCAGCCTGATCCGTACTCCTTCGGCTGCGACATAGACAGCCCCTTGTCGTGGTGGGCGCACGACGACGCGGGACGCTGGCACGTGGCTACGGCGGGCGGTGGCGGCTACGGCGACGGCCACTCGGACGTGCGGATGAACCTGTTCCCGCCGCTGCATCCCCAGGCGACCTCCCTTGAGGTCAGCCTCGCCAGCACGGCCGGCCGGGTGACCGCCAAGGTACCGCTCGAGTGGCTGGCGCCGGAATGAGCCCGGTGCGCCGGATGACCGCGGTGCGCCGGATGACCGCGTGCGCCGGATGACCGCGGTGCGCCAATGAGCGGGGCCGGGCCCCGGCAGCAGGACGCGCCGTGGTGGGCCGCGCTGCCACCCGTGTCAGTCCGGGTGCCGTGCGGTTCCGGCACGCACCAGCTGCGCTGGGAGCAGGGCAGGCTGATCGCGGCCGATCATCCCGATGCCGAGGCGGAACTCGTACTTGCGGCGCTGGGCGGCGACCGGGCGGAATGCATCGAGCTGACCGAGGCATGGGGCGCAAGAAGCGACGATCTGGAGGTGCTGGCGGTCGGACCCCGGTCCGACGCCGACGAGCTGACCGTCACCCGCGACGAGATTGACCGGCTCAGGCTGTCCGGCCAGGGCTGGCTGGCGCGGGGCCAGAACAGGATGATGCCGGGCCAGGGCGGGGCGGTATTCCGGAGCGCTGGCGGCACAGCCCTCATCGGGCCGGGCAACGCTGGATTCTCGCTGCTGGCCTATGCCCGGGGCCTACTGGGCGGCCAGCACCGTCGTATCGCGCGGGCCGCCGCGATCCGCCGCCAGGCCACCTCCGGCGGCTACGTCCGGGCCGGGCAACGACTGGTGTCCAGCGCCGGGCAAGGTCCGTCATCGAGCGCGGGGCAGCACCCGCCATCGGGCGCGGGGCAACGACGGGCGTCGGGCGCGGCCAGTGCCGCCGCCTCATCGTTCACGGTCCTGAGTTATTTCGCCGCCGGAACCAATCCCGCGGACCGGGAGTTCGAGCGGGCCCGGGCCAGGCAGGCCGAGCTGCTGGCCCTGCTCACACTCGGCCCCGAGCTCGCGCTCCGGCTGACCGCCACGGTCGCCGCGGCCTGGGCGGACGGCGGCAGCCGTGCGGGCGATGGTGCGACGCACCGGCCCGCCCTGGTCGCGGCGCTGGCCGGGCGGCTTGCGCCCGCCGCGGCGGCCTGGCTCGGCATCGGCCCGGACCAGGTCGAGGTCACGCTGCACGAGGACCCGCAGTACAAGGACCCGCAGCACTCTGGCGCGCTGCACTTCGGCGCGGGCTGGGGGGAGCTGGCGATGACCGGGAGCGGCAGCGACCGCAAACTCCGCGCCGCGCTTCCGGCCGCCTGGCTGGCGTCGGTCTGGGCGGCCGGGCTCGCTGTCGTCAGCGGGCACCTGATCGTCGCAGTACGGGAGGCGGCCTGGCCCGAGGTCACGGTGCTCGGCGTGCGCGAGCCCGGCGCTGATCCGGTGATACTCAAGGTGCGCGCGACCGCCCGGGGATGGGTCGAGAGCACCGGGGTCAGCGAGAGCAGCGTCGGCGGCCCGGATGGCAGGCAGCATTCAGATGGGGGCGCCATCAGCGGAGATGAGGGGTCATGAGCGGGGACGGGCGGCGGTTCGCCGGGGCCGGCGCGCAGCGGCAGGCGGCTGCCGTGGAGGCGCTGGGCGTGGCGGTGGCTGCCCGGGTTCCCGTGCTGCTCTGGGGAGCGCCCGGCACCGGCAAGACTGCCACGATCCGGGCCATGGCGGAGCAGATGGGCTGGCCCTGCGAGACCGTGATTGCCTCCATCCGCGAGCCGTCCGATTTCGCCGGGCTGCCCATCGTGGTGGGCGACGGGGTGCGCTTCGCTCCGCCCGGCTGGGCGCGGCGGCTCGCCGAGGGCGGCCGCGGCCTGCTGTTCCTTGACGAGCTGTCCACCGCGCCGCCCGCCGTACAGGCGGCCCTGTTGCGGGTGGTTCTCGAGCGGGTGGTCGGCGACCTGGCCCTGCCCGACCAGGTGTCGGTGGTCGCCGCGGCGAACCCACCGGAACAGGCCGCCGACGGGTGGGACCTGTCGGCTCCGCTGGCCAACCGGCTCTGTCACCTTGCCTGGGAGGTCGATCCCAGGGCCGTCGCCGACGGGCTGGCGGGAGGCTGGGCGGCGCCGGTGGTGCCCACCTTGCCGGACGGCTGGGAAGCCGGGCTTGGCGTGACGCGCGGCCTGGTGGCGGCGTTCCTGCACGCGCGGCCAGCCCTCGCCTGCGCGCCGCCGGCCGACGCGGCATCCATGGGCAAGGGCTGGCCGAGCCCGCGAACCTGGGACATGACAGCGCGGCTGGCGGCGGCAAGCGAGGCTGCCGGAGCGGGCGGCGAGGCGCGTTCTGCGCTGGTGAGAGGGGCGGTCGGCGAAGGCGCGGGGGTGGAGTTCCTGGCCTGGCTCGCGGAGATGGACCTGCCCGACCCGGAGGCCGTGCTTGCCGACCCGGACTCCTTCGTGCTGCCGAAGCGCGGCGACCGTGCCTACGCCGCGGTGACCGCGGTGGCCGCGGTGGTGGCCGCCGATCCGACGCCGGAGCGCTGGACGGCGGGCTGGCGGGTGCTCGGCAAGGCGGCAGCAGGTGCGCCCGACGTCGCCGCCGTGGCGGCCCGGATGCTGGCCAGGTGCAGGCCCGACGGGACGCCGCTGCCGGCCGAGGTCCGGCTGTTCGCCCCGGTGCTGCGGGACGCCGGGCTGCTGCGGGGATGACCGCGCGCGGCGAGCCGCCGGACGTGACGGGCACCCAGGGCGGGACCGGCACCCCAGGCGGGACCGGCACCCCAGGCGGGACCGGCACCCCGCGCGGGATCGGCACGGCGGACGTGGCGGGCACCCCGGGCGGGACCGGCGACCCGGGAGGCGTGCCGGGGCTGGCGGCGGCCAGGCTCTGGGCCGCCTCGCGGTTCCCTTACCTGGCGACCGGGCTGTTCGGCGCCCAGGTGACGGCGGCCAGGGAGATCGGCACCGTCGCCGTCGACGAAGGCTGGCGGCTGCATGCCGATCCGGCGCTGGCAGCCAGCTGGACCCCGGCTCAGTTCGGCAGCGTGCTGGTCCATCACGTGTGCCACTTGCTGCGCGCGCACGGGGAACGGGCCGGGCCGGCCGGCGTGCCCGCGGAGCGGGCACGGTCCTGGGTGCTGTGCGCCGACGCCGAGATCAACGACGACCTGGTGCCCGCCGGGCTTGAGCTGCCCGGCGAGCCGGTGCTGCCCCGCCACCTGGGGTCGGAGACCGGCCTGCTGGCGGAGCAGTACTACGCGACGACGCGGGCCGCGGAACCTCCGTTTCCGCTGAGCGACGGTCCCGGGGCCGGGACTGACGGCTGGAGCCTCGACTGCGGCAGCGGCGCGGATGGCTGGCCGCGGCCGTGGGACGCCGGCGGCGTTCCCGGGCTGGCGCCGTGGCAGGCGCGCCTGCTGTGCCGGCAGGTAGCGCAGGACTGCGTTCGGCACGGGCGGGAGGCGGGTACCGTGCCGGCCGGCTTGCTGCGCTGGGCCAGCCAGCTGCTCGAGCCCGCCGTCGACTGGCGCACGGCGCTCGCGGCGGAGCTGCGCAGGGCCGTCGCCGACACCGCCGGCGCCGTCGACTACTCCTACCGGCGGCCGTCCCGGCGGGCGGCCGCGGGCGGCGACGTGGTGCTGCCCGCCCTGCGCCGGCCGGTGCCCGAGGTCGCCGTCGTCTGCGACACCTCCGGCAGCATGAGCGACGACCTGCTCGCCGCGTCGCTCGCCGAGGTGGAGGGATTGCTGCGCGCCATCGGGCTGGCCCGCCGAGTCCGGGTGATCGCCTGCGACACCGCCGCCGGCCCTGCCCGGCGGGTCAGCTCCGCCCGCCAGGTCGAGCTCGTCGGCGGCGGCGGGACCGACATGGGAGCGGGCATCGCGGCAGCGGCCCTGCTGCGGCCGAGGCCTGCCATCGGCGTCGTGCTGACCGACGGGTTCACGCCCTGGCCGGATGAGCCGCCGCGGGGCATGCGGGTGGTCGTCGGCCTGCTCGGGGATGATGCGCCCGAGGCGCCCGGGTGGGCCAGGTCGGTCCGGGTACCTTCCGGCTGACGCAACGGCCCGGGCGGGGCAACGGCCCGGGCGAACGACCGGCCGGTC
>JBEKFH010000152.1:0-10246 GCA_050013415.1 Streptosporangiaceae bacterium | reverse complement strand
ACGCAGAACCGGTCGACCACGTCGTCGGTGACGAAATCGGCGTTGCCGGATCCGGCCCGGCCGTGATGGGCGTAGTCGTAGCGCTCCCTGGCCGCGATGAAATCGGTCAGCTCGCCCGGCAGCTCGGCGTCGTGGTACCGCTTGACCAGGTCGACGACATGGTTGGACACCAGCGCGGGGAACCAGCGCACCTGGTCGCGGGCGTGCGCGAGGTCGTCGGAGAGGTACGCGGGTGCCGCGGCCATCACTAGGATGCTCGCCGGGTCCCGGCCGACCTGCTCGGCGCCCTCGCGAACGTAACGCAGCGCCCATTCGATGATGAACGGGTCGGCCAGCTGCAGGATGACACCGTCGGCGATCCGGCCAGCGCAGCGCAGCGCGAGCGGCCCGTAGGCGGCGACCCACACCGGCAGCCGGTGGCCCGCCGACCAGGCGAGCCTGACCTTGGTGCCCGCCAGGTCGACCTCGCGCCCCTCGGCCAGGTCGCGGATTTCCGCGCAGGCCCGCTCGAGCGCGGCGACGGTCACCGGCGTGCGGCCGAGCACCCGCTGCGCCGAGTCGCCCCGGCCGATCCCCATATCCATCCGGCCGCCGGAAATCTCGTTGAGCGTCGCCATCGCCGACGCGGTCACGGTCGGGTCCCTGCTGACCGGGTTCGTGACGCAGGGCCCGATCCGGATGGTGGTGGTACCCGCCGCGATCAGGGTGAAGATCGGGTAAACCTCCTGCCAGAGGACGTGACTGTCCCATAGCCAGACGTGGCTGAACCCGTTGCTCTCGGCGAGCTGCGCCCGCGCGACCACCTCCGAGACCGGCGGATCAGCCATGAAGGTCACGCCGAAAGCGAGCATCTCCGCCCTCCGGGATTCGCAGCCAGCCGGGCACTCGTCCTGACCAGCAGATGCGCAAACGATCATCTCGCAGTTCGGCCTGCGGTGTCCCGGTTATCCGTTACCGTGGAGGATCTGGCCTTGTATGACGTGAAGATCCTCCACGTTGGGAAAGCATCCATTTACCTCGACGGATGCGCCTGCTGCGGCGTGCCGGATTCTCCGCGCACATGGGTCAGCCGCCCGCGCGTCGCTTGCTGCCACGCGAGTCACATCGCGGGGCGGCGCGGCTCTGGCGGTGACGCCCGCGCCGCCCTACTCTGTCGGTTGTGCATCCCGGGATGATCACCCGTGCAACGCGCGGCGGCAAGGTCCGCTGGCCAGCCACGCTGCTCCCGGCGCGCAGGCCGACCACGCTGCTCGCGCGCAGGCCAGCCACGCTGCTCGCGGCGACGCTGACGTTTGCGGCCCTCGGCGCGACCCCCGCAGCGTCGGCGGCCACGACGGCCACGACGGCCCCGGCCCCGGCGCACGCGGCCACGACGGGCGCCGTGGCGGGCGCCGTGGCTGCAGCCCCCGAAGACGGGGCTGGGACGCCCGGTCCGGCGGGGCAGCCCTCGGGTGCCGCGGCTGCAGCCCCCGGTCCGGCGGGCCAGCCGACGTCCATCCGGCTGGGAAGCGTCACGCTGAGCCGCTGCGCGAGGGCCCCGCTGACCTTCTGCGGCCACCTCGCCGTCCCTCTGGATTACTCATCGCCGGCCAGCCCGGGCATCCGCATCGGCTTCCGCTGGCTGCCGGCCAGCCGCCGGGCCGTCGGCACGGTCCTGTCGGTCGAGGGCGGCCCGGGCTTCGCGACGACGGGCAGCGAGGACGACTACCTCCCGGATATCGGGCCGCTGCACCGGTCCCGCAACCTGCTCCTCGTCGACCTACGCGGCACCGGCACGTCGACTCCGATCGACTGCCCCGGCCTTGAGCGGGCCGGCGCACACCAGTCGGGGCGGCGTTTTGACCGGCTGGTCGGGGACTGCGGTGCCCAGCTGAACCACGAATGGCGCTATCGCCGCGGCGGCTGGGTGCACGCCTCCGACGACTTCAACACCGCCTACTCGGCGCGGGACGTCGAACGGGTGCTGCGCGCTCTGCGGCTGGGCCGGGTGGATCTCTACGGCGACTCCTACGGCAGCTGGTTCGCGCAGGTCTTCGCGTCCCGTTACCCGGGCGCGCTGCGCTCGGTGACGCTGGACTCCACCTACCAGGTCCTCGGGCTCGATCCCTGGTACACCACCACGGTCATCACCGCCCGGCGGGCCTTCAATGCTGTCTGCCGCCGGTCGGTCGCGTGTGCCGCGGCGACCCGCGGGCCCGCCTGGGGCAGGATCGGCGCGCTGGCCCGCCGGCTGGCCCGGGATCCAGTCAGCGGGGAGACCACCACGGCCGACGGCACCAGGGGCCGCCTGACCGTGACCGTCGAGACGCTGGTCAACCTGGTGAACAACGCGGGCTTCGACCCCGTCGTCTACCGTGACCTCGACGCGGCGGCGCGGGCGCTGCTGCGCCACCATGACGCGGCGCCGCTGCTGCGGATCTCGGCGCTCTCGCTCGGCTTTGACGACACCAACTACCCGCTGCCCGAGTTCAGCGACGGGCTGTATTTCGCCGTCAGCTGCACCGACTACGTGCAGCTGTTCAGCCGGTCCGCGCCGTTCGCGGTCCGCGCCCGGCAGTATCGCGCCGCGCTGCGCCGTGAGCCCAGGCGGACGTTCGCCCCGTTCAGCGTGGCCCGGTGGACATCGCTGGACCAGTACACCGAGGCCTACAGCGGCTGCCTGCGCTGGCCATCGCCGGTCCGCCGCCCCCGGCCGATCATCCGGCGGCCGCCGCTGGTGCCCGCCCGGCTGCCGGTGCTCGTGCTGTCCGGGACCCTGGATTCGCTGACGCCGCGGCTGGACGGCGCGACGCTGGTCAACCGCCAGATGGGCCCGTCGGCCCGGCTGGTGACGCTGGCCAACCTGACGCACGTGGCAGGGCAGGACGCCAACAACGGCTGCGCCCTGTCGATCTACCGGCGGTTCGTCAGGCGCCCGGAGGACCTCGCCACCGAGAACACCTCCTGCGCCCGGCGGATTACGCCCGTGCACAACGTGGGCACGTATCCGCGGCAGCTGGCGGGGGCCACTCCTGCGACCGCGGCGCCCGGCAACACTGCCGGGCCGCGGGCCTTGCGGGCGGTGACCGTGGCGCTCGCCAGCGTCGGCGACGAGATCAGCCGCTGGCCGCTGCTGAGCGACGGCAGGGACCGCGGCCTGCGCGGCGGCGCGGTCACGTTCCGCGCTGGCAGCCGCCTGATCCGGATCCGGTTCAGCGGAGTCCGCTGGGTGACGGACGCCGCGATCGACGGCACCGCCTGGTGGAATCAGTCAGCCGACCGGGTGACCGCGCGCCTCGTAGTCCGCCCGGCTGGCCATCAGGCCATCAGGATGACCGGGCGCTGGCGGCAGTTCGGCACGCAGGCACAGCTCGCCGCAATCACCGGGTGGCAGGGCAGGCGGCGGCTGGTCGCCGTCGCGCTCGCGCCGTAACCCAGGCCGCCCATAGCAAGGGATCGACTATCTGCCGGCGAAGGGAGCACCGTGACCAGCGCGCAGCAGGATCCGGCCGGAGCGGTGGCGGCCTCCGCCAGCCCGGCTGGCCCCGCCGCGGTGAGCGACGAGCGAGCCCTGGCAGCTCAGCTGTTCAACGAGACCTGGCGGCTGCTGGAGCGGGAGGACCGGGGCCAGCAGGACGACGATCAGATGATCCACACCGCGCACGCCTCGCGTTACCACTGGGGGCAGGCGCCGGGGGCGACGCCGGCTCACCTCGCGAGGGGCGAGTGGCAGATCTCCCGCGTCTACGCGGTACTCGGCCGGCCGGAGCCGGCGATCTACCACGCCCAGCGGGTGGTGGACATCTGCCAGGCCAACAGCATCGGTGACTGGGATCTCGCCTACGGCTACGAGGCCCTGGCCAGGGCGTTCGCCGTCGCTTCCGATGCCGAGGCGGCCCGGGCCTTCACCGATAGGGCGCTGGCCGCAGCCGAGGCCATCGCCGAGGACGAGGATCGTGATCTGCTCCTGGCCGACCTGGAGACCATCCCCCGCCAGCCCCGGTACTGGTGATGTCGGGCGCGATGCTCGCGCTCACCGGCTACCTGAGTCCATCATGATCGCGTCCGGTCCGGGCCAGGGCTTCCTCGGCCTGCGCGGCAAGGATTCCGACCAGTTCAGCTGCGGACGGCAGGTCGCTGATGAGATCGATCGCCTCGCTGGCCCATACCGGCTGCGGAGGCAGATCGCCTCGCGCCACGCCATCCTGATATGCCCGCCTGGCATCGGCGTTCGCGGCGAGTTCGTCCTCCCGGCCCCGCCACTCATCGAGGAACGGGTGACCGAGGGTGCGGGCCGGGTACTTCGACGGCCAGCGGGAGCCCCGGGCGATGTCCAGCACGGTGCTGCGCTCGGTGTCCTCCCCGCTTCCCTCGATGATCGCCCGGGTGACCGAGGGATCGGCCAGTGCCTCGGCGGTGGCCTGAAACCGGGTGCCGATGAGCGCCCCGGCGGCTCCCAGGGCCAGGGCCGCCGCCACGCCACGCCCGTCGGCGATCCCGCCAGCCGCCAGCACTGGCGTCGGTGCGGCCAGGTCCACCACGACCGGCACGAACGGCAGCGTGGACCGCCCGCGCCGGGCGCCGTGCCCGCCGCCCTCGGTCCCCTGCGCCACGATGACGTCGGCGCCGAGGTCCACCGCCTGCCTGGCCTCCTCCAGGTCTGTGACCTGCAGGATCAGCGCCGCGCCTGCCTGGCGAATGGGCGCCAGGAACGCGCGGGGGTCACCGAAGGACAGCATCACCGCCCTCGGGCTGTGCTTGAGCACCTGCATGACCGCGGCGACATCGACGGCCCAGCTCTGGAAGCCGACGCCCCACGGCTTGTCCGTGCCGTCCGCGACGATCGGCAGCTCACGGGCCAGCCAGTCCGGATCCCCGGAGCCGCCGCCCAGCAGCCCCAGGCCCCCGCCGTTGGAGACGGCCGCCGCCAGCGCGCCGCCGGCCGATCCGCCCATCGGCGCCAGCGCGATCGGGTGCCGCAGCGAGAATAGCTTCGTGAACGCCGTGCTCAATGCCATGGCCGCCATCATCGCCCATTGCGAGAGCCTGTTCCCGCCTTACCCGGCTCCGAGCCTGCGGAGCAACTGTCGAGTGCGGAGTCAGTCACCTGCGGCGTCTACTGGCTTGCTGGCCGCGGCGGGCGCGGCGGTCACGCCGAACAGCTCGGTGAACCTGTCCACCATCATGTCGCGGCCCTTGAGCTGAGCGACAACGTCAGCGCTGAGGAGTTCCTCGGTGCCGGACCGCTGGCCCGAGCCGCCGTCCGGCCCGATCGGCACGATGATCCCGGGAGGCGATGGCTGGTAGGACGTCAGGCCGGCGTCTCCTGCGATGTGCGCCCGGATGTTGCCGGCGACCAGCTGTGCCTGCCGCCCGGCGAGGCCGGCCATCTTGTGGTCAGCGGTGGAGACATCGCCGACAGCGAAGACCCGGTCCTGTCCGGTCACCTGCAGGTAGGGCGTGACGTGCACGAAGCCGTCCGCCTGGCGGGCGGCGGCAAGCTCACCGGCCAGGTAGTCGCTCACCGGGGCCACTCCGTAGCAGCGGAACCAGATGTCCGCGGACAGCTCGCGCCCGGACTCGGTGACGACGGTGAATGCCCCCAGCTCGCCGGGAGCGGTCGGCGGGGCTTCCCGCAGCGGGCTGGCGAGCACCAGCTGCACTCCCATGCCGGCGAGCTGGCGGCGCAGCTCCGCCTTCAGCTCCGGCCTGAAACGGGCACCGAGGACATCGTCGGCAACGTCCAGCAGGGTCACCTCCTTGGCAGGCCACACCGCCTTGATCTCGCCGGCCAGCTCGATGCCGACCGGCCCGGCGCCGAGTAGCAGCACCCGCTGCGCCGCGCTGAGCGCCGCGTGAGCCGCGCGGACCTGAGCGTGAGCGGTAGCGGTGCTGTCGATGTCGCTCTTGGCCGGGAACGGATACGCGGACCCGGTTGCCAGCACGATGTAGTCGGCGCGGATCTCCTCACCGGAGGCCAGCGTCACCGTGCCGACATCGACCTTCGCGGCCCGGTCGTGGACCACCCTGCCGTTGGCGAGCAGGTTGCCGTAGGGAAGGTAGATCCGCGGCAGCCAGGACGGGTCGACAAGCGCGCGGAGGGCAGCGACGTTGTGCACGAAGGAATCCTTGGGTTCCACGAGCACCACGTCGGCCACGTCATCGAGTGACTTGGCCACGTTGACTCCGCCGTAACCGCCGCCGATGACCACGACGGTAGGACTGGCGGGTGAGGTCTCGGTCATGTTGAATCTCCAGGTAAATGGATCAGCGCAAGGCTGAATGTCGCATCGCCGATAGTATTTATTGCAGAGTATCTTGTTCGCAAATCATCTTTCGCGCCGCTTACCAAGGTAGATTGATCGCATGAGCGCTGATCGCATGAGCGCCGCCACTCGGGACCACGCCGGACCGCGGCGCCCCGGCCGGGACGACGCGTGCGGCGGCGCCCTGAGCAGTGACCTGGGCTGGGCACTGGGCGTGGTCTTCCGTTCCTATGCGAAGGCGGCGAACGCGGCCTTCGCTGAGCTGCCGGGCGGTCCCCGCGGCTATCAGGTGCTTGCCGCTGCGGCCCGCGGCGCGCCGGGCAGCCAGCTGGAGGTTGCCCGCCACCTGGGGATCGACCGCACCGTTATGACCTACCTGCTCGATGACCTGGAGAGTGCCGGGCTGATCGAGCGCCGCCCCGACCCGGCCGACCGCCGCGCTCGGCGCATTGTGGCGACCGCGCAGGGGCGCGAGTCGCTCGACGGCCTCGACCGGCGCCTGCGGGACGCCGAGCGGCACGTGCTGAACGGCCTGGGGACCGAGGCGGACCGTAGCGCGTTCCGCGACCTGCTTCGGCAGCTGGCGACGCACGTCAGCGCCGTTGACCCCGGCTCAGGCGTGTGCGACGCCTGAACTCAGGCCGTTGGCTTTTCGTGGGGGAGAACGTCCTCGTCCTCGACGGTGACGGTGAGTCCTATGGAGGGCCTGACCGCGTCAGGTTCGTGCCTGAGGGCCGCTTGGTCCGCTCCCGGAGCGCGACGAGCAGTTCTTCCAGTGCCTGCATCAGCACAGGCCAGCGGTCGCGGGGCACGCCGTCGAGCAGCGCGCTGGTAAGTCGGGTTTCGGCCACCTCCTGGTAGGCCCTGGCATCGGCACGGGTCTGCTCGGGGATCACCACGACGGTCCGCCTGCCGTCCGACGGGTCGGCTTCAGTGCGCACCCAGGCTCTTTCGACCATGCTGGCTACGGCGGCCGCCGCTGGACTGTGATGCAGGATCCCGAGGGCAATGAGTTCTGCATCGCAGCCAGGAGCTTCACCGGCTGGGACTGAGCGCGGACACCACCCAGGATCGCCACAGTGCGTTAACCGGGCATGAGGGCGAGCGCTTGCATGCCGTAGCCCGTGTTTTGCTGCTCGCGCAGTCGCTCAGCCGAGTGCTTCAAGTTGGTCAACGACCTGCGATATCGGTGCACAGGCGTCGATCTCGATAGTTGCGGTCGCACGCAGCCGCGGTTCGACTTCCGCCAGATAGCGCAGGATCAGCGCTTGTTCGCGCGGATGCTGGCCGTACGGGTTGGTGGTCCGCGCCGCGATCCTGGCCAGCAGTACGGTTGCGGGCGCGCTCAGCAGGGCGATGTGATCAAACTGGTCATAGAACTTCCCTTGATTGGTCTTGCATCCCGCAACGAATAGCTGGCCACCGTCGTGGCTGGCCAGCAGACTGGCGATGGCATCTTCACGCCATGCCCAGTCATCCGAGCCATCCGGCAGGCTGACCCAGCAACTCCACTCGTCGGTATCGGTGTCCACGACGCGGTGGCCGCGTTCACCGAGCATCTGCAAGGCCGTTGACTTGCCGGTGCCAGACATCCCGGTGACCAAAACTTTCGACACATACTGAGGTTACGAGAATAAGGTGATCATGAAGAACGCGAAGTCGTTGTTAGCATCCGCGTTAGCAAGATTAGCCCGGCTCTGCGGGCGGTGATCCCCAGCTTGCAAAGGTAGCGGCCGGGCCCGGCGGACCTGCGGTCCTGCTGGTGAGATGCACTTTCGGTTGCTCCGTGAGTGACCGTCAATCACCGTGTGCAGACCTACTGACGGGCACGCAACGGGCACGGCGCGACGAATTACGAGCTGGCTTGCCTGGTCGAAAGGCCACTGTTTTCGGGCACGTTCCTGCTGCGGGGTGCGGCCAGAATCCAGGTCATCACGGCTCCGAGCGCCAGCCACGCGGCACAGACGGGCAGCTCCCTCCAGCTCACCACGGCAGGGCTGCCAATCGCAGGGGAGTTCCCTGGGTATCCTCCCCAGACCTCGGCCTGATAAAGAAGCGCGAAGCCCGCGATCCACGCCCCCGCCCACGCAGCCATACGGAGCCAATTGCGCGGCCGCGAGCCGCGAAACCTGACGAACCCGGCAATCAGCAGCGGGATAGGCAGAGCCAGCGATGCGCCAATAGCCAGAACTACGGCGATCTGCACGGCCACAGGATCCGTGCTCCACCCCTCGATCCCTTCACTGGTTACCCAGCTTCCGCAGCGCCCCCATCAGCCAGACAGCAACAAAACACCGTAAGCGCTGAGCGTAAGGCCATGGACATCTGTTACCGATGGGACACGATGACAGGTGCCGGCATGTGGCTGTGCCGTTCAGCAGTGCCCGAGGAGGCCTGATGCGGGTCCATCTGAACGACGTGAGCCTATGGTTCGATGTCTCCGGGCCTTCTGTTGTCCCCGGCAGCGCCACGGCAGTCGAGCGCCCGACTCTCGTGGCCGTCCACGGCGGACCCGGCGCGGACCATATCAATCTCAAGGAGACTCTGGCGCCGCTGACTGACGATTTCCAGATCGTCTTCTATGACCAGCGCGGTCACGGTCGAAGCGATCTCAGTACAGCCGAGTTCTGGAATCAGCGGACCTGGGCCACTGACCTCAAAGAGCTGTGCGACGCACTCGGCCTGGTCAGGCCATTCGTACTCGGCAGCAGCTTCGGCGGACGGGTAGCTCTCACTTACGCCGGGCTCTTCCCTGGCCATGCCAGAGGAATAATCTTGGCCAATACGACCGGCGGTCACGCGGACGATCGGGCCAGCATAGAGGTATTCCGCCGGATCGGCGGCCCCGAGGCCGCCGCCGCCGCTGAACGCGACTTCGCTGAGAACAGCCAGGAGTCACGTACCGAGTTCCGCCGGATCTGCGGCCCGCTCTATAGCAGCAAACCCTGGTCGGCGGAAGAATTGCATAATCAGCGAGCCCGGTCGATCCAGACGCTAGAGGTCAATCTGCATTTCTTCCGCGACGAGGCCCCGCGCTTCAGCCCGTGGACCTTGCTGAGCCGCGTGACAAGTCCAGTGCTCATCCTCGCGGGCGAGGACGATCCCCTGTGCCCGCTCCCTGTCGTCGAAGAGCTGGCAGGGCGCCTTCCCGCGAGCACGACCAGCCTGGTCCGCCTGCCCAGTGCCCGGCACACCATCTTCCGCGACCGGCCCGACCTGGCCTTCCCGGCCATCGAAGAGTTCATACGCAGGGTCGAACGGTCCGGCAGCTCAGGATGAGTGCCTACGGCGGTCAGCCTTGGTGGTCACGGCTGCCTGCGTTGGCAGCAACATTTTCAGGCCAGCCTCCCTGCCATACGGAGTCGCTGTGACAGAAAGAACACTGTCAAGATCTGGTTGACATCGATGCATCGATCAGCGCTGCTACCGGGGATGACGCGACCGCAACCGCCTCGATCTCGACAAGCTGACCCGGATAGCCGAGCATCGCCACTCCAAGCAGCGTGCTCGGTACGTCATGATCACCGAAGAAACCTGCGACCTCATCCCAGGCAGCGACCAGGTCATCGCGCACACCGCTGGCGACATAGACGGTCGTCTTGGCCACATCCCGGATCGCCGCCCCCGACTCTTCCAGGGCGACCTGCAGGTTCCGCAAAGCCTGGCGCATCTGCTCCCTGACGTCACCCGCTCCAACGACCCGGCCGTGCTCATCGAGCGGGCAAGCGCCCGCGGTGAATATCAGGTCAGATCGCTGAGTCCTGGCGGCGTAGGCATACGGAGCGTCGGGAAACAGCCCGGTACTGCGGACAAGTTGCACGGCCATGGCGCTGCAGTCTGCCACGCCGTCCTACGCTTCAGCGCGACTACGCCATAGCCGCCGGGCTCTTGCCCGACCTCAGCAGCGACATCACGCTCACCGTCACCGACTGGCACCCTGCGCGTCTACGCCCACGTCATCAGCAGCCAGTTCTCCGAAGCGGCAGACATCTTCGCGCAGG
>JBEKFH010000151.1:0-10270 GCA_050013415.1 Streptosporangiaceae bacterium | reverse complement strand
GCGAGGATTCCGCCGAGTCCGAGGCTGCCGAGGAAGGACAGCCAGGCGAGGCCGCGTTCCTGGTAGGGGCGCAGTTCGCCGCGGAAGGACGCCGGCGTGGCGGCCGGGGCGAGCCGCTGGTCGGCCTGGCCGGACAGCAGGTCACCGAGCCAGCCGTCGGCGTCCACGCCGACGACGGGGAGGTCGTCGTCCACTCCGCGCAACCCGGCCAGCAGTGCCTCCGACGCGGGCATGGTTCCCGTCGCGCGCCGCTGTAGGAACTTCAGCGCCGCCTGCAGGTGCCGGTCGTCCAGCTCCACCCACTGGCCGCGCAGCCGCACCAGCGGGACCTTGAGCCTGGCGAGCTCGGCAAGGTCATCCGCGTCCAGCGTCTGGTCGCCGAGCGCCAGCTCGTAGCGGAAATCGACCAGGTCCGTCATGCCGAACTTGGGGCTGGCAGCAGTGCCGGTGCCCGCGGCCTGCTTCGACCGGGTCGTCATCTTCAGGCCAAGCCGCGCCTTGCGCGCCCAGTCCGGCAGCAGCACGCCGAAGCCTGCCCCGGACAGCAGCGGGCCGGTTTCCCGGAGGAACCGGAACGCTCCCCCGGTGTCGAGCGTGACTGCGGCCGGCGCCGCGCTGTGCAGCTCACGGTCGAGCTCGGGGAACAGCCGCGAGGCGCGGCCGAGCCCGGCGAGCAGTTCTTCCTCTGGGTGCCGGATCCCGGCCATGGCCCAGCCGCCCGCGCTCGCGCCCGACCAGACATCGGCCGCGGGCAGCAGCAGGCTCGGATCCTCCGTCGACTGCAGCGCGAGTTCAACGGCCCAGGGCGGCTCGGCGGCGGAGCTGCCAGCGCCGCCAGCACCTGGGTCGGTCGCGGCGATCGCGGCTGCTGCTGCGGTAGCGCCGGGCATGTCGCTGCTGGCCCCGTCGTGGCTGCCCCCGTCCTGGCTGGCCCCGTCGTCGCTGGCCCTGTCGTCGCTGGCCCCGTCGCCAGCGCTGGCGGCTGGCTCGATCAGCCGGAAGCAGGTCCGGACCGGGCCGGCCGGGACCTGCGCCGCGCTGCGCCAGGCCGCGAGATCCGCGGCGAGCGCCGCCGCCTCCGCCTCGTCCTGCGCAGTCAGCACCTCGACTCGCGGATTTACGCTGGTCAGCGCCGCGGCCCAGCGTTCGGCGACAGGGACGCGGGCAGGCCGGCGGCCGCGCCTGGCTGGCAGCAGGGCAAAGCCGGGCTGGCTGCTCAGGCTGGCCCGCACGGCCGCGTCGGTCAGCTCGTCCAGGGCGTCGGTCAGCACCTGCGCCGATGACTCTCCCCCGGCCGTCGTGGCACGGCACACCGGCGGCATTGCCGCGGCGAGCTCGCGAGCCCGCTGCGTGTCGGCGCCGGATAGCACGGGCCGCCACCTGGCGGCGTAGCTTCCCTCGCTGCCGCCGCCTGCAGCAGCGGTACTGCTTGCGGCTGCTCCACTGCCCGTGGCGTTTGCACTAGCCGCGTCCGTTGCGCTGCCTGCGGTTCCGCCAGCAGTTCCCCAGCTGGCCGTTCCGGCTGCCAGCACGGGCAGAACGCGGCCACGGGCGGCCAGGTCGCCGGCCAGCAGCGCCAGCGCGGAAAGGTAGTGCACCGATCCGCCCGTGGCGGCGCGGGCGCCGAGCACGCGGACCTCGCCCAGCACGCTCAGCAGCTCGAACGCGGCGCCAGGCTCGAAGGCCAGCGCTGGCACCCGCCAGGCGGCGAGCACGCCGCGGCCCGCGGGCCGCGCTGGTTCGCCGTCCGGCGTCCTGATCAGGTCCGGCGAGGCCAGCGGGCCCTCCGCGGTGGCGGGCAGCCAGAGGGTCAGCTCGTCCTCGACGGCCTTGAGCGCAAGCTCGCCGACCGATCCGGCGAGTTCGGTGACGGCATCGGCGATGGCATCCGCGGGGGCGGCGAACGGGTGCGGCCGCGGGGCCCGGGACGGGCGGCCCGGCCGGGGCGGGGCGGCGGCCGGGCCATCGGCGTCCTCTGCCCACAGACCGAGCGCGCCGTACGCCCAGATCCCGTGGATTGCCAGCATGATCAGCGCTCCAGCAACGTCTGCGTTTTCCTCAGGCTAGCAACGAGGTACGGCCGGGCCGGGCCAATCGCCAGAGGGCGGGGGCCGGAGGGCCGGGGCGGGGCCGGAGGGCGGGGGCCGGAGGGCCGGAGGGCGAGGGCCGGAGGGCCGGAGGGCGAGGGCCGGAGGGCGGGAGCCAGAGGGCGGGAGCCGGTCCCGCCCGGTCAGCAACGCCGTCACGCCTTGAACATGAACGGCTGTGCCATGTCACGCCACGAACGGCTGCGCGCCCGAGTCCGTGGTCATCTGGCGGCCGGCGGCCTCCCAGCCCTGCATGCCGTCAGTGACGTTCAGCGTCTCCCAGCCCGCGCCGGCCAGCGCCTGGGCGGCGCGCGCCGACCGCGCGCCCGACCGGCAGATCACGTAGACCGGAGCGTCCCGCGGGATCTCGGCGCCGCGGGCGCTGAGCTCGCCGAGCGGAATGTGCCGGGCACCGGGCGCGTGGCCCGCCGCCCATTCGTCGGGCTCGCGGACGTCGAGGAGGAACGCGTCGTCCGGCACCGCTCCGGCCGGCACTCCGGCTACGGCATCCTGCATGCTGTTCAGTGCTCCTTCGCGGAAAACGGACCGCTTTCCCTGAGAACGGCCGCCGGGTGAACTCGGTTCAGCGTCCGCACCCAGTTGGCGTAGGCACCAGGTTCGGCGTCCGCACTCGGTTCGGCGGTCCACACTCTATGACGTGATCGTTCGTGTCGCACGCCCTGGCGAGCTCCCGGAGATTGGCGATATCCGGGTAGCCGCCTACCTGGCCGACGGATTCCTGTCAGCTACCTCCGGGTACGCGGCGACCCTGCGGAACCTCGGGTCAGGCGGCGACGGCCTGGTCCTGGTCGCGGTGACCGGCGGCCGGATTACCGGAACCATCATGCTGCAGTACTGGCCGCAGGCTGGCCAGGTGGTGCGGGGGCCGGACGAGGCCGAGATCAGGGCGCTGGCCGTGGCGCCGGACGGACAGGGCAGGGGAACCGGCCGCGCGCTGCTGCGCGCGGTGATCGAGCGGGCGGCCGGCCACGGCGTCCGGCATCTGGTGCTGTCTACTCTGCCGGGCATGCGCGCCGCTCATCACCTGTACGAGCAGGCCGGCTTCAGCCGCCTGCCGGACCGTGACTGGTCTCCCGGGCCGGGCGAGAACCTGCTCGCCTACGGCCTCATCCTGACCGGCCGGCGCAGCTCGCCCTGACCGGCCGGCGCCCTGACCAGCCGGCGCCCTCGCCCTGACCGGCCGGTGCATCTCGCCCTCACCAGCGCAGCTTCTACCGACCGGCCAGCTCAGCTCAGACCGGCCGGCCAGCGTCAGGAATCGTCGCCGGGCTCCTGCGTGCCGCGGTTCGCCAGGTCATCGCTGATGCTGTTCCCGGTCGCGACGCTGCCTGCTGCCCGGCTGCTGGCCGTGACCGTGCCTGCCGCCTTGCTGGCGGCCGCGACCGTGCCTGCCGACTGGCTGCTGGCCTCGACGGTGCCCGGGCGGGGGGCGGACACCTTTCGGAGGTGCTTGGCCATCGAGCGGAAGAGGAAGTACAGGATGAGGCCCATCCCCGCTACCACGAGGAATCCGAGGACTCCCGGCGCGGCCTGGCTCGCGTCCGATATCGCCAGGACCATCACAGGCTCGCTCTCTCCCTGATTCCGGCGAACAGGTCGTCTTCCGGCATCTGCGTATCGACTAGTGACCTGGCAAGATGATAGTCCTCGGTCGGCCACGCGGCCTGCTGGGCATCCAGCGGGCAGGCGAACCACGAACTCTCCGGGTCGATCTGGGTGGCGTGCGCGATGAGTGCCTGATCACGGATCCCGAAGTAGTCGCCGCAGGGCACCCGGGTGGTGACCGCCCATTCCTTCCGGCTGCCATCGCGCTCGTCCAGGCCGGCCAGCCGCTCGGCGTAGGGCGACTCCAGGCCGCGGCGCAGCATCTCCTCATGCAGGGCGATGAACCGGGCCCGGTGGAAGCTGACGAAGTAGTACAGCTTCAGCGGCTGCCACGGCTCGCCGAGGCCCGGGTAGCGGTCCGGATCGGCCGCGGCCTCGAATGCCTCCACCGAGACCTGGTGCGTCTTCACGTGATCCGGGTGCGGGTAACCGCCTGACTCGTCGTAGGTGAGGATCACCTGCGGGCGGAACTCGCGCACGGCCTGCACCAGCGGCGCGACGGCCACCTCCAGCGGCTGGACGGCGAAGCACCCGTCCGGCAGCGGCGGCAGCGGGTCCCCCTCGGGCAGGCCGGAGTCGATGAATCCGAGGAAACGCTGCCGTACGCCGAGGATCTCCCTGGCCCGGTCCATCTCCTCGCGCCTGATCCGGGCGAGATCGGACCGGATGCCCGGACGCTCCATCGCCTTGTTGAGGATGTCGCCTCGCTCCCCGCCGGTCAGCGTGCAGACCAGGACCTCGACATCCTCGCGGGCGTAGCGCGCCATGGTCGCTGCGCCCTTGCTTGACTCGTCATCCGGGTGCGCGTGCACCGCCATCAGCCGCAGTGGCCCGGCGAGCCCGCGCCGGTACCGATCGGCCGCGGCGCTCTCCTGGCGGGCGCCCGAGCCCGCCGCATCGGTGTTCACGGCAGACAAGTCGGTGGTCACGGCAGACAAGAAATCCCCTCAGTACTTTGATGACGGACAGGACAACAAGCCTGCCACGCAGACGCATTCCCCGGCCGCGGCCGGCCCGGACCGCCTGCATGCTGTACAGACTCATGAGTTGTCATTTACGCTCTCTAACCCGGCCCCACTGCCGGCAGGCACGTCCGCTCGTCCGCGCGAACTCGTCACCAGCGCCGCGAAAATCAAGATCATCGTAGCTCTGAGCTGGTGATTTGTTAGCACATGTAAGCTCGGTAGATTACCCCCGAGGCCCTTCCGGGGCCCGGCGGACGCCCCCGTCCGCACCGCACGCTAGGAGTACCCGTGACCGAGACCCGCGATGACATCGTCACCTGGCTCACCCAGGAGGCGTACGACCGGCTCAAGGCTGAGCTGGACCACCTCTCCGGGCCGGGCCGCGTCGAGATCGCCAAGAAGATCGAGGCCGCCAGAGGCGAAGGCGACCTCAAGGAGAACGGCGGCTACCACGCCGCCAAGGAAGAGCAGGGCAAGCAGGAAGGCCGCATCAACCAGCTGCAGCACATCCTGGACAACGCCCGGGTCGGCGAGCCGCCGCGCCAGGACGGCGTCGTGGGCCCCGGCATGACCGTGACCATCCGGTTCCAGGGCGACGAGGACGAGGTGACCTTCCTGCTCGCGTCGCGCGAGGAAAGCGGCTCGCCGATCGACGTCTACTCCCCCCGCTCCCCGCTGGGCAGCGCGATCTCGGGCAAGAAGGTCGGCGAGACCGCGACCTATACCCTGCCGAACGGGCGCGTGGCGTCAGTCGAGATCCTCGAGGCCGTGCCGTACGCCGGGATGTAACCAGCCTCCGAGGCGTAACTGGCTGCCGGGACGCGATCGGCTGCCGGGGATATGGCCTGACCTGCGGTGTCAGTGCACGAGCTCGGGCGAGGCGGCTGCCGCCTCGCCAGGGTCACCGACGGTGCCGCGCAGCGGGATCTCCTTGATGAACAGGGCCACCACGAAGGCCAGCGCCATCGCCGGCAGTGCCCAGATGAAGACGCCGTCGATGGCGTGCGCAATCGCGTAGAACACGTCGTGCCGCACGGCGACCGGCAGCCGGGCGACGGTCGCCGGGTTGATCTGGCCGCCTGGCGCGTTAAGGTGCGCGCCGGGCAGCCGGGCGCTGAGCACGTCGGTCAGCCGCCTGGCGAAGATCGCGCCGAACACCGAGACGCCGATCGAGCCGCCGATCTGCTGGAAGAACAGCCGTGAGCTGCTGGCCACGCCGATGTCCTTCAGCTCGACGCTGTTCTGCGCCATCAGCGAGGTGATCTGCATCAGCAGGCCCATGCCGAGGCCGAGCACCACGAAGAACAGCCCGGAGGTCACCCGGGTGGTCCCGGTGCCGAGCATCGACAGCAGGTACATGCCGGCGCCCATGCCGGCCGAGCCGAGGATCGGCAGCGCCTTGTAGCGGCCGGTCCTGGTGGTGATCTGGCCCGCGATGATCGAGGTGACCATCACCCCGACCATCATCGGGGTCAGCAGCAGGCCGCTGACCGTCGGGGACGCGCCCTGCACCGTCTGCTGGTACAGCGGCAGGAAGGTGATCGCGCCGAACATGGCCAGGCCGACCAGGAAGCTCAGGGCTGCCACCAGCGAGAAGTTCCGGTTCCTGAACAGGTGCAGCGGCAGGATCGGCTCGGCCGCCCGCCCCTCGGCCAGCACGAACGCGGCCGTCGCGGCCAGCGCGATCGCGCAGAGCCCGATGATCCGCCCGGATCCCCACGGGTACTCGGTGCCGCCCCAGGTCGACACCAGCACGATCGCCGTCGCTGCCAGCCCGAGCAGCCCGGCGCCCAGGTAATCGATCCTGTGCTCCGTCCGGGTGGCCGGCAGCCGGAGGACCCTGGCCAGGTAGACGAGCGCGACGCCGCCGATCGGCAGGTTGATGTAGAAGACCCAGCGCCAGGAGAACGTGTCAGTGATGAAACCGCCGGCCAGCGGCCCGCCGATGGTGGCGATCATCATCACGGCCATGATGTAGCCCATGTACTTGCCGCGCTCGCGCGGCGACACCAGTTCGCCGAGGATGGATATCGCGCCGACCATCAGCCCGCCGGCGCCCAGGCCCTGCAGCGCGCGGAACCCGATCAGCTGCGTCATCGACTGGGCCAGGCCGGACAGCGCCGACCCGGCCAGGAAGATCACGATCGCGGTCAGGAACAGCTTCTTGCGCCCGTACAGGTCGCCGAGCTTCCCGTACAGCGGGGTCGTGACGGTCGACGCGAGCACGTAGGCGGTCACCACCCAGGACAGGTGCGCGACGCCGCCGAGGTCACCGACGATGCGCGGCAGCGCGGTGCCGACGATCAGCTGATCCAGCATGGCCAGCAGGATCGCGAGCAGCAGCCCCGGCAGCACGACCTTGATCTCGCGCCTGGCGGCGGCAGCCGCCTCGTCCGGTGCCGGTGCCGGCTGTGCGACTGTCATGATCAGGCTCCCTCGGCTGACGCGAACCAGGCGGGCCAGGCTAACGCGACTCAGCCGGCCAGGCTGACGCGACCCGGCCGGCCAGGCCCGGGTATTTTCCAACCTACTTGCCGACCGGCTAGCATGTCCCGGAATGCAGGCTAAGCTGTTAACTAACCGGCCGTCAAGTAAATTACGGCCATCTCCACGAGACGCGGCGCAGCTGAGATGAACGACACGCAGCAGGACACCCGCAGCCGCGGCGGCACCAGGGCGCGCATCCAGGAGGTTGCCGTCGCGCTGTTCGCCGAGCAGGGCTACGAGAAGACGTCGCTGCGCGAGATCGCCGAGCGGCTGGATGTCACCAAGGCGGCGCTGTATTACCACTTCAAATCCAAGGAAGACATCGTCCGCAGCCTCGTCGAGGACTACTACGGCCAGATCGACGCGCTGATCACCTGGGCGAGGGCCCAGCCGGCCACGGCGGCAACGCGCGGCGAGATCCTGCGCCGCTACGTCGGCATCGTCGCCGAGGGCGACGAGGTGTTCCGGATGCTGCACCAGAACCAGGCCGCGGTGACCGGCCTGGCCGCCGCCAAGAACCGCGGCGGCCTGTTCCGCGAGCGGATGACCTCGCTGATCGAGCTGCTCACCGGGCCGGACGCTGCGCTTGACGACCGGCTGCGCGCGGCCATGGCGCTCGGCGGCGTGAGCGTCGGCTGGATGTTCTTCGCCGGCCAGGTCCCGGACCGCGACGAACTCTGCGCCGCGGTCCTCGGCATCGCCACCGGCATCGCCGAGGGCGGCCGCCTCGCCGGCCAGCCCTAGCCAGCCGCCGTGGCGGCGGCGCGGACCAGCGGGAGCACCCGGTAGGGCACCGGAGTGTCCAGGGCGATCACGGTGGACGCCCGCACCACCCCGGTGACGTCGACGATCGCGTCGATGACCCGCTGCAGGTCGGCGTTAGTCCGGGCGACGACGCGGCAGAGCATGTCACCGGCGCCGGTGATCGTGTGCGCCTCGAGTACCTCGGCGATCGACGCGAGGCCGCCGGCCACCTGGTCGTGCCCGCCCGCCTGGCGAATCTCCACGGTGACGAACGCGGTCACCCCGTAGCCGAGCGCGGCCGGGTCGATGTCCGGGCCGTAACCGGTGATCACGCCGCGCGCCTGCATCCGGTCGAGCCTCGCCTGGACGGTGCCGCGGGCGACGCCCAGCCGCCGGGACGCCTCAAGGACGCCGACCCTCGGCTCGGCGGCGAGCAGCCCGGCCAGCCGCGCGTCCAGCTCGTCGATCATCGCCAGCCGCCCCGGACGGGCACGCGATGACCGCCCCGGGCAGCTCGCGTTCGGGCAGTACGTGATGCAATGCTGGAATACATGTGCAATTTAACGGTCCCCTGCGGTCTATGTCTATGCAAAATGTTTAGTATTTAACGTAACTGTTGCACATCTTGCGCTCCAGGTCGATCCTTTCGGTAAGGCCACCACTTCGGCGGGAGCGTGCACGGTGACGGTGACAGACAGCGCAGCGACGGACCTGACCAGGCTGAATCGCACCGACGAGTTCCCGGTCACCGGCATGGACGCGGTGGTCTTCGCGGTCGGAAACGCGCGGCAGGCGGCGCACTTCTACTCATCGGCCTTCGGCATGCGGTGCGTCGCCTACCGCGGCCCGGAGACCGGCTGCCGGGACGAGGCAGCCTACGTGCTGGAGTCGGGCCAGGCACGGTTCGTGTTCCGCGGCCCGGTCCGGACGGGAACCGACCTGGCCAGGCACGTGGCGGCGCACGGCGACGGGGTTATCGACCTGGCGATCGGCGTTCCCTCGGCGGAGGCCGCCTACGACTACGCGGTCGCCCGCGGCGCCACCGGCCTGGACAAGCCTGAGATGTTCGAGGACACCGCCGGCAAGGTCGTGCTCGCCTCGATCGCGACGTACGGCGACACCCGGCACACCCTGGTCGAGCGGGCCGGCTACGCGGGCCCCTACCTGCCGGGCTACGTGGCGGCTGATCCGCTCGTCACCCCGCCGGACCGGCCCTTCTTCACCGAGATCGATCACTGCGTCGGCAACGTCGAGCTCGGCAGGATGGACCAGTGGGTCGGCTTCTACCGCCGGGTCATGGGGTTCACCAACATGAAGGAGTTCGTCGGCGACGACATCGCCACCGAGTACTCCGCGCTGATGAGCAAGGTGGTCGCGGACGGCGACCGCAAGGTCAAGTTCCCGATCAACGAGCCGGCAGCCGGCCAGCGCAAGTCGCAGATCGACGAGTACCTGGAGTTCTACGGCGGGCCCGGGGTCCAGCACATTGCGCTGGCCACCGACGACATCGTGGCCAGCGTGCGCGCCATGCGGGCGGCCGGGGTGGGGTTCCTGGACACGCCCGGCAGCTACTACGACGCGCTCGGCGGCTGGGCCGGGGAGACCCGCGTCCCGGCCGGCGAGTTGCGGGAACTGGGGATTCTCGCGGACCGGGACGAGGACGGGTACCTGCTGCAGATCTTCACGAGGCCGGTGCAGGACCGGCCGACCGTGTTCTTCGAGCTGATCGAGCGGCACGGGTCGCAGGGGTTCGGCAAGGGCAACTTCAAGGCACTGTTCGAGGCGATCGAGCGCGAGCAGGAGCGCCGCGGGAACCTCTGACCGGGGACTGGACCTGGGCGGCGGGACCGGCCGCGAGCGATCCGTTCAGCACAGGGGGAGTCAGCCATTGCGGCAGCGGGCTAGCTGAAGATCAGCGTGTAGCCGGACTTGCGCAGCTGGCCGATCACCTCGTCGCAGTGCCCGGGCCCCCGGGTCTCCACCTGCAGCAGCACCTCCACCTCGTCCACTCGCAGGTGCGGCGTGAGCCGGGCGTGCACCACGTCCAGGACGTTGGCGCCGAGGTCGGCGATCTCGGCCAGCAGGGTGGCGAGCGCGCCGGGGCGATCCGGCAGCCGGCAGCGGAACGTGAGGTAGCGCCCGGCCGCTGCCAGGCCGTGCCGCAGCACCTTGGCCAGCAGCAGCGGGTCGATGTTGCCGCCGGACAGCACGGCCACCACTGGCGGCTCGGCCGCGCGCGGGTCCAGCATCAGCGCGGCGACGCCGGCCGCGCCGGCTGGCTCCACCACCTGCTTGGCTCGCTCCAGGCAGAGCAGCAGCGCGCGGGACAGCGTTTCCTCCGAGACCGTGACGATCCGGTCG
>JBEKFH010000150.1:0-10298 GCA_050013415.1 Streptosporangiaceae bacterium | reverse complement strand
GCTAGTGCCGGCGGGGCCTCGCTGAGCGATGGGAGGAATCCCGCGGCGGCGGGGACGAGGCGGCGGAGCGGTGCAGCCGGATGACGCATTCCGGGCTGCCGCACGACTGGCCGGAGCCGAGCCGCGGCCTGCCGCAGGAGCACGGTGGCCGCGGGCAGCTGCGCTCCAGCGGTACCGGCCAGGACACCAGTTCGTCCCCGATCGTGACAACCCGCCGGACCCGGCCGTGGGTCAGCGCCAGCCACTCGGTCATTGATGATTCCGGTCCACCTTACGGACCTTATCCCGGCAAGCGGCCCGCGACGTCGCAATGATCCGCAACGGTCACCTGGCGCTCCGGGAACCTCCGCCTCAGGCCTCCGCGGCGATCATGCGCAGCACGCCGATTGTCCTGTCGTCGTGGGACACCCACTGGACCGGGGGCCCGTCGCCCGGCGCCGTGAAGAACGGGTAGAACACCTCGTAGCGGTCGCTCAGCGCCAGCGCCCACAGGCCGCTGAACCAGGACGGCCGCTCGGACTCCATCCAGGAGTTGCACTCCGCGATGCCGAGCGGCTTGCCGGTCGCCGAGCGGATGGCGTCGGCGCACGGCTTCACGAAGTTGGCCACCGTCCTGCGGGTGTCGTGCTGGTAGGCGTCCATGTAGATGGCGTCCACCTGATGGGAGAGGTAGGAGTCGAACGCGCCCTTGCGCGAGATGAGCGAATAGCAGGTCAGGGTCTGGACCACCCGGCAGCCCGGTGCATGCTCCTTGATGATCTTGTAACAATGGTCGATTGCCCCGGTCACCTCGGCGGCTGTGTGGTGCAGGTTCGCCCGCTCGCCTTCCAGCAGCGGGCAGACAATCCCGCCGTTCGGAATGGTCTTGGCATAGGCGACCAGGGCCCGGTCCAGGGAGCCGCGTATCACCTGCTCAGGGTCCGGGTTGAAGTTCTGGATGATCTGGCTCACCCCGCCGGGCCGGGGGAAGGAGCGCGGCACCCCGTGCGCGGTGAAGCGCCTGCCCCGGACGCCACTGACGGCCCGGGTGAACGCCGCCCAGTTGACATCGTCGGTCCCGAACAGCGGGGATCTCGAGGCGGCCTGCGCTGACGTCAGCCCGGCGACCCCCGTAGAGGCCAGGGCGCCCGCGGCGAGCGCACCACCCAGAAAGGTTCTTCGGCTAATGGCCATGACATTTTCCCCCACTGGCTAGCTCCGGTCGGAGCCTTGTGTCAATCCGCTACCTATTGCTTACGGAGAGTCGTGTTCGCTCCAATCCGAGAAAAAGTAGCATAGGGAAATCGTTAAGCGCAGCCAAACCAAATAAATACGCTGAGTAATCGCATAGCAATCGTGACATTCGGGTTAAGACATGGGCAGTCATCGCCGCGCCGGACTCCCGCGGCACGGCCCTCGTCAGGTGCCAGCGGCCTCGGCGCTGGACGCCTCCAGGCTGGTCGCAGCGGATTCTGCCGCTGTACGTTCGCCTTCCCTCCATCGAAGCGTGACCTCCGACACGTAAAGTAAAAGCCCATCACGTATCGCGAGAGCGCGTTCGCCGCGTCGCCGATCCCCGACATTCCGGCCACTACGAAGTCCGTGCTGGCCGGCCTGAGCCGCAGCGCAGCGGCGCGACGCAGAACGCGAGCCCGGCCGGCCCTCGGGCCCAGCCGGGCTCGTCATTGACAGCGGACGTGGCACTGCGGACGAGACACTGCGGACGTGGCACAGCGGACTTGGCACAGGGAGGCACGGTGCGCTCGGTTCCCTCCGGGGATGCCCGATGAGCCCGGACGCGCTGGCAGAAGCCGCAGCCGGGGCAGTGGCAGCCGCCGCGGCCGCCGCGGTGCTCTGGCATGACTCGACGAGCCGCGAGGCGCCCGTTCGGAAGGCATATCGGTGGTTCGCGGCTGCCGCCGTGGCCTGGGGAACGGGCCTGATCACCCAGCTGGCGCTCAGCGGCCCGCTGGGCGGCACCGCCGTGCCGCTGAATCTCGGTGACCTGCTCTCGCTGCTCGCGCTGCCCGCCATGGCGGCGGGTCTCGTGGCGATGGCCGCAGGCCGGGAGCCGTCCACGCCGTGGCCGCGCGACGCCGTGGCGCGGCTGGCAGATGGCTGCCTGCTGGCGGCGGCGCTCTTCATCATCGCCTGGGTTACCCAGTTCGGATCGCTCTACCACCGCTCCGGTGACGGGGCGGGCACGTTCGCGCTCGTCCTGATCCATCCGCTGGCTGACCTGGTCGCGCTCGCCGTCCTGCTGCCGTACGCGGTCACCGCGGGCGGCCGCGCAGCCGCGCCCTTCCTCGCGCTGGCCGCCGTCGCGGTCAGTGACACGCTGGCCGTCGGAGCCAGGGTGGCGGCAGCCGGGACTGGCGGGTGGACGCAGGTCACGCAGCTTGCCGCGTTCTGCCTGCTGGCCGCGGCCCCGCTGATCGGCGCCGGCCCGGTGCGGCTGCCCGCCGGCCCGGCCCGCGGCGTGACCCTGCTCGGCCGCCGCGGCCAGGCCCGGGAGGCCGGAGGCGGCGTGCGCACCCTGGTCGCCGCGCTGGCAGCGGCGGCGGCCGCGCTGGTGATCATCATCTGGGCGCTGGCCGGCGGGTCCGCAGCCGAGCCAGCGGTCGCGATCACCGGCGGCATCGCGGTCCTCGCCCTTGCCATCAGGACCGGCGGGCTGCTGATCTCCGGCCGGGCGGCAGCGGTCACCCGGCAGGATTCCGGCCGCCACTTCCGCGAGCTCGCCGAGCGCATTACCGACACCGTGCTGGTCTGCGATCTCGACGGCAGGATCAGGTACGCCAGCCCGGCGGTCGCCGAGTACGGCTACTCGCCGGAGAATCTGGCGGGGACGGCGCTGGCCGACCTGATTCACCCCGAGGACCTGCCCGGCGCCGTCAGGTTCGCCCGCAAGGCCGCCGCCCGGGGGGCTGCCGCGCGCGGCCCGGCCGCAGCCAGGTTCCCCTGCCGGGTGCGCTCATCCGACGGGACATGGCGGCACGTGGAGTCCACCGTGTCGCGATATCACGACCCGGCGATGCCCGACCGGCTGCTCGTCACCGCCCGGGACATGAGCGACCAGGTGGCGCTGCGCCGCCAGGTGACCCACCTGACCTTCCATGACGCGCTGACCGGGCTGCCGAACCGCGCGTACCTCGAGGAACGGGCGAAGGACGCGCTCGGCGGCGGGAACCGGGCCGGGGCCATCTTCCTCGATCTGGACGGCTTTACCTCGGTCAACGATTCCGTCGGGCACGGCGCTGGTGACCTGCTGCTCGCGCAGGCTGCGCGCAGGCTGCGCGCAGCCGTCCCGCCGCAGGACACCGTGGCCCGCTGGGGCGGCGACGAGTTCGCCGTCCTGCTGGAGCATGCCACCAGCGCGGGGGAGATCGTGGATATCGCCGAGCGGCTGGCCGCGTCCATCACCGCCGCGACGTTCCATGTCGCTGACCGTGACGTTCCGCTGACGGCCAGCGTTGGCGTCGCCCTGGCTGACACCGGGGATCCCGCTGACCTGCTGCGGAACGCCGACGTGGCCATGTCGCGCGCCAAGGAGTCGGGCGGCGGGCGGGTGGAGGTCTTCGCGGCGCACATGCACGCGGACGTTGTCCGCAGGCTGGAGCTGGCGAGCGACCTGCGCAGGGCGATCACCGAGAAGGAACTGCGCCTGGACTACCAGCCGGTCCTGGACCTCGCCACGGCGGCGGTCACCGGCGCGGAAGCCCTGGTCCGCTGGTGGCGCGCGGGAGAGCCCGTCTCCCCGGCGGAGTTCCTTGACGTCGCCGAGGACTCGGGCCTGATCGTGCCGCTCGGTGACTGGGTGCTGCGGGAAGCATGCGGCCAGGCCGCCGCCTGGCGCGCGTCCGGACTGGCCATCGGGGTTTCGGTCAACTTCTCGCCACGGCAGGTCAGCGCCGCCCGGTTCACCGAGACGGTGCTGACGGCACTGGCCGGCAGCGGCCTGGAGCCTGGCGCGCTCACCCTCGAGGTCGCCGAGCGGGTGCTGATCGAGGGCTCCGGGCCGATGGCGGACGGGCTGGCCGAGCTCCGCGGCCGCGGCATCAGGCTCGCCATTGACGATTTCGGCACGGGCCACGCGTCGCTGGCCTACCTGCGAAGGCTTCCCGTGGACATCATCAAGATCGACCCGTCCTTCGTGGCGGGCCTCGGTCATGACCCGACCCTGGCCATGCTGACCCGGACGATCGTCCGGGTCGGGCGTGACCTGGGCATCGAGGTCGTCGCGGAGGGGATCGAGCGACCCGAGCAGTTGGCTGCGCTGCGCGAGATGGGCTGCGGCCTCGGCCAGGGATTCCTGCTGGCCCGGCCGATGGCCCCGCGCGAGGTCGAGGCACTCGCCGCCGCCGCTCAAGCGGCGGCTGCGTCGTCGGCTGCGGTCGCGCCGGCCGAGGCTGCGGCTGCGACCGGTCCGGCGGCGGCCGCGGCCGGAATCCCGGTGGGCTCGGCAGAGGGCCGTCCCGGCAGGTCGTGACGTCCCGGCAGGTCGTGACGTCCCGGCAGGTCGTGAAGGGTTTCACAAGCTTCGGTAGAATGAAGTGGCCAATCGCCGCCTGGCCAATCGCCGCCCAATCGCCGCCGTCCCGGGAGCGCTGTGCCCTCACCTGTCGTGCTGATCGCCGAAGACCTCTCCCCGGCCGCGATCGCCCAGCTTGAGTCCGATTTCGACGTCAGGTACGCCGACGGAGCGGATCGCGGCAAGCTGCTCGCCGCGCTGGCCGATGCCGACGCGGTGATCATCCGCAGCGCGACCAGGATCGACGCCGAGGCACTGGCGCATGCGCCGCGGCTGCAGGTGGTCGCGCGGGCCGGCGTGGGCCTGGACAACGTCGACGTCGAGGCGGCCACCAAGGCCGGCGTCATGGTGGTGAACGCGCCGACGTCCAACATCGTCAGCGCCGCCGAGCACGCCGTCGCCCTGCTCCTCTGCGTCGCGCGGAACGTGCCGCAGGCCGCGGCGTCGCTCCGGGGTGGCGAGTGGAAGCGCGCCGCCTTCACCGGCGTCGAGCTGCAGGACAAGGTGGCGGGCATTCTCGGCCTCGGCAGGATCGGGATGCTGGTCGCCCAGCGCCTCGCCGCGTTCGGCATGCGGGTCGTCGCCTACGACCCCTACGTGGCCGCCGCCAGGGCGGCGCAGCTCGGGGTCCGCCTGGTCGGCCTTGACGAGCTGCTGGCCGAGGCCGACTTCATCAGCGTGCACCTGCCGAAGAACGCCGAGACCCTCGGGCTGATCGGGGACCGGGAGCTGCGGATCGTCAAGCCAGAGGTGCGGATCATCAACGCCGCCCGCGGCGGCATCGTGGACGAGGCGGCGCTCGCCGTCGCCCTGAAGGAAGGCCGGGTGGCCGGCGCCGGCCTGGATGTCTACGCCTCCGAGCCGTGCACGGATAGCCCGCTGCTGGCGTTCGGCAACGTGGTCGCCACGCCGCACCTCGGCGCGAGCACCCACGAGGCGCAGGAGAAGGCAGGCACCCAGGTGGCCAGGTCGGTGCGGCTGGCGCTGGCCGGGGAGTTCGTGCCGGATGCGGTCAACGTGCGCGGCGGCGCCGTCGACGAACTCGTCAAGCCCGGCCTGCCGCTGGCCGAGAAGCTTGGCCGCATCCTCACCGCGCTGGCCGGCGGGATGGCGGCCAGGATCGAGCTGGACGTCCGCGGCGAGATCGCCGCGCGGGATGTCAGCGTGCTGCAGCTGGCCGCCCTCAAGGGCGTCTTCGGCAACGTCGTCGAGGATCCGGTCACCTACGTCAACGCGCCGCTGCTCGCCGCCGACCGCGGCGTCGAGGTCTGCCTGACCACAAGCGAGGAGAGCCCGGACTGGCGCAACGTGCTGACCCTGCGCGGCACGCTGTCCGATGGCCAGATCGTCTCCGTCGGCGGGACACTCACCGGAATCCGGCAGGCGGAGAAGCTCGTCGAGGTCAACGGCTTCGACATGGAGATCGCCCCGGCCGAGCACATGGTGTTCCTTACCTACACCGACCGGCCCGGAGTGGTCGGCATCGTGGGCCAGATCCTCGGTGGCGAGCGGATCAACATCGCCGGGATGCAGGTGTGCCGGGACGCCAGGGGCGGGCACGCGCTTATCGTGCTCACGGTCGACTCGCGGCTGCCGCCTGACGTGCTGGCCGAGATCACCAGCGCGATCGGCGCGGTGGTCAGCCGCGCCGTTGATCTCGACCGGGACTGACGCCCCGCCGCCGCCCGGATCCTGCCACCAGCCAGCGCAGGCCCCGCGGCGGCCGCCCGGATCCTGCCACCAGCCAGCGGCCGGCCAGTAAGGTACTCCCGTGGCGGCACGCAGGATCAGGATCGCCGTGATCGGCGGTGACGGGATCGGTCCCGAGGTGGTCGCCGAGGCGATCAAGGTCCTCCGGGCCGCGGTGACCGACGTCGCGATCGAGACCACGGACTACGATCTCGGCTCGCGGCGCTGGCGCCGCACCGGGGAGATTCTCCCTGCCTCCGTGCTCAGCGAGATTTCCGGGCACGACGCGATCCTCCTCGGCGCGGTCGGTGATCCGAGCGTGCCGAGCGGCATCCTGGAGCGCGGCCTGCTGCTGCGGCTCCGCTTCGAGTTCGACCAGTACGTCAACCTGCGGCCGGTCCGCCTGTATCCGGGGGTCGCCTCGCCGTTGTCCGGCATGCGGGCCGAGTCGGTCGACATGCTGGTCGTGCGGGAGGGCACCGAGGGTCCCTATACCGAGGCCGGCGGCATCATGCGGAAGGGCAGCGCCGGCGAGATCGCGATCCAGGAGAGCATCAACACCGCCTTCGGCGTCCGGCGGGTCACCAGGTACGCGCTGCAGCGCGCCACCGAGCGGCGCAAGAAGCTGACCCTCGTGCATAAGACGAACGTGCTCGCTTACGCCGGTGACCTGTGGCGCCGGACGCTGGACGCGCTGGCTCCGGAGTACGCCGGGGTAACCGCCGAGTACTGCCATATGGACGCGGCTTCGATGTACTTCGTTACTGCGCCCGAGCGGTTCGACGTGATCGTCACCGATAATCTGTTCGGCGATATCCTCACCGCGCTCGGCGCGGCGGTGGCCGGCGGCATCGGGCTCGCCGCGAGCGCCAGCATCAATCCCGAGCGCATCGCGCCCAGCATGTTCGAGCCGGTCCATGGCAGCGCGCCGGACATCGCCGGGCAGCAGAGGGCCGATCCCACCGCCGCGATCTTGTCGGCGGCGATGCTGTGCGATCATCTCGGGCTGGCGGCTGAGACAAGCAAGATCGAGCGGGCCGTCGCCGAGGATCTGCTGGAGCGCCAAGGTGCCTGGGCCGTGCGATTGACGCCGGAGATCGGCGACGACATCGCGGAGCGGGTGGCTGGCTAGCGAGCCCCCGACCGGGCCGGCTAGCGAGCCCCCGACCGGGCCGCCTAACGTAGGCCAGATGGATGACAAGCAGATCCTCGGGAACATCGACGAGCTGATCCGGACCGAGCACGAGCTTCGCGCCAAGCTGGCCGCCGGGGAGCTTTCCGGCGACGAGGAGCGGACCAGGCTCAGGGCGGCCGAGGAGGCGCTCGACCAGTGCTGGGACCTGCTGCGGCAGCGCCGCGCGCGCCGTGACTTCGGCGAGAACCCCGAGGCAGCCGCCGCCCGCCCGGTGGGCGAGGTCGAGGGCTACTGGCAGTAGCCGGGTGCTGGCGGCAGCCGCAGGCTCAGGCGGCAGCGGCTCAGGCGGCCCGCGGGCGGGGGATGCCGTGTGGCGGCGCGGCCCGCAGCAGCCATACCGGGTTGGAGAGGCCGACGACGGCTCCCGAGGCGCTGAGTACCTGAGCGCGCAGGAAGCTGCCCTGGCGGTTGTCGATGGACTGCGTTACCGATCCGCTCGCCAGGTCGGCAGCCGTGTAGGCGCCGATGACCCGGGTGTTCGCCGCCAGGCCGGCGGTGCCGGCGTAGTCGACCGCCCCCTGCAGCACCTGCAGCGAGCCGCGGGCCGGGATTGCCGTGGCGGCGACGGTAAGCCGGCGGGAGGCTGCGGCGGAGACGCTGACCGAGCCCATCGGGCAGCTGCCGTCGACGGCCAGGTCGAGACTGCCCCGGAATCCGGACAGCGAGCCGCACCAGGCTCGCCCGGCAGCGAGCGCGGCCAGCAGGTGCGGCTGGGCGGTGCTGGCGGCCCAGGCGGAGGTGACCCAGTTGTTGGGCATCCCGTACCAGTTCTGGCCGAAGTGGTCGTCGCTGGTGCCGTTACCGGTGAGGAACACCGCGTTGCGGGACATCACATCCCAGAGCCCGACGTGGTGGGCGAGGTCGACGCCCTGGCGCAGCTTGTAGCCAACCTCGATCAGGTCCGCGCCGAGTGCAGCCGGGTTTCCGGCAGTCGGCAGCAGGCTGCTCGCGACTTTCGCGAGCAGCGCGTTCTGCTGCGCAGCCGGAAGCTCGGCGGGGTCGCCATAGCCGTACGGGTGGTTGTAGCTGACCAGCCCCCCGGCGGCGTGGATCTGCGGGACCGCCTGGTGCAGCAGGAACTCGCGGTAGGAAACCGACGTGATGTCGCCGTAGTCGGGCACGACCACGGCGCCGCCGAACCAGTTCAGGTGCGGCAAGTCCCGCGAGACCTCAAGGCCCTGCTGCTGGACCACCGACGGGTACCTGGGCGCCAGGTCCGCTCCCATGCTGGCCTGCTGCTGCAGGAACGCCTCGCCGCTAATCCGGCGGTCGAACCGCAGGTAGTCGAAGTACCCGTCGACCAGATCCCCGGTGCTCGCCGCGCTCAGGGTCAGCTCCCAGAGGGCAAAGTCGCGGTAGTCCAGGTCGGGCCAGAGGGCAGCGATGTCGCTCGACGGCGTGATGGTCACCGTGCCCCATGGGTCCCTGGCGCTGCCCGGCGTGACCGGGATCGTAATGACTCCCTGCAGGCCGTTGGCGACCCGGCTCGCCCGCCCCCCGGGCGGCACGAACCGGTAGGACAGGGAGTAGTCGCCAGCGGGCCGCCCGCCCGCCGCCTGGTGGTAGGAAGTGACGATCAGCAGCTCCAGGTAACCGCGCGCCCAGCCGTTTGCTATCAGCACGTCGATGCTCAGCGACTGGCCGGTGAGGTTGTCACGGTAGTTCCACGCGGCCGGGTGGCTGTTCGCGTAGTAGCCGTATTTCGCCGTCACGGTGCCCGTGCTCTTGGCGGTCAGGTGCAGGCTCCCGCCGGCCACCGGGTCGCTGGGGGAGCAGGGGTATTCGACGATCCCGCCGCCCGAGCCGGGCGCCAGCGGGCCGCTCTCGGCCGTCGCCCAGACCCACGCTCCGCCCTGGCCCGGCCCGCCCTGCTCCGCCGTGAGGCTGGTGAAGTGCACCGCCCGCCGGTAGTCGATCCCGTCCATCCGCTCGTCATGGTCGGTCCACCACAGCACGTCGACCGCGTTCGTGGCCGCCTGGAAGAGCTGGCTGTCCATCGAGCCGCTCTGCTCGCTGAACGAGGAGTGGATGTGCATCGCCATGGAGTACGCGGACCTGCCGTCCGCAGTGACCGCGCGGTCCGGCGAGCGCAGCGGCAGCCGCGGGATCTCACGGAAGAACGCGGCGCCAGCCGCCGCGGCTGCCGTCGCATGCACGAAACTACGCCGGGACAGCCCGGGGCTGGCTGTCTCCAGTGAGCCGCCGGCCACGTGGCCGAGGCTCACTGCGTGGTCATCGCACATCCGCACCGCCGTTTCCCTTGACGCCAGTCAACCTGGCCAAGAACGCCAGCCCTCCGAACCCTAGCCGTGACTACCCCGCAGCTCGCAGGTTAAATCCCTACTAATTACAAAGACTTTATATACTATGAGTCCGGCAGTCCAGGCGGCGCGCTGACCCCGGCTGGCCACGGGCCGCTGACGTCGGCTGGCGACGAGGCGCTGACCTCGCCCGGGCACGAGGCGCGTCCCAGCTGGCGTCGGCTGGCCACCCCGGGCGCGCCGCTGTCAACCCGCGGGCCGGACGGTCAGTAGGCTCGTGGCTGGCCGGGCAACCCCGCGGGACAGTGGAGACAGACGTGCGTATCGCCAGATTCAGCCGGGACGATGACGTCGCCTACGGCGTCATCCAGGAGGTGTCACCGGACGGCACCGGAGTCGCCGCGCCGGGACCGGACGGTGATCGCGCGCTGATCGCCGAGCTGCGCGGGCACCCGTTCGGCGTCGGATCCGACAGCGTTCGGTTCACCGGCGCCAGCTACCCGCTGGCTGACGTGCGGCTGCTGGCGCCGGTGCTGCCGACGAAGGTGGTCGCCATCGGCAAGAACTACGCCGATCACGCTCGCGAGATGGGCGGCGAGCCGCCGGACGAGCCGGTCATCTTCCTCAAGCCGTCCACGTCCGT
>JBEKFH010000149.1:0-10300 GCA_050013415.1 Streptosporangiaceae bacterium | reverse complement strand
GAGGACATCGGCGCCTGGCCCGATGACCGGATCTGGGCGGAGCTGCAGCGCCGGTTCGCACTGCCGGGCTGGGAGCTGAAGGAGGGCCCGGTCCTGGAGAAGGGCATCACGCCGATGCGCAGCTTCGTCAGCTCGCCGATGCGCCATGGCAGGCTCTTCCTCGCCGGTGACGCGGCGCACATCGTGCCGCCGACCGGCGCCAAGGGCCTGAACCTCGCGCTCGGCGACGTGACCATGCTGGCCGAGGCACTCACCAGCCTGCTCAGGCACGGGCGCGGCGAACTCGCCGACGCCTACTCGGCTGCCTGCCTGGAACGGGTCTGGCGGGCAACGCACTTCTCCTGGTGGATGACGACGATGCTGCATGCCACCCCGGGCGCTGGTCCGATGGAAGCCCAGCTCCAGCTCGCCCAGCTGCGTTACACGACGGCTTCCCGGGCGGCCGCCACCACGCTGGCCGAGAATTACGTCGGCTTCCATCCCGGCTTCCCGCTCGAGGATGCGGCCCGGTCCCGGCGGTCGTGAGCGTCCTGACCGACGACTCACCCGGCCTCATGAAGACTCATCCGGCCTCATGACGGCCCACCCGGCCACGCTGGCCATCGACGATGCCAGCCGTCCGGCCCCTCCTGGCATCTGTGCCGTCCTCACGCACTGACGGCGGGGGAAGCGCGCACCCCGAGGACTGGCTGACCGCCCCGGATACCTCGGTATCCCACTTCCCACGGCCAGCGGCCGCGGTCGTCGGCGTGCGCGATCTGCAGCGCGCGTATGCCGGGCCCGAAGAGCTCGATGGCGGTCATCAGGTGCGCCGCGGGCTCCGCGACCGCGACGATCTCGATCACCGGGCCACCGCGCAGCGGGATCTGCTCGCCCGGCCGGGGAGCGGCGGCATGCAGCACATGCGAGGCGACATCGTTCAGCAGCCGCGTGGCGCGGGCCAGCGGCAAGCCGGTCACCACTAGCTCGGGCCTGCCGTGCGGGGTCAGCCCCACCGTGTAAGCCCAGGGCGGATGCAGCCGGTCACGCCCGACACCCTGCACGGCCCAGCCGTGGCGGGCGATGAGATCACGCATGTGCTCGAGATAGTCGAGCCGCGTGCTGCCAGGGTGGTCACATTCCCAGCACATGGAGTGCCTCCTTCGCGTCCGGGTAATTACCCCCACTCTGCCGCGAGGTACCGACAATGTGTTCGATCACTGCGTCGCGTCGATCATGGCCTGTGGCGGTCCGCAGCGCCATAATCTGATCGCAGCGGTGCATCGGCGCCGGCCTGGGAGGCAACGTGCAGCGCACAGTTCGTACATCGGACGGCCGAAGGCTAGCTGTCGAGGAGGGCGGTGATCCGGCTGGCTGGCCGGTGCTGGCCCACATGGGCACTCCGAACTCCCGGCATCTGTATCGCCCGCACTCACGCGATGCAGCCGAACGCGGGCTACGGCTGATCAGCTACGACCGGCCCGGCTACGGCGGCTCATCGCCCCAGCCGGGGCGCAGCGTGGCCGACTGCACCGAGGATGTGCGTGCGATCTGTGCTGAGCTCGGGATCGACCGCCTGACGATGTGGGGCATCTCCGGTGGCGGTCCGCATGTGCTGGCGTGCGCTGCCCTGCTCCCGGATCTGGTCACGTCCGCAGCCTCGCTTGCGTCGCTCGCGCCGTTCGAGGCAGCGGGCCTCGACTATTTCGCCGGCATGGGCCAGGACAACGTCGATGACACCCGCCTGTACTTTGCCGACGAGGCCGCAGCCAGGGCCAAGACGGACGAGGACCGCGAGGGCTTCCTCGGCGCGCCGCTCGACGACCTGGCTAGCGGGATGGCGTCGCTCCTCTCGCCCGTGGATGCCGCGGCGCTGAGCGGCGAGCTCGCCAGGTTCATGGCGTTTTCAATAAAGGATGGCCTGGCGCCGGGCAGCCAGGGCTGGTGGGACGACAACTGCATGGTCAGGCCATGGGGGTTCGACCTGGCCGACATTGCTGTCCCCGTCCTGCTGCTGCACGGAATGCACGACAAGTTCGTGCCATTTGGCCACGGCGAATGGCTGGCCGGGCACATTCCCGGCGTCGAGGCGCGGCTGTCCGGGGACGATGGGCACCTGACCCTGATGGAGAATCGCATCCCCGAGGTACATGCATGGCTGTCGGACCACCGCTAGCGTCCCGAGCCAGGGAGGCCGGGCCCAGAACCTCAGACCCGAGGCCCCGAGACCGCCACGTACGTGACGTACACTAGGGGCATGAGTGAGAACGCGATGCCGCTGCCGTACGAGGTTCAGGAGATGACCACCACCGAAGCCCGAAAGCACCTGCCCGACCTGGTCAACATGGCCGCTTACGGTCATGTCACCACAGTGCTGACCCGGGACGGCCGTCGGCTCGCCCGTATCGTTCCCGAAGAAGACGCTTGGATCTACAGCCCGGCCTGGCAGGAAAAACTCCGGGAGGCCGAAGCGGATCTGGCCACCGGGCGGGTCCGGAGATTCGACAGCGATGAAGAGTTCCTGGGACACCTGGAAGTCGTCGACGATGCGGCCGGTGAGTGAAATACCAGACCACGGCGGGAGTCGATCTCGCACTGGCCAAACTCCCCCGTGAACATCGTCGGCTCTTCGTTGATACCGTCCGCGACCACCTCATTCCCCCGCTGGCAGCCGGAGCGCACCGCGGCGAGGAACCCTGGCCCAAGCGCCTGCGCATTCACAAGATCGGTGAGACCTACTCACTGGCCTGGAGCTTCGCCGGCCCCGATGGGCGGGCCCTGTTCACCATCGGCCCGGACACCGATGGTGATCCGCTCCTCACCTGGCTGGCCATCGGCTACCACGACATCTACCAATGACCGAGCAACCAGGCCTACTGGGCGCACGCGTCCCCGGTGGCAAGACGGGCCGCCGCGAGCCACCCCACGGGCTATTCTTCCGGCGCGGCCAGTAGACCGCGGACGCCATCGGCGTCAGGGACGACATGATGGATGGCCGTGATGCCGGAGAACCTGGTGTCCGCCGACACCAGCGCCTCGGCTCCTGCCGCGCGGGCCGCTGCGGCCAGGACCGCGTCGAACGAGCCAAAGCCCGTTCCCTCCTCGAACAGGCGCAGCCCTTCCCGCAGGTCAGTCTCCTCGACGATGAGGAGCGGCGACAGCAACTCGATGTAGTCACGGGCAAGTTCCGCAGCGTCTTTGCGGTCACGACGGCGAGCGCGGACGTGAGCGAACTCCTGGATGACTTCGATAGTGGTGGTCGCCAGGATCGTTCCGCCTGCTATTGCGCGGACCAGCTGCTGGCATGGCTCACGGAACGGGTCATCGGCCCCGACCGCATAGACCAGGACCGTCGTGTCAAGGACGATCACGCGTGACGTCCGCGGAGCTCATCCAGTTCGGTGAGCAGATCGCCAACCTCGATCGGTGCCGCATCGAGAATGCGCCGGGCGGCGGCGGCTCGCCTCCGCTGCGTGGCGGGCAGGCCACGGTCGAGCGCCTCCCGGATGACTGAGGCGACAGACGTACCGCGCTGCTGCGCGAGAGCGCGAACCCGCTCGTAGCGCTCTTCGTCGATGAGAATCTGCAGCCGATGCGTCAGCATGCACATACATTAGCATGCGCATATAGCGCGGTTCAGCACCGGCTCTCATCCGTCACCTCGCGTAACTACGAGTACGAAACTCACGCAAGAGCCCGGAATACGGGTCAGGACCCGGCATCTGCGGCCGGGTCGCCGCCGAGGGCCCTGGTCAGCCCCTCGAGGTCCTCGACGGTCACGGTGAGCGCCGAGTGGCCGCGCTTGCTCAGCCGCGACGGGACCTTCTCGGCGAAATGGATGCAGACGCCGGCCTCGTGGTTGGTGCCGAAGCTGAGGCCGTCGTCGGCCATCGACGCCCGGGCGCCAAACGCCGTCCACCAGCGGTAGTCGCGAGTGATGTGGGCCCCCGTGATGTTCTCCCGCGCGGTGGTCACCCGGAAGAAGCCGAAGGTGGCCTCGAACGCGTCGTCGGCCAGCGTCACGCCGTCCCGGTCCCGCTTGAACCCGAAGGGGAGCAGCACGGGCAGGTACCGGCGGTCGACGGCGTAACCGAAGTGCTGGGTCATGCGCCCGATTCTTGCTCTTGCGGTATTGCGGTTGGACATCGACCCCTCGGCGGTGGAGAGCGGCGGGCCATGATTCGGGTACCCGCCCCGCGGCCCGCGTCAGGCCACACACCGGAAGGATGACCTACTCCCGTGGACTACAGCGACTATCAGCGCCTTCTGTTCGAGCGCCGCGACAACGGCGTGCTGCTTATCACCATGAACCGCCCCGAGGCGTATAACGCGGCCGACGAGTCGATGCATGCCGAGCTGGCCAGGGTCTGGGCCGACGTCACGCGGGACGACGAGACCAGGGTCGCCGTGATCACCGGCGCCGGGCGGGCGTTCTCCGCGGGCGGGGATCTGGCGATGGTGCAGCGGATGGCAGGCGACCATGACCGGGTGGCGGCGATGCTGGCCGAGATGAGCGACCTGGTCTATAACATGATCAACTGCACGAAGCCGGTTATCTCCGCGATCAACGGCGTGGCAGTGGGCGCCGGGCTGGTGGTGGCGCTGCTCGCGGACATCAGCATCTGTGCCGACGACGCCCGGCTCGGCGACGGGCACGTGCGGCTCGGCGTCGCGGCGGGCGACCACGCCGCGCTCATCTGGCCGCTGCTCTGCGGCCTGGCCAAGGCCAGGTACTACCTGATGACCGGGGAAATGATCAGCGGCGCCGAGGCGGAACGGATCGGGCTGGTGAGCAAATGCCTGCCGCGCGCCGAGGTACTCGGCGAGGCGCTCCGGGTGGCCGGCGACCTGGGCGCCGGCTCGCAGCTCGCGATCCGCCTGACCAAGCGCGCGATGAACGGCTGGCTGCGCGCGGCCGGCCCGATCTTCGACGCCTCGGCCGCCTACGAGATGCTCACGTTCATGGGCGAGGACGTCAGGGAGGGCGCCGCGGCGCTGCGGGAGAAGCGCCAGGCTCGTTTTCCCTCCGCCTTCCCGCTCGCTCCGCCGCAGTGAAATAAATCCCCGCCCGGTCCTGGGCCGGCCATGGCACGAGTTGCCTCGGCCTCAGCCACCTGGAAGCATCCCCCCTGCCCTCAGATGAGTCATCAGAAACGACACAGTCTCCCGGAGGGACGCGTCCGGGACACCAGCGCCTGAGCGCTCGAGTGCCAGCCGAAATGCCGTGTTTCGGTATCGTTTGCCTTCCATCACGCCGACTTTCGATTGCGCGCGGGCAACAAAGTCGACCAGCGGGAAAACCGGATCCGCGACGTTGCTCAATCTCTTCATCTCGCGTGAGAAATTCTCCAGGTTGAGGTACCGGAACGGAAATCCGTAGTCCTTGCTGATTTGAGTAGTCAGGTCGACCATGTTGAAGTACTCGTCGACTGTGACATGGAGAACTGGCCCCTGCGGCTCGGTGGCGGAGGTCATGACAGCGGCGATATTGTGGGCGGCAATGTCGACCGGCATGAAGCTGAGCTGAATATCGGCATTCGGAGCCACGCCGTACTTGATCATGAACGAAAGCAAGCGCACGACGATATCCGTGGAATGTCCGAGTCCCGCGGTGGACGCGGTGAGAAAAGCCGGACGATATATTCTGGCATCTATGCCCTGCTGACGAGCCTGGAGGACAAGCTGTTCTGACACCCATTTCGTCTGCGCGTAACCGAAGTCGAGCCCGGACATCTCGGGGTTTGAGTCTTGCTCGAGAAGGTTCCGCTTTCCGGTAAACCCGAAGATTGTCGTGCTCGAAACAAAGTGAAATTGCTTGCGGTGCGAGACGTTCGCCAATCTGAGCAGTTCTCTCGTGCCCTCGACGTTCGAGGGTCGGAGCGTGACATAGTCGAGGATGTAATCCACCCAGGCCGCATTATGGACGATGGTGTCGATCGTTTCCGTCAACTGGAGCCAGACGCGGTCTGAAAGTCCCAGCATGGGGCTCGCCAGGTCACCGCATATCACGCGTACCCGGGCGTCGAATGCCTCTGCGGTGCGCAGGTCGTAAAGACCTGCCGCCCCGAGGTCAGTTTTCAGTCGCTCGCGTGCCGCCGACGGGTCGGTTCCTCGCACGAGAACTGTGTAGGCCGCGCTGGTCTGGTCGAGCAGGCTGCGAAGGAGAAATGGCCCTAGAAACCCGGTGGCGCCCGTCAGGAGCACGTGGTTGAAGGTGCGGTCTGCTCGTGGCACGGCGCCGATACTTTCCGGATGGAGTAGCGCGTCTTTTCGCATCGACGCCGCATCGCTTGCATCACTTTCCCGCTTCATTTCATCGAGTTCCGCGTGCAGGTTGACGGCCCAGTCGGCAGAGCCCTCCTGGAACCCGCGAACCAGCGCGGAAATTTCGGACACCGTCAGGCGTTGCAGGAGTGGGACATGCAATGCCTCTTGCAGGTCGCGAGCGCCGGTCTGGACCACGGCTCTCTCCAGGATCACCAGGAGCTCGGCCATCGCAAGCGAATCGAGGCCGACCTCGCCTGGCCTGGCGTTCTCATTCCCGCTGAGCGCGTAGGTTTCCAGGAACCGCCCGTAGTGTGACTGAACGTCCAGGGCGTGCGCCCAATCCAGTCCCGCGCCGTCGCCGTCACGCATATGGGTCTCGATCACGCGCAGGCCACCGTCGAGCCACTTGTCGCGAGTAAGGCTTCTGGCCACCTTCCCGGAGGTCGTCCTGCTGATGGCCTGGCGTCGAACGAACACGATCGCGTGTGAGCCGGCATAGCCGTGCTCGCGGAGCGAGCGAGAGATCTCGTCGGGGTGCGGCAGGTCGTCCGGATTCCGGAGCCCGGCGACGACAATGAGCCGCTCTTCCCCGTCGGGACCGCGGAATGCGGCCACGCTGCCCAGCTGAATTTTCTCGGAACTCTTCTCTACGGCAGCCTCAAGGTCCTCAGGGTAGTAGTTCTGGCCTCTCAGGATAATGATGTCCTTCAGGCGGCCACAGACGAACAACTCCCCGTCCGCGAGGAATCCGAGATCTCCCGTGCGAAGGTAGGAATGCGCGTCGCCTGAGTCGCCTGCGATCGAGTTGTCAAACACGTGCTCCGAGAGCTCAGGCTTGTTCCAGTACCCCTGGCACTTGCTCCGGCCGGCAACCCATATCTCCCCGATTCCGCCGCCTCCGACGGCAACCCTGGTGTCTGGGTCGACGATCCGCACGCGGATTCCGTCCAGCGGCCTACCACAGCTGACTAGCTCCAGCTGCTCGCCGGGAGGCGTGTCCTGCGCAGCCATCGCCACGGTACGCGCGTACAGCGCCTTTCGGCTGACCGTGACGGACCGTCGCCCGGAGCTGGCGACCGCCAGTGTGTTCTCCGCGAGTCCGTAAGCTGCAATGTGCGACGCTGGCCGGAGGCCGTACTTCCCGAACCGTTCCAGGAACCCCCGGTACGTACTGGGCCTGACTGGCTCAGCCGCATTCATAAAGACTTGCACAGAACTTAGATCCAGACCCTCCAGCAGATCGTCCGGGACCCGCTCAGGAGAGAGGCAGTATTCGAAGCCAAAATTGGGCGACGAGGTGTAGGTTGCCTTGTACCGGCTGAGCGTCTCCAGCCACAGGACGGGTCGTCGCAGGAAGTCGAGCGGCGAAATTCCATAGGTCGTCCCGCCGGTGACGGCCTGGAAAAGGTAGTATCCGATCAATCCCAGGTCGTGAAATTGCGGAAGCCATGAGACGCCAATTGCCTGGTGGCCGATGGTTGAATGGCAGTTGTGTATAACATTCTGGTGTGATACGACCACGCCCTTAGGCGTTCCGGTGGATCCGGATGTGTATTGCAAGAAGAGGGTCTCGGCAGGATTATCGATGATGCGCCCTCGCGCGGCGCCCTGCAACCGGTCGGTGGCGAGCCACTTGATGCCGATGGGAGCAAGCGGATCCTCCGAGTCAGCATGGTCGCCGACGTTGCCAGTGCCACGTGGCGCTGATCCGAGCGATGAATCGGTCAGGGCGAGCGCGGCCCCGCTGTCCAGCATCACCGACCTGAGCCGGGCTGGCCCGCCTTTGGCGACGGACGCGACCGGAGGAACGGGAACGGGAATGACCCCTATGCGGGCGCAAGCCACGAACGAGGCGACCATCTCCAGTCCGGGAGGATATATCAGCGCCACGCGATCGCCGCGCTGGAGGGCCGTCTCGTCGTGAATATACTCGGCGAGGAAACGAGTCCTGGCGTCAAAAGACTGATATGTATACGTCTCGCGCGGCTCGCCGTGGCGATCGAGAAACATACCGAAGCACTTTTCCGGCTGAACTGCTGCCCAGTGATCCAGGTAGTCAAGAATCGTATCCAACTGCCACTCCTTTTTGCGCGACGGATAATTATCTTCCGGTCAGTGCTGTGATGTCGGAAGTCTGCCAGTAGGTTAGCGTAAGACGAATTGCCCTGATCTGCGGCGTGCCAGCGGCGGCCGGGATGGCTCCGCCACCACATCGAGCGCAGCCTGCCCGCCGGAAGATGCGCCCGTCCCCGGTGGCCGGCTAATTCCTGGCTAATCCGCCTCGTGCTTCTCCAGGAACGCGTAGACGTCGGCCTCGTCCACGCCGGGGAAGCTGCCGCGGGGCAGCGCGGCCAGGATGTGCGAGTGCACGCGCGCGGACGGCCAGGCGAGCCCGTCCCAGCGGGCCGCCAGCCGGGCCGGCGGTCGCTGGCAGCACTCGCCGTCCGGGCAGGCCGACGCGACCCGCCGGACCGTCTCCCTGCCGCGGAACCAGCGCGAGTGCTCGAACGGCACGCCCAGAGTGATCGCGAAATCGCGCTCGGGCCCCGGATCAACGAACGCGACGCACCAGTAGGTGCCGGACGGGGTGTCGGAGTACTGGTACAGCGGGCTGAACCGGTCCGCCGCGGCGAACACCTGGCGCCCCGACCACTCGCGGCACATCCGCTGTCCCTCGATCGCCCCGGCCTCGTCCGAGGGGAACACCACCCCGTCGTTCTCGTAGGCCTTGTAGATGATGCCGCCAGCGTCGTTCTTGACGAAGTGGCAGGGCAGGCCCAGGTGGTGCGTCGCCAGGTTGGTGAACCGGTGCGCCGCCATCTCATACGACACCGCGAAGACGTCCCGCAGGTCCTCGACCGAGAGGCTCCTGGCGTCCCTGGCCTCGCGCAGGAACCGCGCGGCCGGCTCCTCGGGCATCAGCACCGCCGCGGCGAAGTAGTTGGCCTCCACCCGCTGCCGGAGGAAGTCGGCGAAGTCGCGCGGCGCGGAGTGCCCGAGCACGAAGTGGCCGAGTGTCTGCAGCAGGACGGTCCGCGGCGTGTGCGTGCCCATGGCCTCCTGCTTGAGGTAAATCCGCCGGTTCCGCAGATCCGTCACCGACCGCGCTGACCGAGGAAGATCATGAACGTAGTTAACGGAGAATCCATGGTGGCTCACCACCGACAGCAGCATCCCCTGGGACAGGGCTCCCCCGGCGTAGCCGGCTGCGGCCAGCGCCTCGGCCGCCGCCTGCTCGATCGGCGCGAAGTAGTTGCCGCGCTCGCGCATCATCGCCCGCAGATCCGCGTTCGCCTCCCGGGCCTCCTCCGGCGTGGCGGTCGGCTTGGCCCGCTGCTCGCGGAGCACGGCGTGCAGCGCGACAAGGTGCTCAAGCACGTCATTCGGCACCCGCGCGCCCACCCGGAGGCTGGACAGGCCGAGCTCGGCGAAAGCCGGATCGCGCTGCGCCGCCGCGAGCGCCATCTCCAGCTGGGCCCGGCGGCTCGGCGGCTGCCTGCGCAGCAGTTCCTCGGCCGGCACGGACAGCGCCGCGGCGAGCGCCTCGATCATCGAGAGCTTGGGTTCGCGGCGGCCGTTCTCGAGCAGGGACAGCACGGACGGAGCGCGCCCGACCCGGGCGCCGAGCTCGGCCAGGGTCAGCCCGCGAGCGCGGCGCACATGCCGGAGCCGCTGCCCGAACAATGCAAGGTCCAGGCCGTCTTCCGTCAAGGATGCCGAATTTTCTCTCATCAAATCTTGCACATCTTGATGTTAAACGAATATCTGTAAAATTTCATGAGTTCTCTTCTGGTGGTTTGCCGCCTGGGAACGCAAAGCTGTGGATAGCACCGGAACTGGGAGGCTCACATGAGTAACGATCACCTCGACGGCACGCAGAACGGCCTCGACGGCGCGCAGAACGGCCTCGACGGCACGCAGAACGGCGCGGCCGGCAGCAACGGGCAGCGGGCCGTCCGGTTGATCGACGAGCAGGCAGCCGCGCTGCGCCGGGAGTGGGCGACAGATTCGCGCTGGGCCGGGGTCGATCGCAGCTACTCGGCCGCCGACGTGG
>JBEKFH010000148.1:0-10341 GCA_050013415.1 Streptosporangiaceae bacterium | reverse complement strand
GCCGCCGCCAGGCGGCGTCAGGGGCAGGGCCGGGAACTGGTCTCCCGGGTGGAGCAGGGTCATCGCGGTCTCCAGACATTCGAAGGTGTCGTAACTGATGGCCAGGCGGGACCGGAGGCGGTCCAGATGTGCCCGGTGGCGTCGGTGTCCAGGTGAGCGAGCAGCGACTGGGCAGACTATTGCGGGCTGATCAGGTTTCCTTGCTGGTGAGAGGAGGTGAACCGGGGTCGCTGACGTCAGCGGGGACCACCAGCGCGCTGGCGCCGAGCTCCCGTACTGGGCCTGCGGTCTGGTCCAGTACGCCACGTGAGCGGGCCACCGGCGCGAGCCGGACCGCGGGCTGGGCCAGGCCTGCCGCGATAACGCGGCCGAGGCCACGGCCGGCTCCGGTCACGAGCGCGGTCTTGCCGTCCAGGCTGTCTGAGGAAATCGGTATACCTGGTTAGCGCCTGATCGCGGCCAGATCTTACCTGACCGCTTCGTCGCGGCTGACCGGCCGGTTTGAGGGGCAGCACAGTCACTTCGGACGGTGACCAGGGATGCTACGACGCGCCGGTGATGGGCAGGTAGACGTGGGCTTGCTGGCTGGCCGGATGGCGGTCGTGGTGCTCACTTGAAGAAGTGGGTTCGGGCCTGCGGCAGCCGGACACCGTCGACGTCGATGTCGATCTTTTCGTTGTAGAAGGCGATCAGGCCGGCGATGGGCAGCAGCTGGCGGGTGGGGTAGTCGTAGGCCCACGCGAGATCCTGGTGGCCGTCCCGCACCTCGTCGCCGGTGCGGACTGACCAGTAGCCGCTGGTGACGCCCTTGTACGGGCAGGCCGTCTGGGTGGCGGTGGGCACGAGATGCTCGAAGGCGACATCGGTGCGATCGAAGTAGTAGCGGGTCGGCAGGCCGGTCTCGAACACCAGGACCGGCGTGGTGGTCTCGGCTAGCGTGACCCCTTCGAGTGAGGCGCGGACGTGGCGATGCGAGCGAAGCGCGTCGACGCGGACATAAGGGTTGCGGGGATGGACGAAGACCTGCTCGTCCTCCTCATACCAGGCATCGAGTGCCTCCCAGTCAAAGCGGGCCGTGCCGGCCACCCCGTCGATCGCGTCGTCGCCGAAGACCCGCACGGTGCCCGGCCGGTCCACGCTGCCCGCACGCAGGCCATGGCGGCGTGCCGTACCCTGGCGGAGGTGCTGCTCGTGGTGTTCGTCAACGAGGAAGCGCGGGTCGATGTCATCGGCCGGGATGTAGTACTGCGGGTAGTACGGCCATTCCCAGACATACCGCGCCCGGGTGGTGTCGAAGATCTGCTCGCCGCCGAACATCGCCCGCACTCGCCGCGGCGCGGGTTCGACGTGATTGGTCTCGGCGATCATCTGCGGGTAGTCGCGACCGGTTGCGACAGGTGTTACGGCCATCGTGTCTCGCTCCGTGAGTCGGTAGGTTTGCCTGACTTAATCCATCGGGGCCTGTATCGAGGCTCTGGCAGCCTTCATGCCCCGCATGCCTGTTAGCGGCGGGCGCAGCGCGGAACTTACCTCCTCCGGCCCGTCACGGGCCGGCCAGTCTCACGCCCCGCCGATCCGCGCGCCGCCGCCGCCCCGTAGATAACAGGGACCTGCGGATCGCCAGGGCCCCGATGCCGGTGCCCTCGGCGAGCCCAGTCGGTCGCCCACCCCTGCCCGCGAGCCCGCGATTGCGGGCCCGCGGGGTGATTAAGGTGCCGTGCCGCTCGTCCGGCCGGATGGGCGGGGCAGGGCCTGCGGCGGCTCGCCGGTTACCTGGGCGGGAACTGGGAGCCCGGGAGGTTGGGGGGGCCGGGGGTTAGGGGTGCTGTCGCCGTGTAGCCGATGACCGCGCAGTTGATGTCGACTCCGACCGAGCCGTACAGCTGGGGCTGGCCGGTGGCCGGGTTGACCCCGGTCAGCAGGTCGGGCCGGCTGTAGGCCAGGTTCAGGACCTCGTTCTCGTTGATCTGCCGCTTGTTCAGGCCTTCGCTGACCGCCTTCGGGGTCCACATGCCGAGCTGGGCGTCCCACAGCGGGCTGTAGGCGTCGGCGTGCCGCGGGTCGGTCAGGGTCGGGAAGTCCCCGAACACGTTCAGGATGTCGCCGCCGTAGCGCATGGCGTTGATGAACGCCGTGTTGGTCTGCACCGCGTTCTCCGATATCGGGCTGTCCTTGGCGAAGTGCGAGAACCCCTGGGCGTTCGGGTTGTTGACGCCGGTCTGCCCGTTGACGAAGCCGAACAGCCGCTCGCGGGCCGAGCCGAGGAAGTCGTCACCGCCGTTGAACGAGACGTCGTTCAGCGCGGGCACGTAGGTGGACCGCTCCAGCACCGCGGTCAGCGGCTGGCCGGCGTCGGTGGACAGGTAGACGATCGGCTGGCTGCCGTCGAAGCCCTTGGTGATCAGCAAGTCTGCCCACGACTCCTGGAACGCCCCGGACGGCGAGTCCGCCGGGGACGGGGCGATGTGGATGCCCATCACCTTGTCGGAGGTGTTGGTGTGGTTCACCACGTCGTACGGGCCGTTGCCGGTGGCGATGATCGGTGCGTTGTAGATGGTGTCCGACCCGGCGATCTGGATGAACGGGGTGTAGCCGGGGCCGGCCACCGCGCCCGGCTGGAACTTGGCCAGCGGGAACCCGTCCGGTCCGGGGACCGCGATGCGGGTGGGGCTGAAGTCCGGCGCGCCCGCGAAGCTGATCAGGGCCGGGCCGAAATGGTTCTGCTCCGGCGACGGGTTCATCAGGTGGACGGTCTGCACGCACGCCGGGCAGGAGATGCCCATGTTGGCCAGCTTGGGCGCGAAGTTCACGCCCAGGTCGTCCGCGGCGCCGGAGGTGGAGGCGTCCTCCAGGATGTACCACACCGTCTCGGCATGGGAAGTGCCGGCGTAGGCGATCCCGGGGTAGATCGGCAGCCGGACGTATTCCTGGCTGAGGTTGACCTCGATCGCGCTTGGCAGGGTCAGGTGGCTCGCGGGCAGGATGCCGCTGAGCTGCCCCAGCCCGTCGGCCTCGGCCGGGACCTGCGCCCGGGCCGCCCGAGCGGCCGGCGCGGCCGACGCGGCCGTTCCCCCGTACGCGACAATACCGAGCGACGCGGCCGCGGCAAGCGCCGCCGCGAGCACGGCTATCGGCCCGCGTTTTCTTGCCGGGACCGGTCTGAATATTCGGCGTTTCATGTGTGAGCCTCTTTTCCGTGATGGTGTTTGCTTTTGTCAGGCCTGGCAGAGCTGGTGCTCGCCGGGCTTGTCGGCCGATGAGAGGGGAACAGGCAGCTGGTGGCGCGTGTCACCTCGCGCCCTGCCCGGGTTCCCTAGTCGCTGGGTCCGTAGGTGACGGCTCCACACTGATCAGCTCCAGGCCCAGGCTGCGCACCCGGTCCAGGACGCTGTACAGGTGGGACTGATCGCGGATCTCGCCGACCAGGACCGTCTGTCCCGCGGCCGGCTCCAGGATCATCCCGTGGAATGCGGAACCGAGGCGCTCGGTCAATCGCCCTCGGACGCTGATCCGGTACCGGACTGCTGATGCCATGTCTCCTCCGCCCTTCGGCCGAGGTTCACTGTCAGGCCGGCACGGGTGATCATCCATCACCCCTGGCACCGGTATCACCCGGGTGATTGATTGCCCGGCTATGCCGGATGGTCTAGGCGGGGAAGGTCCGCGCGACGTGGACGTAAGAGGCCGGAGACGACCGAGTTCGTGCGCAGATCGACGGCAGACCTGGAACTGGCTGATCTTCGGCGGTCAGCGAATATCACCGTCCCAGGCCTGGCTGACCGCCTGCTTCCGGGTCGAGACACCCAGCTTGCGGTAGATGTGCCGGGCATGGGTCTTCATGGTGTCGTAGGAGACGAACAGCTGGCTGGCGATTTCCCGCAGGGAAAGGTCGCTGCTGAGCCAGCGCAGGATTTCCTGCTCGCGACCGCTTAGCGGCTGTGCCAGCCGGCCAGGGGCCTGGCCAGTCATCGCGGTCCGCGCGGCCAGCACCAGTTTGGTCCGGGTCATCAGCTCGGTCAGGACGCCGGGGTCGGCGCAGGCGGCGATGATCTCCTTGGCGGCTCGCAGCCGCGCCCGGGCATCGTCGCTGTTCCCGTCGTGGAACCTGATCCGGGCGAGGCAGAGTAGCGCGCAGGCGGTCTCCAGCCGCGCCCCGCCCCGATGGGCCAGCTCCAGGCCCCTGAGCGCTGTCGCCTCGGCCGCGGCCGTCCGGCCGCGGCGGTCCAGCACGTCAGCCATGGTGATCACCGCCGTGGCAGTTATCCAATGCTCACCAAGACCATGCTGGTACGCCAGGTCGGTGGCCTGCCGGGCGTGCCGTTCGGCGGCGTCGAGATCACCGGCCCGGGCGCGGATGGCACTCAGGCAGCCTATCGCCCACACGGCGGCTAGGTTGTTGGCCAGCGGCCGGCCGGCCCCCGCGACCTGGTCCAGGACGGCAACGGCTTCGCCGTCCCGGCCCTGCCAGCACAGGTTCGCGCCCAAGGTCGCCAGCGACCCCGCTCGCCACCGGGGCGTCCCCGATTCTTCGAGCGCCACCGCCCGGCGGCTGGACGGCTCGGCCCCGGCGAGGTTCCCGGCCATCTGCCGGTAGCCGGCCCGCAGCATGCAGGCGGCCGACTCGACCGAGGTGATCCCTTCCCGCAGCGGGCCCTGCGGCATGCCGGCCTCCGCGGCCTGGACCCACGGCTCGACCTCGTCGAGGCGGCCCAGGTTCCGGGCCAGCCAGGCCCGGACCAGGCACAGCCGGGCGTCGTCCGCCACGATCTCGGGCGGCAGCCTGTCCAGCCAGGACTCCACCGTCTCGACCAGGCCCTCGTTGAAGCAGGCGTGCCACCCGGACGCGATCAGCTCCCGGGCGTCGGCCAGGTCTCCGGCCGAGATCGCATGACCGATGGCCTCGGCCAGATTCCCGTGATCCTGGTGCCACTGCGAGGCGCGGCGGTGAAGCACGGCCGCGAGCCCCGGTTCGGCCCGGTCTAGCTCGTGTCGCAACAGCTCGCCGAACAGCTGGTGGTATCGGTACCAGTGGCGCCTGGTGTCCAGGCGCACCAGGAACAGGTTGGCTCGCTCCATCTCCTCCAGGATGCGCTGGGATCCGCTGCCGCCGGTCACCGCGTCGCACAGCGGCCCGGACAACCGGTCGAGCACCGAAGTCCGCAGCAGGAACGAGCGGATCTCCGCCGGCAGGCCGTCCAGCACCTCGGCGAGGAGGTAGTCCACGATCTGGCGGTCGTCGCCGGCGAAGGCCTGGATGAACGCGGATGGCTCGGGACGGCCGCGCAGCGACAACCCGGCCAGGTACAGGCCGGCGGCCCACCCCTCGGTGCGCTGCTGCAGCGCGCGGATGTCCGCCTGCCCCAGGGCCAGGCCCAGCGTCCCGTTGAGCAGCGCGGCCGTCTCGGCCTCGGTAAACCGAAGATCATCGGCTCGGATCTCGAACATCTCACCCCGCGCCCGCAGCCGAGCCAGCGGCAACTCCGGGTCGGCCCGAACGGCCAGGGCCAGCCGGACGGCCGGGGGGAGGTGCTCGACCATGAAAGCGACCGAACGGAGGATGTCCTGGTTGGAGATGAGGTGATAATCATCGAGTGCCAGCGTCACCGGGGCCGGCAGGACCTCCAGCTCGTTGACCAGCATGGGCAGGACCGCGTCCGTGCTGCCGGCGCCCGGAGCCGTGAGCACCGGCAAGGCCGCCGCGCCGAAGCCCGGCGACACGCCCGCCACGCTGGCGATGACATGCGCCCAGAACCGCACCGGGTCGTTGTCGCCCGGATCCACCGACACCCACGCGGTGCGCGATGCCGTATCGGCCAGGCGCCAGTCGCGCAGCAGGCAGGTCTTCCCCCAGCCCGCCGGCGCGCTGATGACCAGCAGCCGGGCAGGCCGATCCTCGCTGAGGCGACTGAGGAGGGGCTGGCGGACCACGGCACCGGGGCGCCCGGCCGGCAGGCGCAGCTTCGAGGCGAGCACGAGCGTCGCGTGACGCGAACCACCAGGACCAGCACGTTCACCCCCGGCCGACCGCGCGGTACGCATCCCTCCTGTCGCGCGGACAGGACCGGTCACCTGAGTTCCGGGCTAAGATTCACGGGCATGCCCCTGCCCTCCTACAAACCCAAGCGTATCCTCGCATCACCCGGGCGGAAAGCTCACGCGGAGCCGAGGACGTCAGGTCCGGTCCACGCTGGCGTGGTAGAGAGACGGCCTTCATTGCAGGAGCCTGGCACGCTTCATCCCAGACCGCGTTGCACGCGCCGCTATCGCGGGGCGTGCCGGCGGCCGGCGGACCAGTCCTCCTGGACGCCGACCCGGCCAGGTTCCACGCCGAAGCCACGTAGCTGCGGCCGCTCGCGCAGGCTGCGTTTGAGCTCGGCGAAGCCCGGAAAACTGGCCAGGCCCAGGACGTTGTCCCATAGCGGGACGGCCTCGGCCTCGCTGGGCAGGCGGCTGATCACCGGGCCGAAGAACGCGACGCCGCCCGGGGGCTGGAAGTGGATGATCGGTGTCCCGACGTCCTTGCCGGTCAGCGCCAGGGCCTCGTCCGTCTCGCGGCGCAGCTCGGCGTCGAACGAGGTGTCGTCCAGCGCGTCGGCGAGTTCGGCAGGCAGGCCGGCCTCAGACAGGATGGGCTCGAGGAAGGTCCGGGTGCCGCGATATCCGCCATCGGCCCGATCGGGCTCGGCGGCGGTGTCGAAAACCCGGGCGCCGATCGCCGCGTACAGCGGTCCGATCCAGGCACGGCCGTGCTCGGCCCGGGTCCGGGCGGCGACGCGCAGCAGTCTCAGCCCGGCGGTGTGGCCGGCCTCGTAGCCGACCGGGAAATGGCGGTCGTAGTCCACGGTCGCGTTGATCAGCCGCAGCGAGATAAACCGCCAGTCGACCCCGTAGGCGCGCTGGGCCTGCACTATCCGCACCCATTTGCTGGTCATCCAGGCGAACGGGCACACCGGATCGAAGTAGAAATGAATGTCCGCGTTGCTCATCTACCGAGTCCTTTCTTTCACGCCGGCATCGCCGCTGCGGCGTACCGTTAGCGCCGAGGTTCAGGCGAGCGCGTCTAGCGCCGCCTCGATATCGGTGCGGTCCATCCGGGTGGTGTAATCGGCGGATACGTGGCGGGCGCGGACGATGCCGGCCTGGTCGATCACGAAGGTGGCCGGGATGGGCAGGTCCCAGCTGCCGTCTGCGGTGTGGGCGGACAGGTCGTTCCCGAAAACGTTCAGGTGGAGGTCTTTGAGGTCGGCCGGGACGGTGAACTGCAGCCGGTAGGCCCGGATGACCTGCTGCCGGGCGTCGCTGAGCACGTCGAAGGTCAGCCCGGCTTTCTCGGTGATCGACAGGCTGTGGTCCGGAGACTGCGGGCTGATCGCGATCAGGGACGCGCCCCGCGCCCGCAGCCGCGGCAGGGCCGCTTGCAGGGCCCGCAGCTCGAGGTTGCAGAACGGGCACCACTCGCCCCGGTAAAAGGACAGCACCACCGGTCCCTGCTCGAGCCGCGCCGCGAGCTCGACCATCTGGCCGGTGGCGTCCGGCAGGCTGAACAGGGATGCCTGCTCGCCGACGGCCAGGCCCGGCGCGGCACCCGACGCGGTCACCTCCGCGAACGCGGCCGCGAGCCGCCTGCTAACCGGGACGGGGATCTGCGCGGCGTACTCGGTGAGCGCTCTGGTGAGGTCGCGGGACGGCTCGGTGGTCATCGCCAGGTCCTTTCGCTGGGTAACTGAGCTAGGGCAACGGGGTGCGTTAGCGCGGGAGCATTTCCAGCAGGTGCCGGGCGGCCGCCTGGGCCCGGCGCGCCGCACGCGGTCCCTGGTCGAGCTGGCCGGCGACCATCGTGCCGTCGTAGAGCAGGACCAGCTGGTCAGTGAGCGCGGCCCGGCGGCCAGCGGGCAAGCCGGCGAGTAGTTCGGCGAACAGGCCGCGGACCTGGGCTCGGTGCGCCGTTATCGCGGCCGCGACGGGGCCGTCAGGCCCCGGGTACTCAGCCGCCGCGTTGATGAACGGGCAACCTCGGTAGCCGGACGCGGCGATGGCCTCGCCGAGGCGTCCGAACACGGCACCCACCCGCCGGCTGGCGGAGCCGGACATAGCTTGCACCGGCTCGGCCACGGTGCGGCGCCAGTGCTCGGCGCGGCGCTGCAGGCAGGCAGCCACAAGCTCGTCCTTAGAGCGGAACTGCTGATATAGGGTCGCCTTCGCCACTCCGGACTCAGCGGTGACGCGGTCGACCCCCACGGCGTGGATGCCCTCGGTGTAGAACAGGCCGTCAGCCGTGCGCAAGAGCCGGTCGCGGGCGCTGGGCGGCCGCGTCAGGTCATCCGACATGTCGTCATCATAACAGACCGTTCTGTACGAACAGATCGGTCTGTTAGAGTCGGCTATATGGTCGGCTATCCAGCCGGAACCGCCCGCACCACCGCACCGTGGAGATGCTGATGCCAGGACGCCTGGAAGATAAGGTCGCGATCGTCACCGGCGCCGGACGCGGCATCGGGCGCGCCACCGCGGCGCTCCTGGCGGGCGAGGGAGCCGACGTGGCCTGCGTGGCGCGCACCGGACCGGAGTTGGCCGAGGCAGCCGCCGGTGTGCGGGCCGCCGGTCGCAGAGCCATACAGATCCAGGCCGACATCGGCGACCCGGACGCCGCCGGGCTCATCGCCGCACGGGTGCAGGCCGTCCTGGGAGACGTCGACATCGTGGTCAACAACGCCGCGACGGTCACGCCCGTCGGACCCACCGCGAGCATCGACCCGGACCAGTGGGCCCGGGCCCTCGCCGTCAACGTCGCCGGCCCGATGCGGCTCACGCGCGCACTGCTGGACGGGATGGTCAAGCGGGGATGGGGTCGCATCGTCAATGTATCTAGCGGCATCGCCGCTGCTCCCGCCGCCATGGTCGGCATGAACGCGTACGCCGCCTCCAAGGCCGCGCTGGAAGCCCACACCCTTAACCTCGCGGCGGAGCTGGCCGGAACCGGTGTCACTGTCAACGTCCTGCGGCCGGGCATGGTCGACACCGCCATGCCCGCCTGGATCCGGGCCCAGCCACCAGAGCAGATCGGCGCGGCGCTGCACGACCGGTTCATGGTCATGCGCGATTCCGGGCTGATGGCCGCTCCCGCCCGGCCCGCCGGCATGATCGTGAACCTGGTCATCAGCGAGGCCACCGGCCAGATCGCCGACGCGGGCAGCATGGCTGACGTCCGTCGGTAGGGTAGGAACTAGGCTAGCCAGCTGGCGGCAACACCCGTTGTCCCAGTCCCGCATACTCTTGGCGAGCCACGCGAGCAGCCAGTCCGGTCCGTCCCGACGTACGCCTTGGTGCGCCTGACCCGCTCGACAGCTACTCTATGTGACCAGATGCGGACCGACAGTTCGAACATCGTCTCGCCGGGATCGGTATACAATCCGGTCCACGGCTCGCCGACCACGGGTATCAAAACTGCTGGTGGGGCGGGTGGGGCTCGAACCCACGACCGGCGGATTATGAGAAGTACGGCCCGGCGCTCAGGGTGCGCTAACTGCACAGATACCACGGAGTCGTGCCGCCGATGGCGCTAATCGCACCGTTGGCACGGGTGGCTCGGTCCACGAACCGGTCCACGCTTTACCATGGCGATCACCGGATACCGTCACAGAACGTTACCGCCGCCCCTGCCGACCAGCGCGCCCGCGATTAACGCTTCATGCTGGCGCGCCGCTATGAAGGTGGAAAACGGTCCGCCGTGGCGCCCGCGTGCGGGCTGTCCTCGCGGATAGCGACGTCCTCTTCCCTGCACCGGACCTATGGGCGTCGCCGGTTTGGCGTGCCGCCGCGCCCGTCTCGGGCGGTCTCGTTAGCGGTGCCTTAACCGAACTGTTGCCAGCTTGGTTATCGAAGCATGGCCGAAGCCATCTCGCATGATTAGGCGACTATGGTAGGATAACGGTATGACCTCATCCGCCAAACGGAAGGTTTCGATCACCCTCGACGCGGATCTCGTCGCGGCGATGGAAGCCGACGGCAGTACCACGCTCTCCGCTGAAGTGAACTCGGCCCTGCGGACAGAGTTCACCCGACGCAAGAGACAGCAGGCCCTGGCAGATCTCCTCGACCGCCTGGCTGACGAGCGAGGCAGCCTGGATACGCCAGAGGACGAGGCTGAGATTGCGAGGTATATGCGCCTACTCGGCGGCGTTACAGAAGAACCAAGCGAGCTGCAGGCCGGCTGATGCGACTAGTGCTCGACGCCGAAGCGGTGAACGCATTGCTCGATCCAAGGCATCCGGCAGAGCGCAAGGTGCGGCTGGCCATGGAGGCGGCGCGCAGGCTGCGTCGCGAGGTCGCGATCGCGACGGG
>JBEKFH010000147.1:0-10353 GCA_050013415.1 Streptosporangiaceae bacterium | reverse complement strand
CGCCCCCGGGCGGCTCCGCCCGCGCGGATCACCCTGCCCGGCGGCATCGACACTGGCGGCATCGACCCGGGCCGGATTCCCCGGCTCGGCGAGCTGACCGCCGCGACGCCGTCAGCCGCAGCCGACGTCGCCGGCGGTGAGTCCGCTGGCCGGGCCAGGCTGCTGCGGTGGGCCGGCGATCACCTGGACGGCTACGACGCCGCGCGGGACGACCTCGCCGCCGACCGGACCTCGCGTCTCGCCCCGTACCTTCACCTCGGCTGCCTGTCGCCCGGCGCAGTAGCGGCCGATCTCAGCGGGCGGCGCGGCGCGGCGGCCTTCGTCCGGCAGATCGCCTGGCGTGACTTTTTCCATCAGGTGCTCGCCGCCAGGCCGGACGCCGCCAGCCGCGATTACCGCGGCCGCGGCGACCGATGGGCCGACGACGCCGGCGCGCTGGCCGCCTGGCAGGCCGGCCAGACCGGCTACCCCGTCGTGGACGCCGGGATGCGGCAGCTTGCCGCCGAGGGCTTCCTGCACAACCGGGCTCGCATGATCGTCGCCTCCTTCCTGACCAAGGACCTGTACATCGACTGGCGGCAGGGCGCCGCGCACTTCCTGCGGTACCTGCTCGACGGGGACATCGCCTGCAACCAGCTGAACTGGCAATGGGTGGCGGGCACGGGGACCGACGCGAACCCGCACCGGATCTTCAACCCGACGCTGCAGGGCAGGCGGTTCGACCCGGCCGGGGATTACGTCCGGCGCTACGTTCCCGAGCTGTCCGGGCTGCCCGCCGGCGTCATCCACGAGCCGCCGGCCGCCGCCCGCGAGGCCCTCGGGTATCCCGCGCCGCTGGTCGATCACCAGGCGGCGATCGCGGAGTACCGGCGCCGGCCGCGGCAGTAAGCGGCCAAGGCCGCGCGAAATCCGCGGGCGAAAATGCGGGCAGGAGTGTAACGCCGCGGCCCTCGCGAGGACTGAAGCTCGGCACATCCCGAACTTCACAAGCGAGGAGAACGCAATGAAAGCTGCCAGTCGCCTTGGATCCGCGCTCGCCGCGGTGGCGATCACAGCCGCGTCCGGGGCGGCCCTGGCCGGCCCGGCCAGCGCCGCCACCACCCACCACGTCAGCAGCGGCGCCAGCCACGCCGTCTTCGTGCAGACCGACAACCCGAACGGCAACCGGGTCGTGGCCTACGACCGGTCCGCCGGCGGCACGCTGACCCTGGCCCGCAGCTACGCGACCAACGGGCGCGGCGGCGTGCTGACCGGGTCCGCGGTCGATCACCTCGCGTCGCAGGGATCGCTCGCCTACGACCCCGGGCACGCGCTGCTGTACGCGGTCAACGCCGGAAGCAACACGCTGTCGGTCTTCGCCGTCAGCGGCGACCAGCTCAGGCTGCAGCAGGTCATCAGCTCCGGCGGCAGGTTCCCGGTCAGCGTGGCCGTCCGCGGCGATCTTGTCTACGCGGTGAACGCCAAGAACGGCGGTTCCCTGCAGGGATACCGGGTCTCCTCCGGCCACCTGGTCCAGATCCCGGGCTCGAAGCGGGCGCTCGGCCTGACCCCGCCGCCGACCTTCACCGAGACGCCCGGGCAGGTCGCGTTCTCCCCTGACGGCTCCCAGCTGATCGTGACGACCAAGGCGAACGGCAGCGACATCGACGTCTTCGCCGTGGCATCCGACGGGCGCCTGTCCGCCAGCCCGGTGGTGAACTCCGAGCCGGGCACCGTCCCCTTCGGGATCACCTTCGACCAGTCCGGGCACCTCGTCATCGCCGACGCGGGAACGGACGCGCTGTCCACTTTCGCGCTCGCGGCGGACGGCACGGTCAGCCTGATCGACTCGGTCGGCAACAGCCAGGCGGCGACCTGCTGGGTCGCGCCGGCCGGCAGTTTCCTGTACGCGTCCAACGCCGGCAGCGGTGACGTCAGCGGCTACACCGCCAGCTCGGCCGGCAGCCTCACGCTGCTCGGCGAGACCGCCACCGACCCGGGCACGGTCGACGCCTCCGCCTCGGCCGGCGGGCACTTCCTGTACGTCCAGACCGGCGGCAGCGGGATCGTGGATGAGTACCACGTCGGCTCGGCCGGCTCGCTCACCGAGATCGGGTCCGTGACCGTCGCGGGCGCGGTCGGCGGTGAGGGCATCGTCGCTTTCTGACGGCGCTGACAGGTGATAACCGGGCGTGGTGCCCGGAAGCTCCCGGGCACCGCGCCCGCGCGCCCGGCCCGCAGGCGGAAACAGCTGGCGGGCCGGGCGCGTTGACCAGCAGGGAACACAGACCAGCAAGGAGGACCCCGATGGCAGTGCGGCGGGCAGCGAAGAACGGCGCCGCGGACGCCGAGAAGCGGGCGGCGGACGAGCAGTGGCGGCGCACGCTATCGCCCGAGCAGTACCGGGTGCTCCGCCAGTCCGCGACCGAGCGTCCCTTCACCGGGGCCTACGTGGACTGCCACGACGACGGGATGTACCGCTGCGCGGCCTGCTCGGCCCCGCTGTTCTCGTCCGGGGCGAAGTTCGACTCGGGCACCGGATGGCCGAGCTTCACCGAGCCGGCCATGGCGGAGGCGGTGACGCTGCACAAGGACCTGGGCCTGCTCGGCATGCGGACCGAGGTCCGGTGCCGGCAGTGCGGCTCGCATCTCGGCCATGTGTTCCGTGACGGCCCGCGGCCAACCGGCCAGCGGTGGTGCATCAACTCGTGCGCGCTCGACCTGGAGCCGCGGCCCGCAGGGCCTGCCAGGCCGGGCACGCCGTAAACTTGCCGGCCGTGGACGACGACATGGAGCTGATCCAGCGCCTGCGCGCCGGTGACGAGCAGGCTTTCGTCGTCCTCGTCCGGCGCTATCACGAGTCCATGATCGGTCTTGCCTCGTCGTTCGTGCCGAGCCGGGCGGTGGCCGAGGAGGTCGTCCAGGACACCTGGATGGGGGTCGTGCGCGGCATCGGCAACTTCGAGGGGCGCTCGTCGCTGCGCACCTGGCTGTTCCGCATCCTGGTCAACCGGGCAAGGACCGCCGGCACGCGGGAACGGCGCAGCGTCGCGATCGGCGACGCCGAGCCGGCCGTCGATCCGTCCCGCTTCGACGAGGCCGGCGCCTGGCAGTCCCCGCCGGAGCAGTGGGTCGAGGAGGCCGACGACCGGCTCCGGTCCGGCAAGCTGGCGGGCAGGGTCCGGTCAGTCATCGAGGAACTGCCGGCCCGGCAGCGGGAAGTCGTGACGCTGCGGGACGTCGAGGGCCTCAGCAGTGATGAGGTATGTCACGTGCTGGAGATCACCGACGGCAACCAGCGAGTCTTGCTGCACCGGGGCCGTAGCCGCGTTCGCCAGGTTCTCGAGACCGAATTCGGGAGGGCCTGACGATGCGACTGGGAATCCTGGCGCGCCGGCGCGAGATCGTCTGCCAGCAGGCCGTCGAGCTGGTGACCGACTACCTGGAGGGCGCCCTGCCGGGCGCCGCGCGGCGCCGGTTCGAGCGGCACCTGGCCGGCTGCCCGCATTGCACCGAGTACCTGGCCCAGATGCGGGCCACCATCGAGCTGGCCGGCCGGGTGACGGCGGACGACCTGACCCCGCAGATGCAGGAGGAGTTCATCGCCCTCTACCGGCAGTGGCGGGCGGACCCTGAGCCGCCCGGAGAGGCGGGCGCCGGGTAGCCGGGTAGCCGGGTAGCCGATCGCCGCCAGCGCTGGCTGGCGGCCCTGGCTGGCGGCTGCCCCGGCGGGATCAGTAGAATCTCAGCCTGAGACGCTGGCGCCGGGCCGCCGCGTCGCGCGGGCGGCAGGCGGCGGCAGCCGGGTGAGCAGGCAGGGAGACAGATGACCGAGCTCACCGGCACTCAGCTATCGGATACGCATCAGAAGGCCCTGCGCATCAACCTCGATCCGCGCTGGTACGGAACCATCGCCGAGATCGGGGCCGGGCAGGAAGTCGTCCGCTGGTTCTTCCGGGTCGGCGGCGCCGCCGGCACCGTGGCGAAGTCGATCTCCGCTTATGACATGGCCGTCAGCGACGCCGTCTACGGCAAGGCGGAGCGGTACGTGTCCGTCGGGCGGCTGCAGGGCATGCTCGACAAGGAATTCCAGCTCAACGTCGAGCGGCTGGACGACGAGCGCGGCGACGAGAACTGCTTCTTCGCGTTCGCCGATACCGTGGTGGCGCGCAGCTACGGGGGCGGCAACGAATGCCACGGCTGGATGGGCGTGAAGTTCCAGGCACAGCCGCACGACGAGCCGAGCCAGATCGTCATGCACGTGCGGATGCTGGACGTCGAGGCGTTCGCGCAGCAGGAGGCACTCGGGATCGTCGGGGTGAACCTGCTGTACGGGGCGTTCTTCCACCACCACGAGCCGGACAAGCTCATCGAGAGCCTGCTCGACCGGCTGACCACGGGTCGCATCGAGATTGACATGATCCAGTTCCGCGGCATCGAGTTCCGCGGCGTGGACAACAGGCTGATGGCGCTCAAGCTCGTGCAGATCGGGCTTAGCGGCGTGGCGATGTTCGGCCCCGACCGTGAGGTGCTGCAGCCGAGCGAGGCGCTGCGGAAGAAGGCGATCCTGGTCGAGCGCGGCAGTTTCCGGCCCCCGACGCATGTGAACCTGGACATGCTGGAGACGGCCAGGGCCAAGTTCGAGGCAGATCCGGCCGTGGCGGGCAAGCCCGTGCTGGCGCTCACCGAGATCACCATGCGCAACCTGCTCGCCGGCGGCGCCGCCGACGTGGACCGCCGGGACTTCCTGGCCCGGGCGGAACTGCTGGCGGCGTGCGGCATGACCGTGCTGATCACTGACTATTTCGACTACTACCGGCTGGCCGCCTACATCAGCGAGCGGACCAGCGAGCGGATCGGCATCGTGATGGGCGTGCCGAGCCTGATCGACCTGTTCGACGAGAAGAACCATGCGCAGCTGCCCGGCGGGATCCTGGAGAGCTTCGGGCGGCTGTTCAAGAACGACCTGAGGCTCTACGTCTATCCGTTGCAGCCATCCCCGGACGACGAGCTCAAGACCGTGAACGACATCAGCGTCCGGCCGGAGCTGCAGCCGCTGTACGACTACCTGGCCGGCCGGGGCAGCTTCGTCGACCTCGACAACTACCGGCCCGAGTGCCTGCCGATCTTCAGCCGCGACGTGCTCCGCAGGATCGCCGCGAACGACGACTCCTGGGAGAGCATGGTCCCCGCCGACGTCGCCGAGCTGATCAAGCGCCGCGCGTTCTTCGGCTACGTCCGGCCCGGCCGCGGCTGACGGCACCGGCCCGGGGAGGCTGGCTGGCTCTCGCGGAACTGCTCACCGGGCTGGCCTGTACTGTGTGCACTCGCGAACCAGCGGCCGGAGGGAAGCGCGAATGGCCAGGATGATCGCCGCGGCCGGGGCCGGCCGGCCGGCCGGGGATATCCGGTGACGGCGCGTCTGGGCCGGCGGCCAGGCGCGCCGGCACGGCTGCGAACCCTGCTGGAATCCGGCCAGACCATCGTGGCGCCGGGCGCGTTCGATCCGCTAGCCGCCCGGCTGGTCGAGGAGGCCGGGTTTCCTGCGGTGTACATGACCGGGTTCGGGACATCGGCCGCGCTGATCGGGCGGCCGGACGTAGGCCTGCTGACAATGACCGAGATGGCCGGCAACGCGGCCCGGATCGCCGCCTGCGTGGACATCCCGGTGATCGCCGACGCTGACACCGGCTACGGCAATCCGCTGAACGTGATCCGAACCGTCGGCGCCTACGAGGCCGCCGGGGTCGCCGGGATCCACATCGAGGACCAGGTGGCCCCCAAGAAGTGCGGGCACATGGAAGGCAAGCTCGTGATCCCGGCCGAGGAGATGGCGGCGAAGGTCCGGGCCGCGGCCGAGGCACGCGCCCAGCCCGAGTTCGTGATCATCGCCAGGACCGACGCGCGGGCCGTGGAGGGCCTTGAGCGGGCCATCGAGCGCGGGCGGCTGTACCGTGACGCCGGGGCCGACGTGCTCTTCATCGAAGCCGTCACGGCCGACCGGGAAGCCGAGGAGGTAGCCCGCGCCTTCCCAGGAGTACCGCTGCTTTTCAACTGGGCGGAAGGGGGCAAGACCCCGCCGCTGAGCCTGGCCCGCTTGCGGGAGCTTGGCTACCGGATAGTGATCTTCCCCATCAGCACCCTGCTGGCGGCGACAGCCGCCATGCGGCGGATACTGCACGAGATCGCCGAGGCGGGAACCCCGGCCGCGGTGCTGCGCGAGCTGCCAACATTCGGCGAGTTCAACGATTTCATCGGACTGCCCCAGGTGCGAGAAGCCGAGCTGCGGTACGCCGTGCGCGGCCTCGCGCCGGGGCCAGGGCTAGGAGGTACGGATGGCGGCGACGTTTGAGCGATCCAGCGTGACCAGCGAGCTGGCCAGGGCCATGATCGCGGCGGCGGAGCGGAAGGCGGAGGAGATGGGCCATCCCTTCGTCATCGCCGTGGTGGACGACAGCGGGGTGCTGAAGGCGTTCAGCCGGATGGACGGCGCGGCCTTGCTGTCAGTCCAGATAGCCCAGGACAAGGCCTACACGGCGGCCGGCTTCGGCCTGTCCACCGATGGCTGGCACGATTTCGTCAAGGAGGACCCGCCGCTCGCCATGGGCGCGGCCCCCGGCATCGACCGGCTGATCGTGTTCGGCGGCGGATACCCCATAAAGATCGGTAACGCGGTCGTCGGGGCGATTGGCGTCAGCGGCGGACACTACAGCCAGGACATGGACGTAGCCCAGGCCGGGCTGGCAGCGATCCCCGCCTCCTGACTCGAGCACGCGCCGGCGGGACTGGGCACCCGGACGGCGGCCGGCCGTCATCGGCCGGCCGCCCGGCCCGGGCCTGAGCACCGCGCCCGGCGCCGGCCTGAGTGCTGCGCCTGGTCCCGGCCCACCGGCTACAGTCGGTCGTGGTGCGCCGGGAAGCCTGGTCGGCAATGCCGTAGCCATGCCCGGCCAGGGGGAGCATCGTGACCGACACCGAGCCGTTCGCCTTGGTGATAGTACTGACAGCCGCGGTCGGGCTGGTCGCGGTGCTGTCCAACCGGCTCACCGAGCGGGTGAAGCTCCCCTCGCCGGCGCTGGTCCTGATCGGCGCCGCCATCTCGGTCAAGGTCATCCCCGCGCTGCACGCGCCGCAGGAGCACACGGTGGAGCGGGTCGTCACGATCGCCCTCGCGTGCATCCTGTTCGACGGTGGCATGCACATCGGATGGGCCAGGTTCCGGTCCGCGGCCGGCCCCATCGCCGTCGTCGGGGTGGCGGGCACGTTCCTCACGGTGGCGGCCGGCGCGGCGGTCGCGCATTTCGCGTTCGGCCTGGCCTGGTACGTCTCCCTGCTGGTGGCGACGGCGGTGGCGCCGACCGATCCGGCGGTGGTGTTCTCGGTGCTCGGGCAGCGGGAGGTCTCCGGCCGCGGCGGCACCATTCTGGAAGGGGAATCGGGCGCGAACGACCCGGTCGGGATCGCGCTGATGGCCAGTCTCATCACCGCTGGCAGCGTAAGTCTCGGCGCGTTCGGCCAGGTCGGCGGGGAGTTCCTGCTGCAGATGGGGGTGGGCGCCGCGGTCGGGGTGGCCGGCGGCCACGCCCTGCTCTGGTTCACCCGCCGGGTGCAGCTGCCCAGCGAGGGCCTGTACCCGCTGCGCACGCTGGCCAGCGCGATGCTGCTATTCGGGATCGCCACTCTCGCCCGCGGGTCGGGCTTCCTCGCCGTCTTCGCCGCCGGGATCGTGCTCGGCGATCAGCGCGCGCCGTACAAGCGGGAGATCGAACGGTTCCACTCGGCGCTGGCCAGCCTCGCCGAGATCGTCGCCTTCGTCTTCCTCGGCCTCACCATCAACCTCACCGAGATCGCCCGCAGCGACGTGTGGGTTCCGGGTCTCATCCTCGGGGTGGCGCTGGCGTTCGTCATCCGGCCGGTGCTGGTCGGGCTGTGCCTGATCCCCGCCCGGCTGAAGGCCAACGAGCGCACCTTCGTGCTGTTCGCCGGACTGAAGGGCGCCGTGCCGATCCTGCTGGGCACTTTCCTGCTCACCGCCCGCGTACCCGGTGCCGGGCGCCTGTACGGCATCGTCGTCGTGGTCGTGGTCTTCTCCGTCGTCGTGCAAGGGAGCCTGACGCCGGCGGTCGCCCGGCTGCTGCGCGTCCAGATGCGCGCCGTCGAGCCGCAGCCCTGGGCGCTCGGGGTCCGGCTGCAGGACGAGCCGAGCGGCGTGCACAGGCTCACGATCAAGACCGGCTCGCCGGCCGACGGCCGCACCATCGACCAGCTCGCCGCGCTCCCCGGCGACGCGTGGGTCAGCTTCGTCGTGCGGGACGGCCAGCTGGTGCCGATCAAGGGAGACACCAGGCTGCGGGCCGGCGACGATGTGCTGGTCCTGGCGGACCCCGGCCTGCGCGACCAGCTCATCACGGCCTTCGAGGGCCCCTCGGCCTCTTGACAGCGGCCCGGGCAGGGACTCCGATGTCGGTAGCGGAACCGGAGGCAGGCATGGGCACTTATGAGGATGCGGTGCAGACGCTGGACGCTGAGCTGCGGCAGGTGGAGCAGGCGTTCCGCGGACTGACGGAGGACGACTGGCGGCGGCCGACGCTGCTCCAGCCTGTGGACGCCGCGCTGCCGCCCTGGACGCTGTTCGAGCTGGCGGGCCATTTCGATATATCCATCGGGCTCACCCGGATGCTGATCTCCAGCCAGCAGGATGGCCAGGTCGGGCGCGACCGGGTGAGCTTCTTCATCTTCCCCCGCGCGGAGGTCGCCCCGGTCGTCTACAGCTACGCGTACACCATGGTGGAGGGGAAGAAGCCGGCGGACATGACCGGCGTCCTGCACGAGACGTTCAGCCGGGCCATCGACGAGTCGCGCGCCACCACTCCCGACGCGGTCGGCTCCGGTTATTACGCGCTGATGCAGCTCGGGGAGTTCGTGCCCAGCCGGATCGTCGAGGCCGTCGTGCACGGACTCGATCTCACCGACGCGCTCGGCCAGGGCAGCATCGCCACCGCCGACGGGCTCGCGGCGACGGCCGCGATCCTGGACGAGCTGATCGCCAGGCGTTACGTGCCGGGGCGGCCCGCGGACCTGGCTGACGACATGGCCTGGGTGCGCGCCGCGTCGGGCCGGGCGCCGCACGACGATCCCCGGCTGCCGCTCATCGGCTGAGCCCGCCGCGACCGGGCGCGGGCGGGCCCGCCCGCGCGCCGGCTGGCGCGGGCGGTATTCCATGATCCCGGGGATTTCTCAGCCAGGATTATCCCCGCCGCAACAGCGTGGTTGGGACTCCACTGTCGCTGTTACCGCACTGGAGTCCCAACCACGTCATTGGCGTCGCCGACTCCCCGCGGTATTCGGTCAGGTGTCGACGTTCGGGTTGCCCGCGGGCAGCGGCACCAGGCGGGCCGGCGGCTCGGTGATCACCACGGCGGACTCGACCTTGAGGTCGCGGCGGACGTGGATCAGCTCGCCGGGTTCCAGCATCCGCCAGTCGCGCTCCCCGTCGAGTTCCTCCGAGGCGACGACCACGGTCGGCACCGAGCGCAGCGCGGGGGCGTGAATCGACGATGTGGAGCTGCGCAGGTGCAGGCCCGGGCGGGCCGGCGCCGGCTGGCCCGCGGGAGTGCCAGCCCGGGTGTCCTGGGCGGCCGGGACGCTGTTCCCGGCGGGCCGCTCGAGGATGTGCAGCGCATGCTGGCCCGGGTAGCGCAGCGCCCACAGCTCACCGGGCGCGGTGACGATCGCGTTCAGCGAGGAGACCGGCAGGTGCTCGCCGATCCATCGCGCCGCGGCCGTGATCCCGGCGCCGATATCCCCGCCGTGGGCGTCGGTCTGCTGGACCATCAGGGCGAAGTAGCGCTCCGAGTCGGTGTCGCCGCGGACGAGCTTGCGGTAGGTGCCCAGCTGATAGTCGAGGCGGGCGAGGTCGCCGAAGCCGCCGTTGTGCGCCATGATCCGGCCGTTCATCGTGAACGGGTGCGTGTTCGCGACGATCCGGGCGCCGGAGGTCGCCCAGCGCACGTGGGCGACGAAGGTCGTCGACACCGCGTGCTTCGCCTCCCGGATGAACTCCTCGTCGGCGAACGCGGGCTCCGGCTGCTTGTCCAGGACGGGGTGTCCCTCGGGATCGAAGAAGCCGATCCCGCTTCCGTCGACATTGCGGTGGCTCTGCGCCTCCAGCGAGTCGGGGGCGTCCAGAAGCCAGAAGGTGGCGCCGACCGGCTTGGCCCCGGCGGTCATCCCGAATAGCCGGCACATCGATTATCCCCTCCGCGGGCACTGGCCGCATAAGGCCGCGTTCGGCTTTGCGTGAAGTCTGCCAGTTACCGGGCGGCGACGTCCGGTGCTGACCATTCCTGCCCGCCGATCTTTTCCCAGCGCCCG
>JBEKFH010000146.1:0-10386 GCA_050013415.1 Streptosporangiaceae bacterium | reverse complement strand
TCGCTGCTGGCGGCGCTCGACGAGGAGTCCCTGCAGAACCAGCGCGACGTGGTCAAGAACGAGCGCCGGCAGCGTTACGACAACGTGCCCTACGGCACCGCGTTCGAGCGGATGGCCGCGCTCGCCTACCCCGAGGGCCACCCGTACCACCACCTGCCCATCGGCTCCATGGCCGACCTGGACGCGGTGACGCTGGACGACGCGCGCGCGTTCTTCCGCGCGAATTACGCGCCGGACAACGCGGTCCTGGCAGTCGTCGGCGACATCGACCCGGAGCAGGTGCTCCGGTGGGCCGGGAGGTACTTCGGCTCCATCCCGCCCCACGACGGCAAGGTGCCGCCCCGCGACGCCGCGCTGCCCGACATCATCGGCGCCGAGCTCCGGGAGGACATCCGGGAAGACGTCCCGGCGCGCGCGCTGATGGCCGCCTACCGGATGCCGCGCGACGGCACGCGCGAGTGCGACGCGGCCGAGCTGGCGCTCACCGTACTCGGCGACGGCACGGCGTCCCGGCTGTACAACCGGCTGGTGCGCCGCGACCGCACTGCCGTCACGGCCGGCGCCGGGCTGCTGCGTCTGGCTGGCGCCCCCTCGCTCGGCTTGCTGGACGTGAAAGCCTCCGGCGGCACCGAGATCCCGCAGATCGGGGACGCCGTCGACGAGGAACTGGCGCTCCTGCGCGCGGAGCCGCCGGACGCCGGGGAGATGGAGCGGGCCCGCGCCCTGGTGGAACGCGAATGGCTGGACCGGCTCGCCACGGTGGCCGGCCGGGCCGACGAGCTGTGCCGGTACGCGGTCCTGTTCGGCGACCCGCAGCTCGCGTTCACCGCGGTCAGCCGGATCCTCGATGTCAGCGCCGAGGAAGTCCGGGCGGTCGCCGCGGCGCGGCTGCGCCCGGACAACCGCGCGGTGCTGGTGTACGAGCCATGACCATGGACTTCCACCCCCAGCCGGCGCCCGGGCAGGCGAGGCCCTGGACTTTCCCCGTGCCCGGCCGCGGCGTGCTGGCCAACGGGCTGGCCGTGCTGCGCTGCCACCGGCCCGGGCAGCAGGTGGCAGCCGTGTCGATCTGTCTGGACCTGCCGCTCGACGCGGAGCCCGACGGGCTGGACGGCATCGCCGCGATCATGATGAGCGCGCTGTCGGAGGGCACCAGCAAGCACACCGCCGAGGAGTTCGCCGCTGAGCTGGAGCGCTGCGGCGCGACGCTCGACGCCAGCGCCGACTACCCGGGCGCGCAGGTCTCGCTGGAGGTCCCCGTCTCCCGCCTGCCCAGGGCGCTCGGGCTGCTCGCCGAGGCGCTGCGCGCGCCCGCGTTCCCCGGCAGCGAGATCGAGCGGCTGGTCCGCAACCGGCTGGACAAGATTCCGCTGGAGATGGCCAATCCTGGCCGGCGTGCGGCCCGGCAGCTTGCCCGCGAGCTGTTCCCGGCGTCCGCGCGGCTGTCCCGGCCGCGCAAGGGCACCGAGGACACCGTCCCGCGGATCGACGCGGCGGGCGTGCGCGCGCTCTACCAGGCCCGGGTGCGGCCGGCCACGGCCACCGCGGTCATCGCGGGCGACCTGACGGATGTCGACCTGGACGCCGTGCTGGCCGACACGCTCGGCGGATGGGACGGCGATGCCGCCGGGCCGGCGCCGACGGCGCCGGTCACCCCCGACGACACCGGCCGCGTGATCATCGTGGACCGGCCCGGCGCCGTCCAGACGCAGCTGCTCATCGGGCGGGCCGGCCCGGACCGGCGCGACCCGGCATGGCCGGCCCTGGTGCTCGGCACGTACTGCCTGGGCGGCACGCTCACGTCCCGGCTGGACCGGGTTCTCCGCGAGGAGAAGGGCTACACCTACGGGGTGCGGGCCTCCCAGCAGGTACTGCTATCGCCGGCGCCGGATGGCGCAGCCCGCGGCCCGGGCATGTCGCTGCTGGCCATCAGCGGCTCCGTGGACACCGCGTCCACCGGTCCCGCGCTCGATGACGTGCGGACCGTGCTGCGGACGCTGGCCGCGGAAGGACTGACCGAGGCAGAGCGCGACACCGCGGTGCAGAACCTGGTGGGCGTCGCGCCGCTGCGGTACGAGCGGGCGGCGTCGGTGGCCGGGACGCTGGCGGATCAGGTGGAGCAGCACCTGCCGGACGACTACCAGGCACGGCTGTACGCGCGCCTGGCCCAGACGAGTACCGCCGAGGCAACAGCCGCGGTCATCGCGGCGTTCCCGGCGGGCCGCCTGGTCACGATCCTGGTCGGCGACGCCTCCCAGATCAGGGCCCCCGTCACGGCGCTCGGAATCGGCGAGGTTGAGGTAGTAACAGCCTGACCCTCGCGGGCCCGGGTCGCCGGCCACGAGAATCACCCTTTCCGCCCGGCGGATATTCTGCAGGACATGGAAAGCCGGGCGAGCGACAAAATCCCCGGAGCCAGGGTGCGCGTCAAACGGCACGTACCAGCCCTGTCCTCAGGGGCCAGGCCACGGGAGTGGCTGGCGCTAGCGGACGGATCTGTCCAGGAAGCCAGGACCGAGGGACCTGTCCTGGCCCTCATCGGAGAGCCGCTGCCGTACCGGCCAGGTCGCGCCGAGCGGCGTAGCGGCGTTCCTGCCGAGGTCATAACGTCCGATCACGTACCTAATTTCTGTACGTGCTCGTGGGCGTATTCCCAGGGGAAGCTGACCTTGAAGCATTACAACGCAGCATGCCCGGTGCACCTGGAGATCCTTGGCCCTTAATGCCGCTCAGGCGCCGGCGTAGGCCGCGAGGTACTCGCCGGTGAGGGTGGACCGGGCGGCGGCGAGATCGGCGGGCGTGCCCTCGAAGACGATCCGGCCGCCCTCGTGGCCGGCGCCGGGGCCGAGGTCGATGATCCAGTCGGCGTGCGCCATGACCGCCTGGTGGTGCTCGATGATGATGACCGACGTGCCGGAGTCGACGAGCCGGTCGAGCAGGCCGAGCAGTTGCTCGACGTCGGCGAGGTGGAGGCCGCTGGTCGGCTCGTCCAGGACGTAGACCCGGCCTTTCTCGGCCATCCTGGTGGCCAGCTTGAGCCGCTGCCGCTCGCCGCCGGACAGCGTGGTGAGCGGCTGGCCGATGCTGAGGTAGCCGAGCCCCACGTCGGCGAGCCGGCCGAGGATCGCGTGCGCGGCCGGCGTGCTCGTCTCGCCGGCGCCGAAGAACTCCTGGGCGCGGGTTACCGGCATCGCCAGCACCTCGCTGATGTCGTGGCCGCCGAAATGGTAATCCAGCACAGGGGCGTCGAACCGCTTCCCCCCGCATACCTCGCAGGTGGTGGCGACGCCAGCCATCATGGCCAGGTCGGTGTAGATGACCCCGGCGCCGTTGCAGTTGGGGCACGCGCCCTCGGAGTTCGGGCTGAACAGGGCGGGCTTAACGCCGTTGGCCTTCGCGAACGCCTTGCGGATGGGGTCGAGAAGCCCGGTGTAGGTGGCCGGGTTACTGCGCCGCGAGCCACGGATCGGGGCCTGATCGACCGTCACCACCCCGTCGCGCCCGGACACCGAGCCGCGGATCAGCGAGCTCTTGCCCGATCCCGCCACCCCGGTGATGACGGTCAGCACGCCGAGCGGGATATCGACGTCCACGTCCTGCAGGTTGTGCAGGCTGGCGCCGCGCACCTCCAGGTGCCCGGACGGCGACCGCAGCGAGGACTTCAGTTCGGCGCGGTCGCCCAGGTGCCGCCCGGTGATGGTGTCACTATTCCGCAGGTCCTCCACGGTGCCTTCGAAGCAGACGGTGCCGCCTGCCGTGCCAGCGCCGGGCCCGAGGTCGACCACGTGGTCGGCGATCATGATCGTCTCTGGCTTGTGCTCCACCACGAGCACCGTGTTGCCCTTGTCCCGCAGCCGCAGCAGCAGGTCATTCATCTGCTGGATGTCGTGCGGGTGCAGCCCGACTGTCGGCTCGTCGAAGACATAGGTCACGTCGGTGAGCGACGAGCCGAGCTGGCGGATCATCTTGGTGCGCTGGGCCTCGCCGCCCGAGAGCGTGATCGTGGGCCGGTCGAGTGCGAGGTAGCCCAGGCCGATCTCCGTGAACGAGTCGAGGTTCTGCTTGAGCGCGGCGAGCAGCGGCGCCGCGGACGGCTCGTCGAGGTCGTCGACCCACCCGGCCAGGTCGCTGATCTGCATCGCGCACGCGTCGGCGATGCTGATGCCCTGGATCTTCGAGGACCGGGCCTCCTCGCTGAGCCGGGTGCCGCCGCATTCCGGGCAGGTGGTGAAGGTGACCGCGCGATCCACGAACGCCCGGACGTGCGGCTGCATCGCCTCGGGGTCCTTGGACAGCATCGACCGCTGGATCCGCGGGACCAGGCCCTCGTAGGTCATGTTGATGCCCGCGATCTTCATCCTGACCGGCTCGTGGTACAGGAAGTCGTTCAGTTCCTTCTTGCTGAACGTGCGGACCGGCACGTCCGGATCGTAGAAGCCCGATTCGTTGTACAGCCGGGAGTTCCAGCCGCCCCCGGTGTAGCCGGGAACGGTGATCGCGCCGTCGCTGAGCGACGCGTTCTCGTTGTAGAGCTGGGACAGGTCGATGTCGGTGACTGATCCCCGGCCTTCGCAGCGCGGGCACATGCCGCCGGTGATGCTGAAGCTGCGCCGCTCCTGCACGGTCTTCCCGCCGCGCTCGAACCTGACCGCGCCCGCCCCGCTGATCGAGGCGACGTTGAAGGAGAACGCCTGGGGTGAGCCGATCTGCGGCTGGCCGAGCCGGCTGAACAGGATGCGCAGCATCGCGTTGGCGTCGGTGGCGGTGCCGACCGTCGAGCGGGCATCAGCGCCCATCCGCTCCTGGTCGACGATGATCGCGGTCGTCAGCCCCTCGAGCACATCCACCTCGGGCCGCGCCAGCGCCGGCATGAAGCCCTGCACGAAGGCGCTGTACGTCTCGTTGATCATCCGCTGCGACTCCGCGGCGATCGTGCCGAACACCAGCGAGCTCTTGCCCGAGCCGGAGACGCCGGTGAACACCGTCAGCCGGCGCTTCGGTATCTCGACGCTGATGTCCTTGAGGTTGTTCACCCGCGCGCCGACCACGCGGATCAGGTCGTGGCTGTCGGCAACGCGGCGGGCAGGCGACTGGCCGGCTGTCCCGGTGGCCAGGCCGGCCCTCACGGGTCCTGAAGCAGCCCGAGAACGTTGCCGTCGGGGTCGGTCACGGTCGCCACCAGCCGGCCGCCGCCGACGTCATGCGCGGCCTCCCGCACGGTGGCGCCCGCGGCGGTCACCTCGGCCAGCTTCGCCTCGATGTCCGGCACGTGCCAGAAGGCCACCGGTGAGGTCATGGCCTGCGGGCCGCCGCCCGGCACCAGCCCGATCTGCTGTCCCGCGGCCTCGAAACCGACGTAGTAGGCCTCGTCGGTCTGCGGCGCCGTGCCGAGCAGCGCGGCGTACACCGCCTTGGCCTTCGCCAGGTCGGACACGGGATGCAGCACTGTCTTGATTCCCTGGGTGGTCACCCGTGCATCTTACCCAGCGGGTCAGTAGATGACCTGCCTGCCATCCTTTCCCATGGTGGCCACCAGCGTATGGATGGTCGGCTTGGGGTCCAGGCCGGCTCCTGCGAGGGCGGGACCGATGATAGAGCCGAACGCGGTGAAGCTGGTTTCGTCTGCCCAGACGTCAATGACGGTGAAGCCGTTGTCGGTGGTGTAGCAGACATGGTCGAGGCGGCTCGGCTGCGCGTTCACAGCGGGGCCGCCGAGTTCGAAGACCTTGTGGTACTTGGCGATGTCCTCGCCGGGGAAGTCGAAGACGACGACGATGGGCATGGTGCCTCCTTACTGTGCGGGCTGGTGGAATGGTCGAAGCAATGATGGACCGGCTGCAGCTGCGCTTGCATCACGGAAAACCACCATTGGGTCACCGGGATGCGAGGCCGGACCTGACTGCGTAGGCGGCGGCGTCGGCCCGGCCTCGGACGCCGAGTTTCCCGTAGATGTTCGCCAGGTGGCGCTCGACGGTGTTGAGGCTGATCACCAGGCGTGCGGCGATGTCCTTGTTGGACTCGCCCTCGCTGACGAGGGCGAGCACTTCCCGCTCCCTGCGCGAGAGCGGGTTCCAGGCCGGGTCGGCGCTGCCCGTCGCGCTCCTGGCCTCCTCGGCGAGCGCGTCGAGGTGCAGCAGCTCCGCCGTGGCGGCCGCCTCCGCGGCCAGTTCCGCGGCCTGGCGACGGCTGCCGCACTGCAAACGAAGCCGCGACAGGTCGACCTTCGTGCGTGCCGTGAAAATCGGTGCCCGGAGATCTGATTCCATGGCGAGCGCATCGGCGAGAGCTCTGTCAGCGGCCCGCAGGTCCCCTAGTGCCCGCTGCCCCAGGCCGACGAATCGGTCGACCGACCCCCAGCAGCTCGGCAGGCCCTGAACCACGAGAGTTCCGCGATGCGGGGTAAGGAGCCCCACGAGTGTCCTGGTATGGGGCGAACGGGAGATAGCTGCGGCCTCGAGCATCAGCGCGATAGTGGCGACCCAGAGCGCGTCTCCCGGCACAGCGGCGAAATCGTGACCGCTGAGCCGATCGATCTCCCACGCTGCGGACCGATGACGGCCGGTGGTGGCCGCGGTCAGCGCGGCCAGCGCCCGGATGGTCACGAAATAGGGAAGGCGGGCGCTGACCTCCTGGATGTCCTTGAGGAGGGGAGCCAGGCCGTGCCGTTCGCGGTGCAGGACGCACAGCTGGCCGATGCGGTAAGCGGCGGCGACCTCAACACCGAGCTGGCGGCCCAGCGCGCCGGCCGCCTCGGTCGCCTCGTAGGCATTGTCGACGCGGCCTTCCACGGCGGCGAGCTGGGCCCGCATGACGGTCGAGTACCAGCGCCACAGCGGGCGCCGGGTCCTGGCGGCCTGGGCGTCGAGCTCCTCGGCGAGGCTCCGGTACCGGGGCAGGTCGCCTTTCCGCAGGACGTCGGCTGCCAGCCAGACGGCCCCCTGAAATGACAGGTCGGTGTTGCCCGTGCCAGCGGCCAGCTCGGTCAGCCGCTCGCCGATGGCGATCCGCTCGTCGAGGTTGCCAGGGCCGCGCAAGGTGAACTGGCGGGCGTGCAGCGCGACCGTCAGGACCTCGTCGCTGCCGCTTGTCTCCGCTGCCGCGAGAGCGGCCAGGCTCCGCTGTCGTGAGGGCTCGCTTCCCTGGTGCCAGTACAGCTCGATGGCCAGCCGGCTCTGCAAGCTCACCCGAGCGGCCACATTCTCGGAGCAGGCGTCAGCCTCCTGGAGCAGCCGGACCAGCGGCCAGTCCACGTGCCCGGCCGTGACAACGGTGGAGCCCACGCCCAGCGCCGCCCGGGCGAGCATGGCAGTGTCCCTGTGCCGGCGGGCCAGGCCGGCGGCCGATTCGTAGTGCGAACGCGCCATGGCGGCGGCGCCGGCGCTGATCTCGGCGTCGGCGGCCTCGCAGAGCAGTGACATGTACGTGCGGGGCTCGACGGCTGCTCGCTCGGTGAGCTCGAGCGCGCATCCCAGCCACCGGGCGGCCTCCTCGAACGCGAGCCGCTGCCCGGCGCGCCGCCCGGCGGCCAGCACGTGCCCGAGGGCGGCGCCGGGATCGCCGCCGAGGCTTCCGCGGTAGCTGTGATACGCCAGTGCGCTCACGGTCTCATCGTCGTCGCGGTTCAGCGCGGCGATGGCAGCGGCAGCGTGCCTGTGCAGCAAGGTTCGCTCGCCATAAGGCAGCCCGCCGTAGATCGCCGCCTGCACGAGTGCGTGGGTGAAGCTGTAGCTCCCCGCGGGCCGAGCGCAGCAGCCTGGCTATCTCCACCACGAAGAACGGGTTGCCTTCCGCCCGGGCGACAATCTGATCGGCCACCTCGTCCTGTACCGGGCCAGCCTGCCGGGTGACGATCGCCCGGACCTCAGCCTCAGCCAGACCCGGCAGGGGCAGAACCTCCAGCGCACCCCCGTCCGCCATCGCCCCCATGGCCGCCATCAGAGGATGGCCGGGGCCGGCCTCGGTGTCCCGGTAGGCTCCGAGCACGACAAGCGGCAACTGATCCACTTCGGCCGCGAGATAGCGCAGGAACGCTAGCGATGCCTCATCGGCCCGGTGCAAGTCGTCGATGACCGCAAGCACTCCCGGAGACCCCGGCCAGGCAAGCGCCGACACCATCGCGTCGAAAAGCCGGAACCGATCCGGCCTGCCCTGCTCATCCCAGGTCCTGTCGCCTGACGCTGCGAGCAAGGGCGCAAGGAGCCGGTCACGATCTGAGCCTGCCGTTGGCCGGCCGCACCGCTCCAGCACTTCCCGGAGCACCTGAACCCATGGCCGGTACGGCGGTGCATCACCGTCCTCGCGGCACCGTCCCCACGCTGCGACCATGCCGCCGCGCCGGGCCTCGTCGGCCACCTCCGCAGCCAGCGCCGTCTTCCCGATCCCCGGTTCCCCGGCGAGCAGAATCACGCCGCCGCGGCCAGCGCGGCCCGCAGCCAACCGCCTGCGGATCAGCCCCGACTCAGCGGAGCGGCCCACTATGGCACGCCCACCACGCACGCAGTCAGGCTACGCCCGCACCGGGCCCGGCGGCGGTTCCGTTGGCTGCTCGCTTGGCGTAACCGTGAGCTTACGGTGGAAGCACACCCGGGGCGGCGGCCGCCGTCCTGGCAAGATAGCGGCATGGAACGCGTGATCGGAATCGGCAGGTACTTCATGCGGGCCGCCGACCCGGCGGCCCTGGGCGCGTGGTACCGCGATTGCCTGGGCCTGGACGCCGATGAGAACGGCCTATGGCATCAGGAACCCGGGCTGACGGTGTTCGCGGCGCGTGCCTTCGGCCTGGCCTTGCCCGGCCGGGAGCCGTGCCTACCATAGGCGGGAAACGGCACGCTGCATGCGAGGAGCGCCCATGCCGCAGGCGCCACCACGGCGGGATGCCAGCGAGTCATCGGATGTTGCCAGGCTCGTCAGGCTGCATCACCGGCGGCGCGGGTGGGCCTGGGTGGCGGCAGGCAGCCTGATCGGCCTCGTGATTTACGCAGTGATCGGTGCCAGCCAGTCCCGCAGCCTGACCGGGACGGCGGGAGCCCTCCGCGTTGTCCCGGTCCTCGTGCTGCTCGTCCTGGTTCTGGCCGGGCTCGTTGTCGTCATCGTCGATACAGCACGCATCCAGGGCGCCGAGGTGGGCGTCCGGATCAGCGCGAAGGGCAGCGTTTCGCATTATCCGTTGTACGCGCACGCGTATCGCTACCCGCCGCGTCACCGTGGTAGCTGGGTGGCCGCCATTGTCATGCTCGTCGCGATGACCGGTATCACCGTGTGGATCCTGCCCGCCGAAGTGAACGCGTGGGCCTATGCGGTCGGCGCGGGGAACCGGGACACCTTCAACCCGGTGTCCTACGGTCAGGCCTGCACCGGCCTGCCCCGGGGCGGCGGCTGCCACCTGGTGACCGAGGGCTACCTATCCCACAGCGGCGCGGACGTCACCTGGGGCACCCAGGTGCCACTCGGCCAGCCGTTCAGTGTCCGCGACCCGCTCTGGGCCTGGGGCACCGGGCGGAATCTCACCAATGGCGACGGCTCGGCGATCGCGAACATTGCCGGGGGCCTGTTCTTCGACGGAGTAACGCTCCTGCTGCTGTACGTCCTCGTCGTGATTGTGCGCGACACGTCGCCGGACCGAACCCAGCGGATGCCCGTGCCCGCCGGCCCGGATCCGGGCGGAGTCCGCCGAGCGCATCATCCCGATCGCAGTCACCACGGAAGCGGCGTTCGCCGCCCTGCACGCCGCAGGCGAAGTGGGCGCTGAGCGTGTCACGGCAGTGAACGTGTCACGGCAGCCGGGGCTGGCCGCCTCGGCTGCCGTGACAGATCGGCGTGACCGCGCCTACTTCTCCAGGCCGCGCAGGGCCGTGATGAACTTCGGCCCGTTAGGCGTGCCGATACCGGTCATGTTGTCGTAGCCCTTGAGCGTGACCTGCCCGGTGTAGCCGAGCAGGCTGGTGCTCTGGTCGTCGTTGGTCAGCAGCCCCGTGATGCCGCACGTGTAGGCGGGGCACACAATCCCGCGGTACAGCGCAGGGCTGCTGCTGGTCAGCGGCAGGGGGTCGAGGAAGGCGCTGGTCCCGGCCAGCTTGTAGATCGCCGGGTTGATGAACCCGAACGCCCCGGACTGCCCCTGCTCGGCCGCGGTCACCATTCCGGCCACCGTGGGTGAGGACAGGCTGGTCCCGCCGACGACAAACTCGGCGTAGGAGGGCGGCAGGTGCTTCTTGGCGTGGAAGGTGAGCAAGCCCACGGCAAATCCGGTGAACGGATCGGCGTCGGCGCTGATGTCCGGCACCGAGCGGACGGGACCACCGCGGTTGCCGGGTGCCGTGGCGAGCGCTGGGGGCACGACGCCCTGCTGGTAGCCCGGCTCCTTCCACAGCAGGCTGGCCGGGTGAC
>JBEKFH010000145.1:0-10466 GCA_050013415.1 Streptosporangiaceae bacterium | reverse complement strand
TCATGGCCGGTGCCGGGGAACGTCGAGGTGCGTTTCGGCAAGCCGCTGACGTTCGAGCGCTACCGGCTAGGCGTCGCGAACCAGCTGGTGCTGCGGGCGATCACCGACCAGATCATGTATGACATCATGACGCTGAGCGGGCTGAGCTACGTGGACGAGTACGTCAGCAGGGCCAAGGCACGCCTGTCGCCCGCCGACCGGGAGCAGGACCTGCCAGACTCCGACCAGCCGGACGCCGGCCAGCCCGGGCCGGACACCGCCGAGACTCCCGAGTCCGCATAAATCCGGTTCCGGCGGTCAGCCGGCCGGGGCGATGTCGGCGCTGATGCCCTCGGGGGAGTGCAGGAAACTCATCGCCGCGTCGGTGAGTTCCGCCTCGCTCCAGCTCAGGGCGCCGGTCCGCAGGTCGCCGAGCACTCCGCTGATCCAGTCAAGCTCGGCGCCGGTCACCGCGCGCTGGTACTCGTCATCCAGCAAGGTCACCCTCGGCAGGCTGGCCGAGTAAGCCTTCAGGTCGCCGTCGAGCGTGGCCAGGTTCTCGCGGAGGACGGCGGCCCGGCGTTCGAGCACGGTCATGGCCTCCTCGGGTCCCAGCAGCATCACGAAGGAGAGCGCGGCAGGGAACCGGGGGAACTCGTTCCTGGGAACCGCCAGCATGTCGGAGAGCCATTCCAGCATCTGCCGCCGCCCGGCCTCGGTCAGCTCGTAGACGGTCCGCTCGGGGTAGAGCTGATCGCGCTCGGTCTGGCGGACCGCGATCAGGCCAGCCTCGTCCAGTCGCTTGATCGTCTTGTACAGGCTCGCTCGCTGGCCCACGTTGACGACCTGGTCCTTGCCCCACAGCTTGATCAGCCGCTGCATGCCATAGGGATGCAGCGGTCCCATCACCAGCAGGCCCAGCACGGCCAGCGCGAGCGGCGACGAGCGGAGCCTGGAGTCCATGCACGTCAGTCTACTAGTTGCCGGCGCACTAGTCGCCACCATGGTGAAACCGGCCGGAAGGCGTGACGGCTGCCTCCGAAGGCCCGGCCGTCCGCGATGACATACAGCCGACTAGTTTTATCACTACTAGTATTTCAAAGATAGGTTGACTAGAAACTAGTATCTATGAAACTATCTTGCCATGCGACTAACCGAGCAGGTCACCCGATCAGCGCAGGCAGCGCCGCTCCTGGAAGCGAGCGGACTCACCGTCAGGTTCGGCAAGGTCACCGCCCTGGACGGCCTTAACATGACCGCCCCGCCGGGGGAGGTGCTGGCGATACTCGGGCCGAATGGCGCCGGGAAAACCACGTTCGTCCGGACGGTGGCCACGCTCCTGCGGCCGACCAGCGGCACGCTGCGGGTGCGGGGCCGTGACGTCGCGGCCGACCCGGTCGCCGTCCGCCGCGACATCGGCCTGGCTGGCCAGTTCGCCGCGGTCGAGCCCACGATGACCGGGCGGGAGAACCTGGAGATGACGGCCCAGCTGTTCGGGCACGACGGGAGGGCAGCGCGGCGGGCGGCTTCCATCGTGATCGAGCAGCTCAGCCTGGAGGACGTTGCGGGCCGGCGCTCCGGCACCTACTCCGGAGGCCAGCGCCGCCGGCTCGACCTCGGTGCCAGCCTTGTCGGCGCGCCGCGGCTGCTGCTGCTCGACGAGCCGACGACGGGGCTGGATCCGGCCGGCCGGCGGGAAGTCTGGGACGCCGTGCGCGCCCTCGTGGCCGGCGGTACCGACGTCGTGCTGACCACGCACTACCTCGACGAGGCCAACGAACTCGCCGACCATGTCATCGTGATCGACCGCGGCCGCGTGATCGCGTCCGGCCCGCTGGACGATCTCAAGGCGAGCGTGGGGCACGACGTCATCGAGGTGGCCGTGCCGGACGCGTCCCTGCTCGATGCCGCCGGCCTGATCCTGCAGCGGGTCACGTCGAGCCCGCCCAGGATTGACCGGGGCTCGCGGCGCGCCAGCGTCAGGAGCGCGGGCGGTGCGAGCGAGCTGCGGGCGGCGATCGGCCTCCTCGAAGGCGCCGCGATAACCATCGACGAGATCGGGCTGCGGCGGCCAACGCTCGACGAGGCGTTCCTCGCGCTCACCGCAGACCAAGGCCAGGACAGGAGCCCGCAATGACCATGACGCAGACTATCGCCCCGAACGCCCCTATCACCCGCCCGAGCGCGCCGCCGGGTGGGGCCCGGGCCGCCCTGGAGGTGGCGCGCCGGGCGCTGCGGAAGTACTTCAGGACCCCCGGCCTGAGCGTCATGGGGGTAGTCCAGTCCGCGCTGTTCCTGTTCAGCTTCCGGTACGTGTTCGGCGGCGCCATCCAGGCCGGCCCGTCGGGCTATGTCAATTACCTCGTGCCGGGCTACGTCGCCACGATCGTGCTCTTCACCGGGGGCGGCGTCGCCGTCGCGGTGGCGGAGGACCGCGCCCAGGGGTTCACCGCCCGGCTGCTCTCGCTCCCGGTGCCGAGGTATGCGATCGTCGCGGGCCGGGCACTGGCCGACTCCGCCACGAACGCGTGGTCGATCCTGGTCACCGCCGGCTTCGGCTTCCTCTTCGGCTTCCGCCTCGGCGGGACCGTTCCCGACGGCCTGGCCGCGCTCGGCCTGTGCCTCGTCTATGCCGTCGTGTTCACGGTGGTCTTCATCGTCATCGGCCTGTTCGCGCCCAGCGTGCAAGCTGCCCAGGGCCTGTCGTTGATCGCCTTCGTCTTCGCGTTCATCTCCAGCACCTACGTCCCGGCGGCGTCGATGCCAGGCTGGCTCCAGCCATTCTCGCGCTACCAGCCGATCACCCCGATGGTCAACGCCGTTCGCGCGCTGATCCTCGGATCCGGCAGTGACGTCGCCCTGGCCCTCGCCTGGTCGGCCCTGCTGCTCGTCGTCTGCACGCCCGTCGCGGTCCTCCGCTACCGGAGCGCCTGACCGGACCCGGGGAGCTGGCCATCAGGACAGGCGCCGGCGGATCCGCCAGTAGCAGAACGCGGCCAGGACGAGGGCGAGCGCGACGAAGATTCCCGTCTCGTACCCCTGCAAGGGCCAGTAGCGGCTCGCGGGCTCGTAGGTGACCACCTGGCGCAGGTGCAGCCGGGCAAGCGCGTCGGCGCAGACCGGGAAGGAGTTCGTAGTGCAGGCCTGCGGGGCCGGGCCGGTGAACGGATGGCCGGCCGCGTCGACGACCTGGTTGGTCAGCACCCAGGCGCCAGGCTTGCTCACGGCCGTGAGCACCGTCATCTGACCGCCGTTCTGCATGCTCAGGCCGATGATGGAGCCGGCATCGAACGCCGTGATGCTGCGGACCGGCGCGATGAGATGCGGCCGGACCAGCATCGGCCAGGCGATCTGAACGGTGATGAACACGGCCAGGGTGGCGGCCATGGCGGGCACGGTCCGGCGGATGAGCACTCCGGCGGTGACGCCGAGCGCGAAGGCGAACGCGGCGTAGCCGATCGGGGCGATGCCGCGCGCGCCGAACAGCACCGGCGTGATGCGGCTCAGCAGCGCAGGCCCCGGTCCCGTCGCCATCGCGGCGGCCCGGTCGATCGGGCTGTCCGACCAGGTCACCATGAGGCTGAGCAGCCCGCCGGTGGCCATCGCGAGCAGGCCGACCAGCGAGAGCTTGACCGCGATCCAGCGGGTCCGGGTGACGCTCTGGTTCCACGCCAGCCGCAGGGTGCCGTTCTCGATCTCGCGGGTGACTAGCGGCGCTCCCCAGAAGATGCCGATGATGGCGGGCGCGACGTACAGGCCCGCGATGCCCAGCAGATAAATGGTGTGGTACAGGTTGCTGGCCGCAACCTGGGTCAGGAAGTTGCTCGCCAGCTGCCCGCAGTCGCCGTGGCCGTGGCAGGTCCCGATCCCGCTGGTGTCGTACAGGTGGGCTAGGTGCAGGCCGGTGACCGCCAGCAGGATGGCGGCCGCGGCGAGCGCGGTCGCCGCCACCCATGCCGGGGTACGGAACTGCCGCCAGGTGAGCCAGATCATCGCTGTGCCTCCATCTCGGGACGGCGGGCGGGCGCCCCGCTCGCGGCCTGGCTCATGTAGCCAAGGACCAGGTCCTCCAGGCCGACCGGGTCGACGGCCCAGCCAGGGTCGTGGACCGGCGTGCCCGCACGTATCAGCAGCGTGCTCTGCCGGTCGGTGTGGCTTTCCTCCACCACCTGCCAGCCGGCCGGCAGCGTGCCGGGGTCCCGGCGCGGCCCGGTCAGCCGGTGGTGCGTCGCGAGCAGTTCGTCTACCTGGCCGGCCAGCCGGACCCGGGAGTCGACGAGCACGATCAGGTAGTCGCAGATCCGCTCCAGGTCGGCCACCAGGTGCGAGGACATCACCACGCTGACCTCCTGCTCGGCCGTGGTCTCCATCAGGATCCCGAGGAAATCGCGGCGGGCCAGCGGGTCGAGGCTGGCGATCGGCTCGTCCAGCAGGAGCAGCTCGGGCCGCTTGGCGATGGCCAGCGTCAGCGCGAGCTGGGCGCGCTGGCCGCCGGACAGCTTCCCGGCCCGCTGGCCGGGGTCCAGGCCAAGCCGCTCGATCCGGCGGCGCGCCAGGCCGTGGTCCCAGCCGGGGTTGAGATGCGCGCCGAGCCTGAGGTGGTCGGCGACGCTCAGCCCGGCGTAGGTGGGCGTGTCCTGGGCGACGAACCCGACTTTGGCGAGCTGAGCCGCGCTGCTGGCCGGCTCCCCGCCGAGCACCTCGATCGTGCCCGCGGTCGGCGCCAGCAGGCCGGTGGCCAGGTGCAGCAGGGTTGTCTTGCCTGCCCCGTTCGGGCCGACCAGCCCGACCACATGCCCAGCCGGGATGGTCAGCGTGCAGTCGGCCAGCGCCCAGCGCCGCCGGTACCGCTTGCCGAGCCCGGAAGATTCCAGCACGGCGGTCATATGACTTCCTCCCTAGTCGCGGCCCGGACGGTGTCCCGGTACAGGGCCTCGATGCTTTCCTCGTCCAGCCCGGCCCGGCGGGCCCTGGCGATCCAGCGCTGCAGGTCACGGCGCAGCGGCCCGTGCGCGGCGAGCGAGCCGTCGCTCAGCGTCCTCGTCACGAACGTCCCCACCCCCGGCCGGGCCGCGGCCAGGCCCTCGTACTCCAGCTCGCGGTAGGCCTTCAGCACGGTGTTCGGGTTGATCGCCAGCCGGGCCACCACGTCCTTGACCGTCGGAAGCTGGTCACCGATGTCCAGCAGCCCGAGCCGCAGGGCTTGCCTGACCTGCTGAATTATCTGCAGGTACGGCGCGACCCCGGAGCCGGCGTCCAGGTGAAACTCGATCACCATGACTCCACTTCATCTAGTTAACTAGCACAATAGCCCTACAACTAGATGACAAGTCAAGGGATCCGGAGATCCGGCAGCCGGGCCGCATGCCAGGTGGCCGTCAGCCAGGCAAAAACCAGGTGACAGGTCAGCTAACTCGGCGCGGACTCGGCAGGGCGGCGCGCGCGTTACGCGTAACATGGCTGGGTGGCTGATACCCGGGTCTGCGAGCAGTGCGGCACCGTGTTCACGCCGCGCCGCGAGCATGCCCGGTTCTGCTCGGCGCGCTGCCGGGTCGCGTGGAACCGCGAGAACGCTGGCGACCGGACGGCCGAGGCGAGCGCGCTCGACTGGTCGATCACCGCGATGCGTGACGTGACGGTCCGGCTTCCCGGGGTCCGGGCATCGGACCGGGCGCGCGGGTTCGCCGTGATCAGCGAGGCGGTGTGGTGGATCACCATCGTCGACGGCACGCTGGTGCGCTATCACGCGGAGGCCTACGACGCCGTGCTGGCAAGCCTGCCTGCCGCGGAGCGCCGGCTGATCGAGGGAAACCTCGGCGGTCTGCGCTTCGTGCGCAACCGGATGGGTCATTACGTCGATCACGTTGACTTCATCCAGCCGGCCGCGGGCCGGGCCGGCTCGCGCGATCACCCGGTCACCGCCTGGACCTGGAAGTCAGTGCCGGAGCCGGAACTGAAGCCGCTGCCGCCGCGGGGACGGGCCTGGGAGATGACGCGGTACCGGGCGTACGAGGCCTACCTGGCGGGCCGCTCCGTCGGCGAGATCTTCGGGCGGGCCGCGGAGTTCCTCCAGCTCACTGCCGCGAAGGCCGCCGCCGCGACCGGCGCCGACACCGGCTCCGCGGTAAATGCGTCAACCGGGCCGCCGCTCAGCACGTCTATGTAACACTACAGGCAGTCTCCGGACATCTCCTGACATCGCCCGAGACTGCCCGGTCAAGCCAGGCTGGGCAGACGCCGCAACATCCCCCGACGAAAGCGAGTGAACTCAATGCGCAGGATTGTTTACGCGATCATCACCGCGAGCGTGGCCGTGGGCGTCATGCTGCCCGCCGCCGCGTCGGCATCTGCCCCGCCGATCAGGAACACCAGCAGCGGGTGCAAAGCCACTCCGCATTGCCAGGGCGAGGGCCTGGAGAGCCCTGAGCTCGCGCTGGCCGTCCCCAGCAATGCGGCCAAGAAGTCGCCGGTCCTGGTCGAGACGGCCAGCGCCAAGACGGACACGCAGGACTTCGTGCTCTCGAACCCGAATGACGCCCCGACGAGCATCGAGTGGGCGCCGAACGCCAACCTCTCGGGCCTGTGCGTGTCGGAGCCGAGCGGCACGAGCGGCTCGGGCCTGCAGCTCAGGAAGTGCAACGGATCCACCTACCAGACCTGGCTTCCCACCGATTTCGCCGGCCCTCACGGTGAGTTCAACATCTGGAAGAACAAGGCGTTTTACCTCGCCATAACCGACCCGAATGGGAAGGGCTCGGGCACCCAGCTCACGGCCGGGCCGCTCGGCACCGCGCCGAACGAGGAGTGGGAGGCAATCGCCTAACCAGAGCGCGCTCTCTTCAGCGGCAGCCAGGCCCCGTCCAGCGCCGAGGCATTCACCGTATGGTGAATGCCGCGCTGGACGGCCCTGGCTGTTCCTATCCCATCGCTTAACGCGAGAAATGCGTGACCGGCCGGTCGAGGCGGCGTCCGTCGATGCTGATGTCGACCTTCTCGTTGTAGAAGGCGATCAGGCCGGCGATCGGCAGCAGCTGGCGGGTGGGGAAGTCGTAGGCCCAGGCTAGGTCCGCATGTACGGTCTCGCCGACGCGCACAGACCAGTAGCCGCTGGTCGTGCCCTTGTAGGGGCAGGCCGTGACGGTCGCGGTCGGCTCCAGGTGCGCCAAGTTCACCTCGGTGCGGTTGAGGTAATAGCGTGTCGGCAGCCCGGTCTCGACCACCATCACCGGCGAGGACGACTCGGCCAGCACGACGCCGTCGAGCTCGACCCGCACCAAGCGCGTGGAGCGCAGCGCGTCGACGCGGGTGTAGGGGCTGCGCGGGTGCACGAACACCTGCTCGTCCTCCTCGAACCAGGCGTCGAGGGCGTCCCAGTCGAACCGGACGGTGCCGGCCAGCCCGGGCGCGGCATCGTCGGCGTACACCCGCGCGGAGCCCGGCCGCGAGATCCCGCCGGCCTGCAGCCCGTGCCGGCCTGCCGTGCCCCAGCGCAGCTTCTGCGCATGCTGCTCGTCGACCAGCGCCGCCGGGTTCACGTCGGCGACCGGGATGTAGTACTGCGGGTAGTTCGGCCACTCCCAGACGTACAGCGCCCGGGTCGTGTCCAGCACGACCTCGCCGCCGAGCATCGCGCGGATCCGGCGCGGCACCGGCTCGACGTGACCGGCCGGCGTGATCGTCTTCGGGTAATCATCCACGGAAACCTCCCGTTGCCCCGATCGAGCCGGGGACGCTGTCAGCACTGGATACGGGGGCGCGGCACTGGATACCGGGGCGCGGCGCGGAACTCGCGGGCACCCGCCGGGGTTCAGGTGACGGGCGGCGGTTTCCCGTCGGCGCTGGCGGCGAGCTCCGGATCCCATTCGCACACCGCGCACGCGTGGCGGAACGCCGACCGGGCGAACTCCAGTGCCGCGGCATGCGGGTCCGGGCCGGCGCGGACGTCGTCCCACTCCAGAACGTACTCGCCCAGGGCGGCATCCCAGTGCGCGGCCGCGGGCGACAGGGCGGCGCGCCCGAACCCAGCCGGCGCCGGGTGCGCGTACGCGTAGAACGCCGCGGAGCCGTGCCGTGCGTCACCGGGCCACCAGCCGACGGCGACCTCCTGCGCATTCATCGCGTTGCGCATGATGAAGTCATCGGAGGGCGGATCGGCCGGGAGGCCGGAGAACAGGTTCGCCGCCAGGTCGAAGGAGCCCCACCACGCGTTGACTGGCGTCGACCGCCCGCGATACGGCGCACGGAACGCGGCAAGCACCAGCGCCGCCCGGGTCGCCGCGGCGAAGTAGGCGGTCACCTGGCCGGGGTCATACCGGGCGTGCTCGTAATCCTGGTCAAGCGGCACGCTCCACGGCACCTCCTGCGGCGCGGGATCGATGGCCACGGCGCCGCCGGCCGCGCGGACCGCTGCCAGCACCTCGCGGGTCACCTCCGCGACCGGCCGGTCGGGGGTGAGCGCGACCCGCTCGCCCCGCCCGCCGCTGTGCTCGATGACCGCCTCGTGCAGCCGCAGGTCGAGCGCGACGACCAGGGATCCCGAGCCGTCCGGGGCCGGCAGCGGGGCCGTCTCCCAGCCCCGCGCGGTCAGCCGCAGCGCCGCGTGCTGCAACTGCGGCTCGGGCGGCGCGAGACGCGCCGCCAGCTTGCCGAGTACCTGGGTATGAGCGTGCAGCGTGTCGCACGTGTCACGCCACTGCTCGTACGAGATCGCCGGCCAGCCCTGAGACATCCCCGCACGCTAGCCGCTGGGCGCCGGATGCTCAACACCGGGTGCCCGCACACTGGGTGACTGCGCCGCGCCGGATGCCTGTGCCGCGCGGACGGCGCTCATCACCGTCCGGTCTTGCTCACCGTAGGTGCCCTCCGCCTCGCTCGCCGCCGCCGCCGCCGGGCGGCATCGAGCGCTATCACCACGGCCGCCGCGCCCGCCTCGATCTCGGCGGTCCTGACCACATTCGGCAGACCGGAGAAGCCGGCCGGAGGCGCGCCCGCCCGCGGGACCAGGACATGCCCGACTCCGGCCCCGCCGCGGATTCGCTGGCCGGGAGGCGGACCTGCGGCGACCCTGCTGATCACGGGCCCGCGGCCGGCTGGCCCGCCGTCGCGCGGCACGCCGAGCCAGCTCGCCTCCCCGCTGCGCTCCCAGGCCACGCCGAGGGCGGCGACGACGGCCACCACGAGCAGCACAGCGGCCAGCTGCCGGGCGAACTTCACCGGGACGGCCGTTTCCGCTGCCGGGTGACGAGGTGGCGTCCGACGGAAACGATCCACCGCCACCGCAGCGCGACATGCACCGGCACGAGGCCCAGCGTTATCTCCGCGGTCAGGATGTGCAGCCGAGTCCACCAGGGCCCGTTGCCGACGGTGAAGATCCCCATCGCGGGAAGCGCCACCCGGGAGATCAGGATCCCCGACGCCACGCACAGGGTCATGGCGATCAGCAGCGCCAGGTTGACCAGCCAGATGAAGCGGTCGCGGCCACGCCGGCTGATCAGTTTCCTGGTGGTGCGGACCACCCAGTCCCAGTGCAGGGTGAGGTGGACAAGCAGGACCAGGCCCAGCGCGAGGCCGAGCCATTCGTGGATGGCGACTCCGGTGAAGTCGAAGCTGTAGGCGAGCGTGTAGCCGACCAGGATCGCTGCGTCGAGCCAGAAGTCCAGCCGCGTCCGCGCCAGGATCCGCCGGCGCCGGCTGGCGGCGGCGGCCGTGTCCCTGGGCGCGGAGTTCGTCATGACCTGCTTCCGGGCTGGAGCAATGGATCCCGTAAGCAATCATCGTCCTCGAGCTACCGCACGGCTCCTGCAGATCGTGGGTGAGTCCGGCGACCATCCAGCCGGCCGAACCGATGACGCGCCCTGTCCCTCGGTCCGGCGGAGTGGGAGGATGGGGTCGTGGGCGACGACAAGGACACCGAGCTCGCCGACGCTCTGGCCGAGTTCGGCCGTCGAGTCGGGCAGGCCGTGACCGACGCGATTGAGCGCGTTCGGCCCGCGTTCGACGCGCTCGCGGAGGTGGCGAGCCGCCCTGACGTCCGGGCGGTGATCGAGCGGGCGGAGCAGGCCATCCGGCGCAGGCCCTGCCTGTGCTTCTGCTCCCGGGCCCATCCGGCCGACCGCGGCGTCTGCGAGCGGCTCGACGCGGTGATCACGGGCCAGTACAGCTCGGACGTGCTGGGCGAGGTCGATGTCCCGCTGTGCGCTCCGTGCGCGGCCGCCAGGGCCGCGCGCGAGTTCGCGGGGTGACCGGGCCCGACGGCTACGTTCGTCAGGAATTTGGGTCAGCCGTAGTGCCGCAGGTGCGGCCAGAGCGTGCGCCAGCTGGCCGCCGGGCCGGTGCAGACGCCGATCTGGAGGTCCGTCCAGTCGTTCTGCACGTGGTAGGGGGCGTGGTAGGTGGTCAGCAGGCGGCAGCTGGCGAAGTACGGCCGTAGCTGGCCGAGCGCGTCGACCACCAGCACCCTGGCGTCGGAGGCCCGGCCGGGGCCCCAC
>JBEKFH010000144.1:0-10513 GCA_050013415.1 Streptosporangiaceae bacterium | reverse complement strand
CCGTAGGAGGAGAGCGAGCCGATCAGGCCGATGTTGGGCCCTTCCGGCGTCTCGATCGGGCACATCCTGCCGTAGTGCGAGGAGTGCACGTCACGGACCTCGAAGCCGGCCCGCTCGCGGGACAGCCCGCCCGGGCCGAGCGCCGACAGCCTGCGCTTGTGGGTGAGCCCTGCCAGCGGGTTGGTCTGGTCCATGAACTGCGACAGCTGGCTGGTGCCGAAGAACTCCTTGATGGACGCGACCACCGGTCGGATGTTGATCAGCGTCTGCGGCGTGATCGCCTCGACGTCCTGCGTGGTCATCCGCTCCCTGACCACGCGCTCCATCCGGGCGAGCCCGAGCCTGACCTGATTCTGGATCAGCTCGCCGACCGTGCGCAGCCGGCGGTTGCCGAAGTGGTCGATGTCATCGGTCTCGATCGGGATGAGCGTGTCGCCTGTCTTCATCTCCTCCTCGCCGCTGTGCAGCCGGACGAGGTACTCGATGGTGGAGACGATGTCGTCCTCGGTCAGCGTGCCCTGCCGGATCGGCAGCGAAAGGCCGAGCTTCTTGTTCACCTTGTAACGGCCGACCTTGGCCAGGTCGTACCGCTTCGGGTTGAAATAGAGGTTCTCCAGCAGGGCCTGGGCCGACTCCCTGGTCGGCGGCTCGCCGGGACGGAGCTTCCGGTAGATGTCCAGCAGCGCGTCGTCCTGGCCGCTCGTGTGGTCCTTCTCCAGGGTTGCCCGCATCGACTCGAAGCCGCCGAAGCGGTCGAGGATCCTGGCCTCGTCCCAGCCGAGCGCCTTCAGCAGGACCGTGACGCCCTGCTTGCGCTTGCGGTCGATCCTGACCCCGACGCTGTCCCGCTTGTCGATCTCGAACTCGAGCCAGGCGCCCCGGGACGGGATCACCTTGCAGCTGTAGATGTCCTTGTCGGACGTCTTGTCGACCTGCCGGTCGAAGTAAACGCCAGGCGAGCGGACCAGCTGCGAGACGACGACCCGCTCGGTGCCGTTGATGACGAAGGTGCCCTTCGGGGACATGAGCGGGAAGTCGCCCATGAACACCGTCTGGCTCTTGATCTCGCCGGTGCTGTTGTTGATGAACTCCGCCGTGACGAACATGGGGGCGGAGAAGGTCATGTCCTTGTCCTTGCACTCCTCGACGGAGTACTTGGGCGGCTCGAACCGGTGATCACGGAAGGAGAGTGACATGGTCCCCGTGAAGTCCTCGATCGGGCTGATCTCCTCGAAGATCTCTTCGAGGCCCGACTGCTCGGGGAGGTCCTTGCGGCTCTTCTCCTTCTCGGCCTCGATCCGGTCCCGCCAGCGATCACTGCCGAGCAGCCAGTCGAACGAATCGGTCTGCAGGGCGAGGAGGCTGGGGACCTCAAGAGGTTCTTTGATACGAGCGAACGAAATGCGATGTGGACCAGGAACGGTAGCTGAGGCGCTGCGCGAAGCTGCCAACAGGGGTCCTTCCGAGCTTGTAGCGGACGGTCATCGCGCGCACGCGAAACGTCCTGCGGCCGGACCGCGAGGGTTCAGGTATGCCGAGGACGAGGTGGGTGCAGCGCAAATTAGCAGTGTAGTCTAACGACACACCGCTGGTCAACTGTACGCCACTATGAGGTTCACGGTTGCAACGCAGCATCGCTTGTCCGCGGCGAAACGTCAAGCCCGCGGACCCCTGTGTTGTCATCCCGTTCTACGTGACGAACATCACATCCGGCGGGCAGTTTGTCTGGCATTGGCGGGGGCATACAACAGTGTTCCGCCTGCTCAGGTGGGTATGTATGGCTAGCAGGCCTTTTTGCCCCGCCACAACCAGCCGAGGGGCGCTATGCCCCGGTAGCCGCCGGGTGCCCATGCCCCGGGTAGCCGCCGGGTGCCCATGCCCCGGGTAGGCGGCGGGCACCCATGCCCGGGTAGCCGGCGAGTGCCCAGCCGACGGGCACCCAGCCGGCGGGCACCCAGCCGACGGGCACCCACTGCGGCGGCCGGGCACCCATGTCCGGGCGGGCACCCATGCCACGCCGGGCGCGGGAGCGCCCATGCCGGGGTAGCCGCCGTGCGCCCATGCCCGGGTAGCCGCCGGGTTTCCCCGTCAGCCCCGACCGTGACGTTGACCGAGCTGCCGGCGCCTACTTGACCGTGACGGTTGCGCCGGCGCCCTCCAGGGCGGCCTTGGCCTTGTCCGCGGCCTCCTTGTTGACCCGCTCCAGGACAGGCTTGGGCGCGCCGTCGACGAGGTCCTTGGCCTCCTTGAGGCCGAGGCTCGTCAGCGTGCGGACCTCCTTGATGACCTGGATCTTCTTGTCGCCCGCGGCTTCGAGCACGACGTCGAACTCGTCCTGCTCCTCGACCTCCGCCTCCCCGCCGCCGGCAGCGCCTGCGGCCGGCGCGGCCACCGCGACCGGGGCCGCGGCCTTGACATCGAACGTGTCCTCGAACTGCTTCACGAAATCAGACAGCTCGAGAAGCGTCATTTCCTTGAACGCGTCGAGCAGTGCGTCGTTGCTGAGCTTCGCCATGATGGTGGTTCCTCCGTGTGACTTCGTCTCACGGCGGCTAGGGGCCGCCGGCTTGTTGTGACGTTCAGAGTCCCTGAGTGACTGCCGGGACTGGTCAGCTCTCCGCTGGATCGGCTGGCTCCGCTGGCTCTCCTGGATCGGCTGGGTCAGCTGGCTGTCCGGATGGCGCTTCCGCGACTGGCTCGCCGGGTGGCGCTTCCGCGGCCTGCTCGCCAGCGGAGGCCGCGGCCTCGCCGTCCGCCGCCGCAGCACCTTCAGCGGGCACCGCCACCGCAGCGGCCTGCCCTGCATCAGCGGCGGGCCCTGCGTCAGCGGGCACCGCATCAGCGGCTGCCCCTGCGTCAGCGGCTGCCCCTGCGTCAGCGGGTGACGCCGCGTCAGCGGGTGACGCCGCGTCAGCGGGTGACGCCGTAGTCAGCACTGCCGCGTCAGCGGGTGACGCCGCCTCCGCAGCCGACCCCGGATCCGCGAGTGCGGCGGAGTCAGTGGCCGGCACCTCATCAGATGACGGGAGTCCCGCGGGTTCCGATGCCGCACGCTTGTCCTGCAGAGCCGCCAGCAGCCTCGCCATCTGGGCCGGCAACGCGGCCATCGTGGCGGCTGCGCCCGACATCGACGCCTTCATGGCGCCGGCCAGCCTGGCCAGCAGCACGTCACGCGGTTCCAGATCAGCGAGCTTGTCGATCTCATCGGGCGTCATGCCCTTGCCCTCGAGCACGCCGCCCTTGATCACCAGGAAGGGATGGGCCTTCGAGAAGTCACGCAGCCCCTTCGCAGCCTCGACCACGTCACCCCGGACGAAGGCGATCGCGGACGGGCCACTGAGCAGGCCGCTCAGCTCATCCGCGAGGCCGGCCTCGCTGGCGGCGATCTTGGTCAGCGTGTTCTTGACCACCGCGAACGTGGCGTTCTCTCCCAGCGACTCGCGCAGTTCGCCGAGCTGGGCAACGGTGAGGCCGCGGTACTCGGTGAGCACGGCGCCTGCCGACGTCTGGAATCGCTCGGTGAGCTCTGCCACCGCTGCGACCTTCTCCGCCCTCGCCATGGGCCTCCCTTCTCGTCCGGTGCGCCCGCGAGGCGGGACGATCCCGGCTACATCCGGCGCCGGCGAAGGAACTCGGAAAGACGAACGCCCCGGCGCAGGCGCACGGGGCGTTACCGCGGCCCGGCCATCCGGTCCGGCGGTCTCAGCTCGTTCACCTGCGCGGGCCGCCCCGCTTTCGGGGCCTTCGGTTATCACGGTCATGCCCTGATAACAGCCGACGGTCTCTGGCGGTCGTCAGCTTACGGGAACCCTGCGGTGCCGGCCAAATCACGCCACCGGGCCAGCGGCCGTGTCCCCCCAGTGCAGCCGACTTTGCCGGCTCCGATTCCAGACCCCGCCGACTCCCCCGACCGCCGGCACGTCCTGCCACGACGCCGATGCCGCGCCCGCACATCCGCTGACGCCGCGCCCGCACATCCGCTGACGCCGCGCCCGCACGTCCCGCGACCACGCTGATACAGATGGTGCGGATAGTGCAGATGTGGTCAGCGAAGACTTTCCCATCCGGCCTCCACGGGAACGTACGCAGCTTATACCGGATAGTGACGAAATTAAGTCCTTCTATATCCCAAATATTCTCACATAATCCGGTATAAGTTTTCGCGCCACTGCCCAGAACCAGACAATCAACCCACTACGGCACATGCTGCCGCGCCAGCCAACGCCGTCCCGGCCGCGCCGTCCCGGCCGCGCCATGCCGGCCGCGCGGTACCGGCCAAGCCATGCCAGGCGCTCCCGGCGCCGCGCGGCCGCGCCGACTCGCGGCAAATCAGTTGCCGACTCGCGGCAAATCAGTTCCAGATCCGGGGTGGCATCCGCCCGGCTCTGGAATTCGGCTTAGACGCGCGGTCCCGGACCGGGCGCAGATCAGACCGCTGCGCTTCCCGGCTCAGCCTGCCTCGGCTTCCCGAACTCAGCCTGCGGCGGTTTCCTCGACCTCATCCGCCAGCACCCGGGTGCGGCTGGGGTCCACCATGATCCCCGGGCTCATCGTGGTGGCGACGGTGATCTTCCTGAGGTAGCGGCCCTTGGCCGCGGCGGGCTTGAGCCTGACGACCTCCTCAAGCGCCGCCGCGTAGTTCTCCACCAGCGCCCGGTCGCCGAATGACGCCTTGCCGATCACGAAGTGCAGGTTGCCGTGCCGGTCCACCCGGAACTCGATCTTGCCGCCCTTGATATCGGACACTGCCTTGGCGACGTCGGTGGTGACCGTTCCGGTCTTGGGGTTCGGCATCAGGCCACGCGGGCCCAGCACCCGGCCGAGTCGCCCCACCTTGCCCATCAGGTCCGGCGTCGCGACGACGGCGTCGAAGTCAAGAAACCCGCTCTGGATCCGCTCCAGCAGGTCATCCGAGCCTACGTAGTCGGCGCCGGCCGCAGTGGCCTCATCCGCCCGGTCCCCGGTCGCGAACACCAGGACCCGGGCGGTCTTGCCCGTCCCGTGCGGCAGGTTGACCGTGCCGCGGACCATCTGGTCGGCCTTGCGCGGATCCACGCCAAGCCGCAGCGCGACCTCCACGGTGGGATCGAACTTGGTAACGGACGTCTTCTTCGCCAGCGCGACAGCCTCGGCCGGGCCGTACAGCCGTTCCCTGTCGATCTGGTCCGCCGCCTGGCGGTATGCCTTGCTGCGCTTCATGATCAGTCTCCTTCTGTCCTAGGAGGTCGTGGTCAGCGGGCCAGCGCCTGGCCCTGCCACTAGCAGTGAGCAGCGCCTAGCTGCTCACCGTGATTCCCATGGAACGGGCCGTGCCCGCGATGATCTTTTCCGCCGCCTCAATCGAGTGAGCGTTCAGGTCGGCCATCTTGACCTGGGCTATCTCCCTGACCTGGGCCTTCGTGACCGAGCCGACCTTCGTCTTGTGCGGCTCGCCGCTGCCCTTCTCCACGCCCGCGGCCTTCTTGATCAGCTCAGGCGCCGGCGGCGTCTTCGTGACGAACGTGAACGAGCGGTCCTCGAAGATGGTGATCTCGACGGGGATGATGTTGCCGCGCTGGGATTCGGTCGCGGCGTTGTACTGCCTGCAGAAGTCCATGATGTTCACGCCATGCGGGCCGAGCGCGGTGCCCACCGGCGGTGCCGGGGTGGCCTGGCCTGCTTGCAGCTGCACCTTGACGACCGCAGCGATCTTCTTCTTACGCGGAGGCATCTAACTCGTCCTTACTGGCTGAAACGGGAATCCGGTGGTGTGCGGGCAGAACGGGAACGCCGGTCAGATCTTGGAGACCTGATCGAAGGAAAGCTCGACGGGCGTCTCGCGGCCGAAGATGGACACGAGCACCTTGAGCTTCTGAGTATCAGGGTTGATCTCGTTGACAGTGGCCGGGAGCGTTGCGAACGGCCCGTCCATCACGGTAACCGACTGGCCGACCTCGAAGTCCACCGCCGCCGCCCGCATGGTCTCGGCCTTCCGCGCAGCCTTCTCCTCGGGCTCCGGTGCCAGCAGGCCCGCCACCTCGCCCAGGCTGAGCGGCGAGGGCTTACTGGACAGGCCCACGAATCCGGTCACGCCGGGCGTGTTGCGAACCGCTGCCCACGACTCGTCGGTGAGGTCCATGCGCACCAGGATGTAGCCGGGCAGCACCTTCTCCTGGACCTGCTGCCGCTTGCCGCCCTTGATCTCAGTCACCTCGTGCACGGGGACTTCGATCTGGTAGATGTAGTCCTCCATGTTGAGCGACTGTGTGCGGCTCAGCAGGTTGGTCCTGACGCGGTTCTCGTATCCCGCGTAGGAGTGCACCACGTACCAGTCGCCGGGGAGCAGCCGCAACTGCGAGGTGAACTCGGCCACCGGGTCGGCGGGCTCGTCCTCGCCGGCGGGCTCGTCCTCGCCGAGAGCGTCCGCCTCGTCCTCGCCGGCGTCCGCATCGTCCGGACCGCCGTCTTCGGCGTCATCGGAAGCGTCGGCGTCATCGACAGCCGCATCGCCGTCCTCGGCATCATCGGTGGCAGCGTCACTGGAAACGGCGCCGGCCGCCGCCTCGCCGGCTGCGGAACTGCCGGCCATGGACTCGGCAACGCTGGCGTACTCGGCGTCATCGTCGACGGACTCACCGGCCGCCGGGTCGCCGACCTGCACTTCGGACTCGGACACAGTAACTCTTTCTCTCTGCTCTTCCTGGCGGGCTCTTCCTGGCGGGCTCGGCTCGCGATCGCCGCCGGCCGCGCTCCTACCGGCGCAAGCTGCGACCGCCCGCAAGGCAGCCCCTCCCCCGGCCGTCAGGCTTGCCACGGCTCCTGCCGCCGTCCAGCGCGGCAGGACCGCTCCTCAGCCGGCCGGGAACTCAGCCGAAGACAGCGAACACCAGCTTGGTGAACCCGTAGTCCAGGCTGGTCACGATCGCCACCATCACGAGTATGAACACCAGCGCCACCGTGGTGTAGGTGCCAAGCTCCTTGCGGGTGGGCCAGATAACCTTACGCAGTTCCGCGACAATCTGCCGCACGAAGACCGCGGGGGTGATCCTGGCCGCCTTTGCCGGGCGGCCGGGCTTGTCCCGCTTCTCCGCGGCACTACCGCGTGTCTGAGTAGCCATGTCCTCACCTGAGCAGCGCTGATCGTGTGACGGCTCGCGCCGCCGCCGGCCCGCGACATTCACGGACCGTAAGCGCAGGGCAGGAGGGACTCGAACCCCCAACCGCCGGTTTTGGAGACCGGGACTCTAGCCAGTTGAGCTACTGCCCTGTGACGGCCCGTGCGGGCATGCACCGACCACCTGGTGGACCGCCACCAGATTCAGAAGTGTACGTCGCCAGCAGCCCCGGCGTCGAACCGCGCCCCCGAACCGTCAGCCGCGGCGTCCGCGCCAGCACGCCATTGCCGGATATGGCCGCGCCATTGACCAGCTTGCCGGCGGGCCAGCGCCCAGCGCGCCACATCGGACCGCGTCTAGTGCCACCATGGATCCATGGAATCCTCTCACCAGCGCATCTCGGCACGGGTATCGGCGATCGCGGAATCGGCCACGATGGCCGTGGACGCCAAGGCACGGGCACTCAAGGCAGCAGGCAGGCCAGTCATCGGCTTCGGCGTCGGCGAGCCGGACTTCCCGACCCCGGGCTACATCGTCGCCGCCGCGCAGCGGGCCTGCGCCGAGCTGAGAATGCAGAAGTACTCCCCGGCCGCCGGGCTGCCCGAGCTCAGGGAGGCGATAGCGGCCAAGACCGCGCGGGACTCCGGCTATCACGTCGCCCCTGGCCAGGTGCTCGTCACCAACGGCGGCAAGCACGCGGTCTACCAGGCGTTCGCCACCTTGCTCGACCCGGGCGACGAGGTCCTGGTGCCCACCCCTTATTGGACGACGTACCCGGAGGCGATCGCGCTGGCCGGCGGCACGCCCGTGCCGGTGCTCACTGACGAGCATTCTGGCTACCTGACCTCGGTCGCCGACCTGGAGGCGCACCGCACCGAGCGCACCAAGATCCTGCTGTTCGTCTCCCCGTCCAACCCGACCGGCGCCGTGTACCCGCCGGAGCTTGTCGCCGAGATCGGCCGGTGGGCGTCGGGCAGCGGCCTGTGGGTGATCACGGACGAGATCTACGAGCACCTGGTCTACGGCGACGCGCGGTTCAGCTCGATCCCGGTGGCGGCGCCGGAGATCGCCGACCGGTGCGTCGTGGTGAACGGCGTGGCGAAGACGTACGCGATGACCGGCTGGCGGGTGGGCTGGCTGATCGGGCCGCCGGACGTGGTCAAGGCCGCCTCGGATCTGCAGTCGCACCTGACCTCGAACGTCTGCAACGTGGCGCAGGCAGCCGCCCTGGCGGCGGTGACCGGCGACCTGTCCGCGGTCGCCGAGATGCGCGCCGCCTTCGACCGCCGCAGGCTCACCATGACTGCCATGCTGAACGAGATTCCCGGGGTGACCTGCCCGCTGCCAGAGGGCGCCTTCTACTGCTACCCGTCGGTCAAGGGCGTGCTGGGCAAGGAGATCGGCGGACGCCGCGCGGGCAGCACGGCCGAACTGGCCGAGATCGTGCTGGAACAGGCCGATGTCGCCGTCGTCCCGGGCGAGGCGTTCGGCACTCCCGGCTACTTCCGGCTGTCCTGCGCGCTCGGCGACGACGACCTTGAGGAAGGGCTCACCCGGCTTGCCAAGCTGCTCGGGCAGGCCAGCTGAGCCGGCCCCCGAAGCCAGCCGGCCCGCGCTGCCCAGCCCGATGGCACGGCCACTCGCCGCGCTCCCCAAGGCGCACCTGCATCTGCATTTCACCGGCTCCCTGCGCCATGCCACCCTGGTCGAGCTCGCCGGGCAGCATGGTGTCCGGCTGCCGGAGGCGCTGAGCGCCAGCTGGCCGCCCCAGCTCAGCGCCGCCGACGAGCGCGGCTGGTTCCGGTTCCAGCGGCTGTACGACATCGCAAGGTCGGTCATCAGGACGGAGAACGACCTGCGGCGGCTGGTCAGGGAAACCGCCGAGGACGAGCGGGCGGAGGGGTCCGGCTGGCTGGAGATTCAGGTGGACCCGTCCGGCTACGCGGCGCATTTCGGCGGCATCACTTCGATGACCGAGCTGGTGCTGGACGCCGCGGCGGAGTCAGCGGCGGCCACCGGCGTCGGCATCGGCGTCATCATCGCGGCCAACCGGACCAAGCACCCGCTCGAAGCCAGGACGCTGGCCCGGCTGGCGGCCGGGCTGGCCGGCCACGGCGTGACCGGGTTCGGGCTGAGCAACGACGAGCGCAGGGGAACGGCGGCGGACTTCGCTCCCGCCTTCCGGATCGCGGCCAGGGCGGGGCTGCTCGCGGTGCCGCACGGCGGCGAGCTCTGCGGCCCGGCTAGCGTCCTGGCCTGCCTGGATACGCTGAACGCCGACCGCATCGGGCATGGTGTGGCAGCAGCAGAAGATCGCAAGCTGGCAGAACGGATAGCAGCGCGCCGGACCACACTCGAAGTCTGCCCCGGTTCCAACGTCGCTCTCGGGGTCGCCGCCAGCGCGGCCGACGTGCCGTTGCGAATCCTGCTGGATGCGGGTGTTCAGGTCGCGCTCGGCGCCGATGACCCGCTGCTCTTCGGCCACCGGCTGATCGCTCAGTACGAGATGGCCAGGCAGGCGCACCAGCTGCCCGACGCGGAGCTGGCCGAGCTGGCGCGGATGTCGGTGCGCGGCTCGGCGGCACCGGCGCTGATCCGCGCCGGGCTGCTGGCCGGGATCGACGCCTGGCTGGCCGCGCCGGACCCCGCATGCCCGCCGCGGTCCCCCGCGGGCTCAGCCGCCGGCGCGCCCTGACCCGCCGCCCAGGCGAACCCCCAGCCGGTTAGCACGGAAACCAAGGGCTGCTGGGACGACCATTTCTTTCCGCGCTAACGAAAACCCCCAGTTCCGTCGTGGCCCGGTCAGGGGCGCCCGGGGCGAAACGAGGCGCCGGCCTGGCGGACTGAACCGCCGCTCAGAGGCTGCCGCCGACCAGGACCGGCTCACTGACCAGCTCGACCCCGAATGTGTCGCGGACGCCGTTCCTGATTTCCCTGGCCAGCGCGAGCAGCGACGCGGTCGTGGCGCCACCGGGGTTGACCAGCGCAAGCGTGTGCTTGGTCGAGATCCGCGCGCCGGACATACCCTGACCAGGCCCTCCGCCACTGCCAGGCTGGCCGCTGCCCCGCTGGCCGCTGGACGACTCACCGCTGCCCGGCTGGGCGCCGGCCGGCTGAAGGCTGGCCGGGTAGCCCCTGGCGAAGCCTGCGTGCTCGATCAGCCAGGCGGCGGGCACCTTGACCTGGCCTTGCCCGGCCGCGAAGCGCGGCACGCGAATGCCGGGACCGCAGGCGGCCGAGACCGCGGCCTCCAGGCTGGCCAGCTGCCGGAGACCGAGGACGGGATTGGTGAAGAACGATCCCGCGCTCCGGGTGTCCGGATCGGCGGGGTCGAGCACCATCCCCTTGCTCCGCCGGAGCCGGAGCACCGCCTCGCGCGCGGCGGTCAGCGGCACCCTGCCGCCCTCGGCTACGCCGAG
>JBEKFH010000143.1:0-10657 GCA_050013415.1 Streptosporangiaceae bacterium | reverse complement strand
GCGGGCGGGCGGCTGTTCGCCTTCGGCAACGGGGGCAGCGCCACGGACGCCCAGCAGGTAGCCACCCTGTACCTCAACCCGGGCGGCGGGAGCACACCGTTGGCCGCGTTCAGCCTGGCCAGTGATCCCGCTACCCTCACCGCGCTCTGCAATGACATTGGCGTGGACGTGGTTTTCTCCCGGCAGATCGCGGCGTTCGGCCGCCAGCAGGACATCGCGGTCGGCCTGTCCACGAGCGGCAACTCAGCCAACATGCTGCGCGCCTTTGACGAGGCGAGCCGCCGGGGGATGCTAACCATCGGCTTCTCCGGCTACGAGGGCGGGAAGATGGCCGAGGCCGACACCATCGACTACCTGTTCGTGGCGCCATCGTCGTCGGTGCACCGCATCCAGGAAGCGCAGACCACCGTCTACAACATCCTGTGGGAGCTCACGCTCGCCGCCCTGAGCCAGCAGGCGGGCGGATGACGAGCCGCATGCTGGTCGCCGGCGTCGGCAACATCTTCCTCGGCGATGACGGATTCGGAGTCGAGGTCGCGCGGCGGCTGGCCACCGAGAAACTCCCCGAGTGGGTCCGGGTGGCGGACTACGGGATCAGCGGCATGCATCTCGCCTACGACCTGGCCGACGGGTACGAGACCACGATCCTGATCGACGCCACCTCGCGCGGCGACGCTCCGGGCACGGTCTACGTGATCGAGCTTGATCATCGCCAGCTGCCCGGCGCCATGGCCGGATCGCCGGCTGGCGCACAGCTTTTCGACGCGCACGGCATGCAGCCTGACGTGATGTTCGGCGTGCTGGAGATGCTCGGCGCGGACGCCGGCCGGGTCCTGCTCGTGGGCTGCGAGCCGGCCAGCGTCGACTACGGAATCGGGCTGAGCCCGCCGGTGACCGCGGCGGTCGGCGAGGCCGTGCGGGTGGTCAAGAACCTGATCGCCAAGGCGGAAGCCGGCGCCGGCGAGCAGGAACAGGTCAGCGTCAGCCAGCCGCCCGGTGAGGCCGGCCCGCGGGGCGGCGGCGTAAGCCAGGAGGCCGGCGGCGGCCAGCAGGCCGGCGATGGGTCCCGATGAGACAGGAGAGGGTGGGCATATGTGTCTCGGCATACCCGGTGAGGTGATCGAGTTCCTGCCCGATCAGCCCGACCTGGCGCGGGTGGACGTCAGCGGCGTCCGGCGCGTGATCAACGTGGGCCTGCTCTCCGACGACCCGCCGAAGCCCGGCGAGTGGGTGCTCATCCACGTCGGCTTCGCGCTGTCCAAGATTGACGAGGACGAGGCGGCCGCCGCGCTTGAGTTCCTTGAGGGAATCGGGCAGGCCTACGAGGAAGAGCTCGTGGCCCTGCAGGAATCGATGATCGAGTGAGGGGCCTGAGATGAGGTTCGTGGATGAGTTCCGCAACGCGGATCAGGCGCACGCGCTGTCCGCCAAGATCGCCGGGCTGTGCGAGCCGGGCCGCCACTACAAGTTCATGGAGGTCTGCGGCGGGCACACGCACACGATCTACAAGCACGGCCTGGAGGATTACCTGCCCGAGTCGGTCGAGCTTGTGCACGGCCCGGGATGCCCGGTGTGCGTCATCCCGATGGGCCGGGTCGACGACGCGATGCACCTGGCTGCCAATCCCGGCGTGATCATGACCTCGTTCGGCGACATGATGCGGGTTCCGGGCAGCAACGGCTCGTTCTTTGACGCCAAGGCCCAGGGCACCGACATCCGGATGGTGTACTCGCCGCTCGACTCGCTGAAGATCGCGCGGCAGAACCCGGACAAGCGGGTGGTGTTCATGGCCATCGGCTTCGAGACCACCGCGCCGTCCACGGCCATGACCGTGCTGCGCGCCGCCGCCGAGGGGCTGGAGAACTTCTCCATTTTCTGCAATCACGTCACGATCGTGCCCGCCATCAAGGCAATACTCGACTCCCCCGACCTGCGGCTCGACGGCTTCATCGGCCCGGGGCACGTGTCCACGGTGATCGGCTGCCGGCCGTATGAGTTCATCGCCAGGGACTACGGCAAGCCGGTGGTGGTGGCCGGCTTCGAGCCGCTGGACATCCTGCAGTCCATCTACATGCTGATGCTGCAGCTGTCCGAGGGCCGTTCGGAGGTGGAGAACCAGTACACCCGGGTGGTGCCGTGGGACGGCAACCTGGTGGCGCTCAAGGCGATCGGCGAGACCATGGAGCTGCGCCCGTACTTCGAGTGGCGCGGCCTCGGCTTCATCTCGCACTCCGCGCTGCGGGTGCGGGCTGAGTACGCCCGCTTCGACGCCGAACTGCTGTTCGACGTGCCCGGCGTGCGGGTGGCCGATCCGAAGGCGTGCCAGTGCGGCGAGGTGCTCAAGGGCGTGCTCAAGCCTTGGGAATGCAAGGTGTTCGGCACGGCCTGCACGCCGGAGACGCCAATCGGCACCTGCATGGTGTCCCCTGAGGGCGCCTGCGCGGCCTACTACAACTTCGGCCGGCTGAGCCGCAAGCGGGTCAAGGAGGTGAGCAACTCATGACCGCGGGACGCGCCGAAACCGGCACTGATGCCGGCGGCAGCGTGCAGGAGGACCACAGCGCCGCCTGGGTCGCCGACGCGCTCCGCGAGCACGACGAACTCACTGCGCTGGCCGCCGAGCTGCCGAACCCGCGGGACGAGCGCGGCCCTGGCGCCCCGCAGCCGCTGCCGGGCACGGTCCGCGAGGAGCAGGTGCTGGAGCGCATCGACCGCGCGCGGCGCAGCCGCCCCCGGGTCAAGGAAGAGCGCATCACCATGTCGCACGGGGCCGGCGGGAAGGCCACCAGGACGCTGGTCGAGGCTATCTTCCTTGACGCGTTCCGCAACCCGCTGCTCGAGCCGCTGGAGGACGCGGCGCGGCTGGACGTCAACGGGTCGCGGGTGGCGCTCACCACGGATTCTTACGTGGTGTCGCCGCTGTTCTTCCCCGGCGGGAATATTGGCGACCTGGCCGTCAACGGAACGGTGAACGACCTGGCCGTGTCCGGCGCCGTCCCGCTCTACCTCTCGGCGGGCTTCATCCTCGAGGAGGGCTTCGGAGTCGACGACCTGCGCCGGATCGTGGCCTCCATGCACGACGCCGCCGCCGCGGCCGGCGTGCAGGTGGTCACCGGCGACACCAAGGTGGTGGAGAAGGGCAAGGCAGACGGCTGCTACATCAACACTGCCGGGATCGGGGTGATCGAGCGCGAGACAGCCCTCGGCGTGGCCCAGGCCAGGCCGGGCGACGTGGTGATGGTGTCGGGCCCGATCGGCGATCACGGCATCACGATCATGCTGGCCCGCGGTGAGCTCGACATCGAGGCTGACGTCATCTCGGACACCGCGCCGCTCAACGGGCTGGTGGCCGGCCTGCTCGCCGCGGCGCCCGGAATCCGCGCCATGCGCGACGCGACCCGCGGCGGCGTGGCCACGATCCTGAACGAGGTCGCCACCGACGCCGGCGTGTGCGTGGTCGTCACCGAGGACGACATCCCGGTGCGCCCCGAGGTGCGCGGCGCCTCCGAGCTGCTCGGCATCGACCCCATGTACGTGGCATGCGAGGGCCGCCTGGTCGTGGTAGTGGACAGCGCCGACGCGGCCAGCGCGCTGGCCGCGATGCGCGCGCACCCGCTGGGCGCCGGCGCCGCGATCATCGGGCACGTGGCCGAGGACCCGCCGGGAATCGTGCTGCTCAAGACCTCCTTCGGCGGCACCCGGATCGTCGACCTGCTGGTCGGAGACCCGCTGCCGCGGATCTGCTGAGCCGGGGAGGGCGCAGTCGTGCACGAGCTGGCGATCACCGAGGGCGTCGTCGACGCTGTCACCGGCCGCCTGCCAGGCGCCAGGATCACCTGCGTCCGGCTGGAGATCGGCGCGCTGTCCGGCGTGGTGGCCGACTCGGTGCGGTTCTGCTTCGACCTGGTCACCGAGGGGACCAGCCTGCAGGGCGCCCGCCTGGAGATCACCGAGCCGGCCGGCCGCTGCCAGTGCCGGACCTGCGGTGGCGAGTTCCAGCCCGACGGGCCGATCCTGCTGTGCCTGTGCGGCAGCGCCGACATCGCCGTCCTGTCCGGGCAAGATCTCACGATCACCTCAGTCATGGTGGCCTGACCATGTGCGCGACCTGCGGCTGCTCGGGAGATGCCGTAGTCCGGCTTATCCCGGCCGGCCACGACCACCCTCCCGGCCCCGGACCCGGCCACCACGATCATGGCCACCCACACGACCATGACCACCCGCACGACCGCGGAACAAGCCCGCACGACGGGACCGCCCATGATCACGACCCGGCCAACGGTCACGGTCCGGGCCATGACCACGATGGGCACGTGCACGTGGCAGGCCAGGGTCCCGGCGACCGGACGGTCATCCTGCAGCAGAAGGTGCTGGCGAAGAACGACGAGCTGGCCCAGCGCAACCGCGAGTGGCTGGCGAAGCGGGGGGTTCTCGCCGTCAACCTGATGAGCTCTCCCGGCGCCGGCAAGACGACATTGCTGGAACGCACGGCCAGGGAGCTGGCCGGGAAGCTCAGCCTCTCGGTCATCGAGGGTGATCAGGAGACCGCGCTGGACGGGCACCGCATCCGGGCAGCGGGCGCGGCCGTGGTGCAGATCAATACCGGCGTTGGCTGTCACCTCGACGCCGCCATGGTGGCCGAGGGACTGCGCGCGCTCGATCCGCCGGGCGGATCCATCGTGGTCATCGAGAATGTTGGCAACCTCGTCTGCCCGGCGCTGTTCGACCTGGGCGAGCAGGCCAGGGTGGTGATCGCCTCGGTCACCGAGGGAGCCGACAAGCCGGCGAAGTACCCGAACATGTTCCGCCAGGCGGATCTCGTGCTGGTCAACAAGATCGACCTGCTGCCCTACGTGGACTTCGACGTGCAGAGCCACGAGGCGGACCTGCGCGGGATCAGCCCCGGCGCGCTGGTGGTCCGGGTGTCGGCGACGACCGGCCAGGGCACGCAGGCCTGGTACGACTGGCTACGCCGCCGCACCCCCGCGCCGCGCGACTAGCAGCGCTCTTGGCGTGCCGTCGTCAGGTTCCCGCCGCGAGGTCCCTGGCCGCGGCGACGACCGCCTGGCCGAAGCTGATGCCGCCGTCGTTGCACGGCACCCGGGAGTGCACGAGCACCGTGAACCCGTTGTCTTCCAGCCTGCTGACCGTCTGGTGCAGCAGCAGCAGGTTCTGGAACACGCCGCCGGACAGGGCGACGGTGCGCAGCCCGTAGCGCTCGCGCAGCATGGCGCAGGTCACCGCGATGGCCGCGGCGACGCCGTGGTGGAACCTGGCCGCGATCACGCCGACGCCGGTTCCGGCCAGCAGGTCGTCGGTGACCGCGCGGATCAGGTCCGCCCCGGCCACCCGCAGTGGCCCTTCCTGGCCGGCCTCATCCTGGTTAATCCGCGCCTCGTAGCAGCCGCGTTCCGCCGGGTCGGCTAGCTGCTCGAGCTCGACGGCGGCCTGGCCCTCGTAGTTGATCAGATCCCGCACGCCGAGGATCGCAGCCGCCGCGTCGAAGAGCCGGCCCGCGCTGGAGGTCACCGGCGAGTTGAGGCCCCGGCGGCCCATCGAGATCACGTTGTCCCAGCGCCGCTCGTTCCGCCGCTCGATGTCCAGGCCGCCGGGCGGCCCGCCGGGGTAGGCCGCGTCGAGATAGGCGGCGGCCATCCGCCACGGCTGCCGGATCGCGGCGGCGCCGCCCGGCATCGGCACCCCGGTCAGGTGCCCCGCGCGCTCGAAGCCCGCCAGGTCGGCGATCAGGAACTCGCCGCCCCAGATCGCGCCGTCGGTCCCGTAGCCGGTGCCGTCGAACGCGACCCCGATGACCGGGCCCCGCTCGCCGTTGTCGGCGAGGCAGGAGGCGATGTGCGCGTGATGATGCTGCACGCCGATCAGCTCCACGCCGCTGAGCTCGGCGGCGTACTTCGTGGACAGGTACTCCGGATGCAGGTCGTGCGCGACCACCTCCGGGGTGATGTCGAACAGCCGCCGGAAGTGCTCGATGCCGCCAGTGAACGAGCGCAGCGTCTCGAAGTTCTCCAGGTCGCCGATGTGCTGGGAGATGAACGCGCGATCCCCCTTGGCCAGGCAGAACGTGTTCTTCAGCTCCGCGCCGCAGGCCAGGATGGGCCGGGGCGCCCGGATGGTGAGCGGCAGCGGCTCCGGCGCGTAGCCGCGGGACCGGCGGATCAGCGACGCCTTGCCGCGGAACGCCCTGACCACCGAGTCGTCCGTCCTGACGTGAATCGCCCGGTCGTGGGTGAGGAACGCGTCGGCAATGCCGCCGAGCCTCGCCGTCGCGTCGTCGTCGGCATAGACGATGGGCTCGTCGGAAGAGTTTCCGCTGGTCAGCACGATCGGGCGGCCGACCAGGCGGATCAGCAGGTGATGCAGCGGCGTGTACGGCAGCATCAGGCCAAGCTGCCGGTTGCCCGGCGCGACGGCGCTGGCCACGGCGCGGGCGGCGGCGCCCGGCAGCCGGGGCAGCAGCACGATCGGCCGCCGGACGCTGGTCAGCAGCGACTCCGCCGCCTCGTCCACCTCGCAGAGCTCGCGGGCGGCGGCGATGTCCGCCACCATGATCGCGAACGGCTTGTCCTCCCGGTGCTTGCGTTCCCGCAGCGCCGCCGCCGCGCTCTCGCTGCCCGCGTCCACCGCCAGGTGATAGCCGCCCACGCCCTTGATGGCGAGCACCTTTCCCCGCCGCAGCAGGCCAGCCGTCGCCGCCAGCGGCTCCCCGGGCAGCGGCGTTCCGGCCGCGGCCAGCAGCCGCAGCCGGGGCCCGCAGGCCGGGCAGCAGACCGGCTGCGCGTGAAACCGGCGGTCGGCGGGATCCTCGTATTCCGCCGCGCAGCGCGCGCACATGGCGAAGCCCGCCATCGTGGTCAGCGCCCGGTCGTAGGGCACGTCCCGGACAATCGTGAACCTCGGCCCGCAGTTGGTGCAGTTGATGAACGGGTAGCCGAACCGGCGGTCGGCCGGATCGGCGAGTTCCCGCAGGCAGTCATCGCAGGCGGCGGTATCGGCCGAGACCAGGGCGGCGCGCTGCCCGGCCGAGTGGCTCTGGGCGATGGAGAACCCCGACGATCCGTTCGGCCTGAGGGCTTGCGTGCTGACCCGCTCGATCCGGGCCAGCGGCGGCGCATCCTGCTCGAGTGAGAGCAGGAACTGCCGGACCGCCGCCTCCGGGCCTTCCACCTCGGCGAAGACGCCGGACAGGTCGTTGCCCACCCGGCCGGTGAGGCCGAGCCTGGTGGCCAGCGCGTACACGAACGGGCGGAAGCCGACGCCCTGCACGATTCCCTCGACCCGGACGAGCGTCCTGACGCGCTGGTTCACTCCCCTAGTGTGACGGGTCCGCCGCGGGTTAGCGTTCGGTGCTAGGCGTCCGCCGTGGCGGCGGGCCCGCCTGGCCGGTCGCCCCGCACCTAACGTGGAGGAATCTCGTGGAAGTAGCCCTGACGCCGCTTGACTTCGCGCGGCGGACCCGCCGCCTGCACGGTTCCCGCGAGGCGGTGGTCGACGGCGACCTGCGGCTGTCCTATGAGCAGTTCTTCGATCGCTGTGACCGCTGGTCATCGGCGCTGCAGCGGCTCGGCGTGCGGCAGGGCGACCGGGTAGCCACGATCGCGCCGAACACCCACGCGCAGCTGGCGGCCTTCTACGCGGTGCCCCAGATCGGGGCCGTGCTGGTGCCGGTCAACTACCGGCTGACCGCCGCGGACTTCGCCTACATCGTGAACCACTCGGGCGCCAGCGTGGTCTGCGCCGACCGGGACTACCTCGACGCGGTGGACAGCGTCCGCGACCAGATGCCGGGTGTGGCGCACTTCGTGGCGCTCGGCGGCGCCAGGGACGGCTGGCTGGACTACGAGGCGGCCATCGCCGCGGCCGGCCCGGGCTTCGACCGGCCGGAGATCGGCGAGCGGGACCTGCTCACGATCAACTACACCAGCGGCACGACCGCGCGGCCGAAGGGCGTGATGATCACCCACCGGAACGTGGCGATGAACACCATCGGCACCCTGCTGCACCTGCCGATCGGGGTCGGTGAGCGCTACCTGTGGACCCTGCCGATGTTCCACGCCAACGGCTGGACCTACACCTGGACCGTGACGGCCGCCGCGGGCACGCATGTCTGCTTGCGCCAGGTCGTCCCGGCGAACGTGTTCCGGCTGATCCGCGAGGAGAAGATCGGGCTGCTGTGCGCGGCGCCGACCGTGCTGATCGCGCTCGCGAACGCGCCCGCCGAGGTGCGCGGCGAGGTCCCGGCTGGGGTGCGCGTGGTGACGGCGGGCGCGGCCCCGGCGGCGGCCACCATCGAGCGGCTGGAAGGCGAGTTCGGCTGGGAGATCACGCACGTGTACGGGCTGACCGAGACGGCGCCGTTCATCACGGTGTGCGCCCCGCTGCCCGAGCACCTCGGCCTGCCGGCGGCCGACCTGGCCGTGCTCAAGGCGCGGCAGGGCGTCGAACTGCTCACCTCGGGCGAGCTGCGGGTGGTAGACGAGGCCGGCCGCGAGGTCCCGGCCGACGGCGCTTCCCTCGGCGAGATCGTGGTCAGGGGGAACGTCGTGATGGACGGCTATTACCGTGACCCCGAGGCCACCCGCCGGGTGATGGGCGACGGCTGGTTTCACACCGGCGATGCCGCGGTGGTGCACCCGGACGGCTACGCGGAGATCCGCGACCGGCTGAAGGACGTGATCATCAGCGGCGGGGAGAACATCTCCTCGGTCGAGGTCGAGGGCACGCTGATGCGCCACCCGGCCGTGCAAGAGGCCGCGATCGTCGGGCTGCCGCACGAGAAGTGGGGAGAGACGCCGCATGCGTTCGTCGTGCTGCGCGCGGGCGGCACCGCCACGGAGCAGGAGATCATCGCGTTCGCCCGGGAGCGCCTCGCCCACTTCAAGGCCCCGCATGGCGTGACGTTCGTCGCCGAGCTGCCGAAGACCGCGACCGGCAAGATCCAGAAGTACGTCCTGCGCGACGGCGCCCCGAACCTGGCCAGGCAGTAATGACGGGCGAAGGAAGCGGGGAGCACGAGGCAGGCCCTGCGATGCGCGACGCCGAGGGCGCGCCAGCCGGGGGCGCGCCAGCCGGGGGCGATCTCGCGGCGCAGGCCGCCGAGGTCACCGCCTTCCGGGCGGAACTTGGCCTGGGCGGCCTGATCGACATCCATACGCATTTCATGCCCGCCAACGTCATGCGGAAGGTCTGGGCGTACTTCGACAACGTCGCGCCCGGCCTTGGCCACGCGTGGCCGATCGCCTACCGGCAGCCCGAGGACGAGCGGATCGGGCTGCTGCGGGCGTTCGGCGTCCGCCGGTTCAGCGCTCTGAACTATCCGCACAAGCCGGGGATGGCCGCCTGGCTCAACGACTGGTCCAGGGACTTCGCGGCCAGGACCCCGGACGCGCTGCACAGCGGCACGTTCTTTCCCGAGCCCGGGGTGGCGGACTACGTGGCGACGGCGCTGGCCGACGGCGCCCGGCTGTTCAAGGCGCACCTGCAGGTCGGTGATTACGACCCGCGGGCGGACCTGCTCGACCCGGTGTGGGACCTGCTGGCCGAGGCTCGCACCCCGGTCGTCGTGCACTGCGGCTCCGGCCCGTTCCCCGGCCGCTACACCGGGCCGGGCCCGATCGGCGAGGTCATCGCCCGGCATCCGCGGCTGACCGTGATCATCGCGCATTTCGGGACGCCCGAGTACGCGGAGTTCCTCGACTTCGCTGAGCACCGGCCGGGCGTCTACCTGGACACCACCATGGTGTTCACCGACTACCTGGAGAGCCGGGCGCCATTCCCGGCCGGTCAGCTGCCCCGGCTCGCCGGCCTCCGCGGCAAGATCCTGCTGGGCAGCGATTTCCCCAACATCCCGTATCCCTACCCGCATCAGCTCCAGGCCCTCGCCCGGCTCGGCATCGGCGCGGCGTGGCTGCGCGCGGTCTGCCACGACAACGCAGCCGCCCTGCTCGGGCTGTGAAACCGCCCGCCGGGGCAGTGCATCACCGGCTCAGGCGGTGAGCCAGCGGGCTGACGGGCCGGGTAGCCAGCGGACCCTACCTGAGGCCAGCAAACAGATCATTTTCCGGAACGGGGACTCCGGTGGAATCACTGGCGCGGATGAAGGTCTCGAAGCCGAAGACCCGGGCCACCACGTCGGGCGGAATCTTGGAGAACCACGAGTCCTCAATCTGGCTGGCGTGCGCCCGGAGCGCTTTGCCCTTGAGCTCCAGGACATCGCGGATGTCGACAGTGGTCGTGATGCGCCGCTCGGATTCCTCCATCTGGCGCTCCGTCTCGGCATCCATGCCGCTGAAGTCGGGCACGTCGGCGCCGGAGTCCCGCAGCGCCTCCCACACTTCCTGCCAGCCGCTGCGGCGCATCGCGGTCAGGTAGAGCTTCGACGGAATGCCGGTGGCGGAAAACGCGGCGACGGCGGCCCGGGCGGCCTGCAGGTGATCCGGATGCTGGTAGCCGCCCTTGTCGTCGTAGGTGACCACGACCTGCGGCCGGTAGCGCTCGATCAGCCCGGCGACGCGGTCGGCGACCTTGGCGAGCGGCACGTTGCCGAAGACGTCCGGGCGGTCCTTGTAGTCCCACTCGGGCATGCCGGAGTCGTGGTAGCCGAGCACCTCAAGGTCGCTGACCCCGAGCAGATCGCAGG
>JBEKFH010000142.1:0-10802 GCA_050013415.1 Streptosporangiaceae bacterium | reverse complement strand
CCGCCTGGTCGTCGCCCGCGTCGCCGGTCGCGTCCCGCAGCCGGTCGGCGATCTCCGATTCGGCCTTGTCAATCTCGACGCGCAGCTCGGCAACATCTGCCGTCAGGCTATCGCGCACCATGGCCAGCTCGTCCTCGGTCCAGCGTTCCTCGCCCTTCCGCACCGGAAGTGCGGCAGCACCCGAACGCGCACCAGCCGCCATCTCCCGCCTCCTCAGCCGGCTCTGCAGCCCGGCTAGTCGATGATCTTGATTGCGGGCAGTCACCGGAGGATAGGTGGTCACCGGGGCGGACCGCAAACGCGCGCGCTCGAGGCGCGCGCCAGCGTCGCGGCGCACGTCCGGGCGGCTCATCGGTTATCCTGTGATCCTGCACGGCGCTGATGGGAACAGCTGCCGCTGCGGCGGCCAGGAGCGACCCGGGGTTGGTGGGAGCCCGGGGGCGACGCGCAGCGGACCAGATCATCCCGGAGCCGCCGGAAGAACGGCACCCGCCAGGCGGGACTGGAACGGCGAGCAGGCCAGCGAGCAGGACAGCGCGCCGACCAGGCCAACCGGCCAGGCCAAGTAGAACCGGCAGCAGGAACTCAAGCGAGAGGGTCACGACCGGGCCGCAAGGCACCCGATCGCGGCCAAGGAGGGTGGTACCGCGGGGCCGCCGCCGGCGCGCCTCGTCCCTCCGCGAACTGCCGTGCCCGCGGGCTCAGGAGCCCGCTCGCGCGCTGATCCGCGGAAGGCCGCCGACCATGACGAGCCCACAGCACCCCCAGCAGCCGGCCTCCACGCCCCAGCAGCCGGCCTCCGGCCCCCGGCAGCCGGCCTCCAGCCCCCGGCAGCCCGCCGCGGCCGGCTCGGCGCGGCGGCACTTCCCCGAGCTGCCGGCGGTCATCGACCTGCCCGCCATGGAGCATCAGGTGCTGGCCAGGTGGCGCGACGGTGACCTGTTCCAGCGATCGCTCGAGCAGAGCGCGGACGGCCCGCTCTGGTCCTTCTACGAGGGCCCGCCGACCGCGAACGGCATGCCGGGCGTGCACCACGTCGAGGCGCGGGTGTTCAAGGACGCGTTCCCGCGGTTCAAGACCATGCAGGGTTTTCACGTGCCGCGCCGGGCTGGCTGGGACTGCCACGGCCTGCCCGTCGAGGTGGCCGTGGAGAAGGAACTCGGCCTGACCAGCAAGAAGGACATCGAGGCCTACGGCATCGCCGAGTTCAACGAGCGGTGCCGCGAGTCGGTGCTGCGGCATGTCGACGCGTTCGAGGCGATGACCGAGCGGATGGGCTACTGGGTCGACACGGCCAGCGCCTACCGGACGATGGACTCCTCCTACATCGAGTCCGTCTGGTGGTCGCTCAAGGTCATCTTTGACAAGGGCCTGCTGGTCAAGGACTTCCGGATCAGCCCTTACTGCCCGCGCTGCGGCACCCCGCTCTCTGATCACGAGCTGGGCCAGCCCGATGTCTACCAGATGGTCACCGACCCGTCGGTGACGGTCCGGTTCCCGCTGCTCACCCTCCCGGACGGCGCCGATCCCCAGCTCAAGGGCGCCGACCTGCTGGTCTGGACGACGACGCCATGGACGCTGGTTTCCAACACAGCGGTGGCCGTGCACCCGGACGAGACCTACGTGGTTGCCAGGAAGTCCGGAGACAGCGACCGCGTGGTCGTCGCGGAGGCGCTGCTCGGCCGGGTGCTCGGCGAGGGCTGGCACATCGCAGCCCGCATCCCGGGCGCTCTGCTGGCGGGAGCAACCTACCGCCCTCCGTTCAGTCTTATCGAGATTCCGGACGCGCACCGGGTGGTGACCGGGGGCTTCGTCACCACGGAGGACGGAACCGGCCTGGTGCACCTCGCGCCGGCGTTCGGCGCGGACGACATGGAAACCGGCAGGGCGCACGGGCTGCCGGTGGTCAACCCGGTGCGGCCGGACGGCAGGTTCGAGGATCACGTGCCGCTGGTCGGCGGGCTGTTCTTCAAGGATGCCGACGCGCCGCTGGCCGCCGACCTCGCCGACCGCGGGCTGCTGTTCCGGCTGGAGCCGCACGAGCACAGCTACCCGCACTGCTGGCGGTGCGGCACGCCGCTGCTGTACTACGCGCTGCCGTCCTGGTACATCCGCACCACGGCGATCAAGGACGAGCTGCTCGCGGAGAACGAGAAGACCAACTGGCAGCCGCCGACCATCAAGCACGGCCGCTACGGGGAGTGGCTGCGCAACAATGTCGACTGGGCGATGTCGCGCAGCCGGTACTGGGGCACCCCGCTGCCGCTGTGGCTCTGCGCCGACGAGCACGTCACCTGCGCCGGGTCGCTGGCCGAGCTTTCCGAGCTGGCCGGCCGGGACCTTGCCGGGCTGGACCCGCACCGGCCGTTCGTGGACGAGGTGGTGATCGCCTGCCCGAAGTGCGGCGGCGAGGCGCGCCGGGTGCCGGAGGTAATCGACGGCTGGTACGACTCGGGCTCGATGCCGTTCGCGCAGTTCGGCGCACCGCGGCACAACCAGGCCGAGTTCGAGGCTGCCTACCCGGCGCAGTTCATCGCCGAGGCGATCGACCAGACCAGGGGCTGGTTCTACTCGCTGATGGCGGTCGGCACGCTGGTCTTCGGCCGGTCCTCGTACGAGAACGTGCTCTGCCTGGGCCTGATCGCCGACGAGCGCGGGCGAAAGATGAGCAAGCACCTCGGCAACGTGCTGGAGCCGATCCCGCTGATGGACGCGACCGGGGCGGACGCGCTGCGCTGGTTCTTCACCGCGAGCGGATCGCCCTGGGCGGCCCGGCGGATCGCGCCGGGCGTGCTGGAGGAGATCGTCCGCAAGGTTCTGCTGACCTACTACAGCACCGCGTCGTTCCTGGTCCTCTACGCGAATGCCGGCGCCGCGCAGGGTAATGCCTGGGATCCGGAACGCAGCAGTGAGGCGCCGGCCCCGGAGCAGAGGCCGGCGCTGGACAGGTGGGTGCTGAGCGAGTTGCACGCGCTGGTGCGGGACGTCACGACGGCGATGGAGGCGTTCGACTCCGCGACCGCCGGGCGGCGGATGGCCGCCTTCATCGACGATGTGTCCAACTGGTACGTGCGGCGGTCCCGGCGCCGTTTCTGGGACGGGCCGGGGACTCCCGGCGGGGCGGCGGCGTTCGCCACCCTGCACGAGTGCCTGGAGACGCTGACCCGGCTGATGGCGCCGCTGGTGCCGTTCCTGACCGACTACCTGTGGGGGGTGCTGCGGACCGACGGCGCGCCGGACTCGGTGCACCTCGCCGCCTGGCCGGCGGCTGACGCCGGCCTGATCGACGAGCGGCTGTCCGGGCAGATGGCGCTGACCCGGCGGCTGGTCGACCTCGGCCGCTCGGCGCGCTCGTCGGCCGTGGTGCGGACCCGGCAGCCGCTGGCGCGCGCGCTGGTCAGCGCGGACGGCTTCGGCGAGCTAACCGGCGAACTCCGCGCGCAGCTCGCCGACGAGCTCAACGTGCGCGCGCTCGACACGCTGGCCAGTGTCGGCGAGGACCTGGTCGACGTGACGGTGAAGCCGAACTTCCGCGCCCTCGGCCGGCGTTTCGGCAAGGGAACCCCGGCGGTCGCCGCGGCGATCACCGGGGCGGCGGACCCGGCGGCGCTGGCTGCCGGGCTCCGCTCGGCCGGTTCGGTGTCCGTGCTGGCCGGCGGCTCGCCGGTGACCCTGGAACCGGACGACGTCATCGTCACGCAGACGCCGCGGTCGGGCTGGGCGGTGGCCTCGGCGGGCGGCGAGACGGTGGCGCTGGAGGTCACGATTACGCCGGAACTGCGCCGCGAGGGGCTCGCCCGCGAGGTCGTGCGGCTGGTGCAGGACGCGCGCAAGAACGACGGGCTCGACGTCAGCGACCGGATCTCACTGCGCTGGGCCGCGACGGACCCGGAACTTGCCGCCGCGCTGACCGAGCACGGGCCGCTGATCAGCGGCGAGGTGCTGGCCGCCGATTACGGCGAGCGTCCCGCCGAGTGGGCTGAGGCCGACGGGGCTGAGGCCGACGGGGCTGAGGCCGACGGGAAGGGGCATTCCGAGCCCGGCCTCGGCCTGGAGTTCTGGATCCGCCGCCTGCCGCCCTCGTGACAGCGCCTGGATCAGGCGAGGCTCCCGCGTGGCGCAATCCAGGCGTGCGGCTGGCTGGTGAGGGCGGCGATGTGCTCGAAGTCGGCGTCGTAGCGCTATTCGGATTCCTGGTCGGGCTTGCATGCCTTGCACGGCACGCAGCCCGCTGCCACGGCCGCGTCTCGTGGCATGCGCTCGAGGTCGTCTTCGCCCAGGAAGCGGATGAGCATGCAGTCACGGCGGTGATACCTGGTAATGCCGGGAACCACGGTGACCTCGGGATTGCCTGGGGCTGAACCACTCACAGCGGCGGCCGTCTTGCCCCGGCCAGGGTCATCGGCCGATCCCGGCTCCGGCTTGCCGACTCCGGCGCGCGCGGGCGCGGCTGCGGCGGGCGCGACCGCTGCGGGCCCGGCCTGGGCAGCGCCGGGCTTACCGGCCGCGGGAGCGCCTTCCGGAGCAGGCCGGGCAGGCGCGGCCGGGGTGGGCGCGGCGGGCGGGGCAGACCTGGCGGACGCGGCAGGCGCAGCGGCCTGGGCGGCGGGCGCTGCCGGGGTGGCGGCCTGGGCGGCGGGCGCTGCCGGGGTGGCGGCCTGGGCGGCGGGCGCTGCCGGGGTGGCGGCCTGGGCGGCGGGCACTGCCGGGGTGGCGGGCCGGATTGGCGTGCCGGGCGGGGTGGTCGGACGGTCGGACGCGGCCGACGGGGCAGCCGCAGCAACAGGCAACTTGGGCGGCGCTGACGCCGCGACACGCGTGGCGGCCGCCTCTGCCGGGACGGGCGCACCAGGGGCCGGGGCGGCGGGCCTGGCGGCCGATGCGGGCGGAGCGGACGCGGCAGCGGGCCGGGGGAGGGACGCGGGCGGAGCCGACGGCGACGCCGGCCGGGCAGGCGCGGCCGGAGCCGAGGTGGCGGCGGGCCTGGGGGGCGATGCGGGCGGAGCCGGGTCGGACGCCGGCCGACCAGGCGTCGCAGGCGGGGCTGCTGTCGCGGCCCCGCGCTCCTGCGCGGCGGGCTTGGACGGGGCGGCTGGCTTGGACGGGGCGGCGGCTGCCGTCACAGGCCGGGGCCCTGGGGGGACCTGCCCTGGGGCGATCTGCCCGGGGGGGACCTGGCCCGGCGGGATCTGGCCCGGCGGGATCTGGCCCGGCGGGATCTGGCCGGCTGCCCCCGTTGCCGCTGCGGCCGGGCCCGGGGCGGTGCCCGATATGGAGGATCCGGCCTTGGCCGCCGCCGGGCCGGCCGCTGCTGGCTCGATCGACGGCGCGGCTCCTGCGCTACTCCCGTCTTTGCTGGCGGCGGGAAGGTCACCCGCGGCCGGCGCGGGCCGCTCGGCATCCGTCAGACGCGGCTGCGAGCGCCCGCGCCCGGGGCCTGCCAAGGGGGCGGATGCGACGGCGGGCCGCTCCGGCCGGGGCCGGGCCGTCCTCGGATCCTCGGCGGCAGGACGAGCAGCATGCCGCCGCCGGCCGGCGGAACGCTGCTCGTCCGGAAGCCGCCACGGGTCGCCGGGCAGCCCCGTCCCCGGTGACTCTCTGGGGCCGGCCGACTCGAAGCCACTCGTTCGCTCGGCCGCCATGGCCCGCTCGGCTGCCATGGCCCGCTCGGCTGCGAGTGACCGGCGCGCGGCCAGGTCGGCCGGCTCGTCCTCCTCCGCGAGCTCGTCCGCCGCGAACGCCTCCGCCGACTGCTGCCGCGTCGGGCGCGAGCTGTCCGCCTCGGGGATGCGGAAGATCTCGTCGCGCCAGATAACCACCCCGATGACCAGCAGCACGGCAGCCAGCGAACTGACGCCGATCGCCAGGTAAACCAGTAGCAGGCTGCTGGTGAGAATTCCCCCGATAAGCAGGCCAATGGCCGCCACGACAACCGCGAGGACTACACCGAAACGAATCACGGGCAGACTCCACGGACGAGACTAGCGCGAACTGCCCGATCAGCGACGATCGTGCTGCGCGGACTCGACCGGGTGGAAGCCGCCAGTGTGCGGAACGGGCTCAGGCTGCGGGGCATACGGGCTCGCGACTGGCGGCTGGCCGTTGCGGCCATCCATCCGCGGCATGCCCGTGGGCACAGCAGGCTGCGGCCCGGTCGCCATGGCCGGGAAGACGCCGCTGTCCGTGGCGCCTGCCTCGAGATCACGAAGCTGCCCTTCCAGGTATGCCTTCAGCCTGCTGCGGTATTCCCGCTCGAAGGCGCGCAGGTCATCAACCCGGCGCTCCAGCTCCTCGCGCGACTGGACAAGCGACCCCATGGCCTGGCGGTGGCGCTCCTGGGCATCGCGCTCAAGGCTCTCGGCGCGTGCCCGCGCGTCGCTGGTGATCTGCTCGGACTGCCGCCTGGCCTTGGTCAGGATCTCATCGGCTTCGCGCCTGGCGCGGGCGAGGGTCTCGTCGGCCTCCCGGCGCGCGTCGGCAATCGCCTGGTCAGCGGTCTGCTGCGCGAGCGCGAGCACGCGCGCCGCGGTGTCCATGTTGTCCTCGACCGGCTTCATGCCCATCATCACGGCCTCTTGCGGCCGGCGGTCGGTATCGATTCGCGGCGGTTCCGGCGCGATGAGCTCGGGCGGCGGAGCGTCGGCGTGCGGAGCGTTCAGCGTGGCCGGCACCTTGCCAGCGCCACCGCGCAGCACCTCCGCCAGCTTGCCCCGGAGTTCCTCGTTCTCCTGGATCAGCCGGTCGAGCTCCGCTTCGACCTCATCGAGGAACGCATCGACCTCTTCCTCGTCGTAGCCCGGCCTGAGCCTCGTCGTGCTGAACTGCTTGTTCCGCACATCCGCGGGCGTCAGTGGCATGTCGTCTCCTTGGCGCGCTTGGACTGGTCCGCTGTGGACGCTTCCTCTGTGGACGCTACCCGATCAGATCAGCTGCACGGCCTGGAACAGGACGAAAACCACCAGGAACAGCACCATGAAGCTGAGGTCCAAGGCCACATTACCTAGACGGACCGACGGAATGCAGCGCCTTAGCAATCTAAGTGGCGGATCGGTCGGCGTATAAGCAGCCTCCGCCAGGACCAGGACGATGCCTGTCGGCCTCCAGTCCCTGGAGAACGACTGTATCCAGCTGAGGATCAGCCGCCCGATGAGCAGGATCAGGTAGACCCCGATGACGAACTGCAAGATGTCCTTAACGAGCGTCACATCCCTGCCCTTGCCCGCCCGGCCGACGCCTGGGTCAATGTCGTGATGGCCGTTACGCGTAGTTTGTCACTGTATGACTAGCTCTGGTTGAAGAAGCCCCTCTCCACGATACGGGCCTTGTCCTCGGCAGTTACCTCGACGTTCGCCGGAGACAGCAGAAACACCCTGCTGGTCACCCGGTCGATGCTCCCCCGCAGGCCGAAGATCAGGCCGGCCGCGAAGTCGACGAGGCGCTTCGCGTCGCTATCGACCATCTCGGTCAGGTTCATGATTACCGGGGTGCCATCGCGGAAGTGCTCCCCGATCGCCCGGGCCTCATTGTACGTACGCGGATGCAAGGTAGTAATCCGGGCCAGATCCGTGGCGTGCGCCACCATGCCCGCATTCCGTTCCATGGCGGACCGGCCATTCTCCGCGCCGACGTCACCGTGACCAAGCTGAGTGTCCTGCTCGTCTGCCGGATCCAGCAGGTCATCCTGGTCGCCGTAACCGTCTGGGTCGTCAGGGACGTCATCGTCGTAACGGTCGTCGTAGTGGTGGTCGTCCTCTACGAGGCCGAGATAGACCGCCATCTTGCGCATCGCGCTGGCCATCTTTCAGTCCTCCGTCGCGCTAAGGTGCGGCGCCGCTCACCCCGCGTGCCACGCGTCGGACATTACCTGACGAACGCCTGCCGGCCGCCGAGCAACGCCGTACCGACACGCACGTGTGTCGCGCCGGCCTCAATCGCCTGCTCCAGGTCACCGCTCATCCCGGCAGAAATCATCACAGCACGGGGGTGAATCGACCGCACCAGCTCCGACAGGTCCCTGAGCCTGGCGAATGCTTCGGCGGGAGGCATCCCGAGCGGGGCAACGGCCATCAGCCCGCCGAGCGCAAGGCCGTTCTCGGCCGATATCGCGTCCGCGAGCGCCATGACCCGATCCGCTGCGGCGCCGCCCCTGGGCGGAGTGCCCCTAGCCGTGGTGCCTCGGTCCGCGGCGCCCCCAGCCTGCTCGCCGCCAGCCTGCTCGCTGGCGGCGGCATCGCCGTCCAGGCTGGCCTGCACCAGGCAGGTGACCACGCGCCCGGCCGACCGGGCGCGCGAGCCGAGCGCGCTGACCAGGCGCTCCCGGTCGACCGAGTGGATGACGTCCGCGAAGGAAACCACGGCCGCGGCCTTATTAACCTGCAGCTGCCCGATGAAGTGCCAGCTGAGCCGCAGGCCGAGCGAGGCGCAGTCGGCGGCCTTGGCGACCGCCTCCTGAGCCCTGTTCTCCCCGACGTCGGTCACGCCAAGCTCGCTGAGCAGCCGGATGTCAGAAGACGGCCGCGTCTTGGTGACGGCGATCAGCGTCACCTCGCCGGGATCCCGGCCCGCCGCCTGGCAGGCTGCCGCAATCCGGGCCCGCACCGTCCGCAGGCCCGCGCTGATCTCACTGCGGCGCTCCCGGTCTGCCGCGCCCGGGGCGCCCGTCACGATCCCACCTTCCTGCGGGCCACTACGCGAACCGTGGCGCTGGCCACCACGCGAGCCGTGGCGCGCGCCATCACGCGAGCCAGGCCAGGCCGGCGAATCGCCCGGTCTGGCCGTCGCGGCGGTAGGAATACAGGGCCGGCGTCTCGGCAGTGCACCGCCGATCCTGGCGGACCGCGCGCACGCCGGCCCTGGCCAGCTGCGCTGCAGCTCCGGCGCGTATGTCGATCCCGGGGCTGCCCTTCCGCGTAACGCAGCCAGCCTCCGGTACGTCATCTGCTATTCGTGCCCGAAGCTGCCAGGGCACCTCGTAGCACGCGCCGCAGATGGCCGGCCCGATGACGGCCCGCATTCGCGCGGGATCGGCTCCGGCGGCGGTCATCGAGCGCACCAGCGCCGGGACGACGCCGGCGGCGATGCCCTCCCTGCCCGCGTGGGCCGCGCCGACAATCCGCGCCGCCCCGTCGGCGATCAGGACCATGGCGCAGTCCGCCGCCAGCACGCCCACCGTCACGGCCGCGGCATCGGTGAAGATCGCGTCCACGGCCGGGAGAAGGTCCGGCGCAGGCAGCGGGCCTGAGCGCGCGGGCGCGTACGCCACGCCTGCCCCGTGGACCTGCCGCATCCAGGTGATTCCGTCCGTCGCGCGGCCGAACGCCGCAGCGGCCAGCTGCCGGTTACGGGCCACCGCGGCCGGATCGTCGCCCACCGCGGCGCCCAGGTTGAGCGAGTCAAAGGGCGGCGCGCTCACGCCGCCATCCCGGCTGGTGAAAGCCGCCATCACCCCGGGAGCCAGCTCAAAGGGCAGCCATGCAGCCAGGGCGAACTCAGTGCGACGCTGGTTCAGGCGCGACGGGAGCTCACTTCGCGACGGGAGCTCACTTGAGGAAATCGGGAATGTCCAGGTCGTCGTCTTCCTCAAAGACCACTGACCGGCGGCGAGTGGTGGCGGCATCGAAGACGCGCCCGGTGGCCGCGGGCTCGGGCCGGGCCGCCGCCGATGCGGCGACCGCGGCCGATGCCGCGTCCGCCGGGCCGGATACTGCCGCGCCGTCGGTACGCGAGTCCTCATCCGCGCTGACCGGGGCGCTGGACCAGGCCGTCGCGGCGGGCGAATCCGTTTCCGCTGACCACGCCGTGGCAGCGGGCGAGTCCGTTCCGGCCGGCAAGTCCGCGGTCCAGGACGGCTCGGCTGCGGCCGCTCCGGCCGCGGTCTCCGCGAGCGCGGACCCGGCACCATCCGCGGCCACGCCGGCCGGGGTCCGCGCGGCCGGGATCCGCGCAGCATCCTGGCCATCGGGAAGAGCAGCCGGACGCCAGCTTCCGGAGCCGTTTCCCTCGGACCTGCCCGATCCGGTGCCCTGGCTGGCCATCGCGCGGCCTGGTCGCGGCCTGGCCACTCTGCTCTCGTCGAATCCGGCCGCGATCACGGTGACCCGCACCTCGTCGCCGAGCGCGTCGTCGATGACCGCGCCGAAAATGATGTTCGCGTCGGGCGCGGCGGAGTTCGCGACTAGCTGCGCGGCCTCGTTGATCTCGAAGAGGCCCAGGTCGGAGCCGCCCTGGATGGACAGCAGCACGCCATGCGCTCCGTCGATGCTTGCCTCAAGCAGCGGGCTGGAGATCGCGTTCTCGGCCGCGGCGACCGCGCGGTCGTCGCCGCGGGCCGAGCCGACTCCCATCAGCGCCGAGCCTGCCCCTGACATCACCGACTTGACGTCGGCGAAATCCAGGTTGATCAGCCCCGGGGTGGTGATGAGATCGGTAATGCCCTGCACGCCGGAGAGCAGCACCTGGTCAGCGGCCTTGAACGCGTCGAGCACGCTGACGTGCCGGTCGGAGATGGACAGCAGCCTGTCGTTCGGTATGACGATCAGCGTGTCCACCTCGTCGCGGAGGCGCTCGATCCCCGTGTCGGCCTGCGCCGCGCGCCGCTTTCCCTCGAAGCCGAACGGCCTGGTGACGACACCGATGGTGAGGGCGCCCAGCGAGCGGGCCACGCTCGCGACCACGGGTGCCCCGCCAGTGCCGGTCCCGCCGCCCTCCCCCGCGGTGACGAAGACCATGTCGGCCCCCTTAAGGACCTCCTCGATCTCCTCGCGGTGGTCTTCGGCGGCCTTGCTGCCGATGTCCGGGTTGGC
>JBEKFH010000141.1:0-10931 GCA_050013415.1 Streptosporangiaceae bacterium | reverse complement strand
CCTGGTCGAGCTGGAGCACCGCGTGCTGCCAGGACACGCGGGAGTCGTCGACCACGATGTCGGACTCCGGGTCACGGCCAATCCGGTACGAAGGCCCCGCCTGCAAACTTCGATCTGAGCCCTGCGCCCGCACGACAAGGGCCGGTGTCGTGCGGGACGAGAGTCCTCGGTCTGCCGTCATCTGCTAACTGTAGAGCGATTCAGCGGAAAAGAAATGGGCCTGGTAATTGCCCGGTCGTGACCGTAACATGACGTATCCATGACCTGGCTGGCCCGGGCCGCCGGCCAGGACGACCGGGGGCCGTCGCCCCGCGATCCGGCTGGCCATCGGCAACGGCCCGCGGCGTTTACGCGGGTTGACAGTCGGCGCCCGGCGACGCGGATACTGTGGGCAACCCCGGTAATCCCGCGATTGCAGCCAGAGTGATCCCTGGCGCCGGCTGTCGCCGCGGCGCTAGGTTGGCGGGCTGGCACGGGACGGGCATGCGACCGCTGGAGGCGCGGTGAGTGACGAGATCTCCCCGGCACCCGGCGGGTTCACCGCGGGGTCGCTGATCGCCGGCTACCGGCTTGAGGAGCAGATCGGCCGCGGCGGGATGGCCGTGGTGTTCCGCGCGCATGACCCCCGGCTCGACCGGCGCGTCGCGCTGAAGATCATGGCACCCGAGCTTGCCCTCGACGACGTCTTCCGGCAGCGGTTCATCCGCGAGTCGAGGGCCGCCGCCGCCGTCGACCACCCGCACATCATTCCGGTCTTCGAGGCCGGCGAGGTGGGTGGCGTGCTGTTCATCGCGATGCGGTACGTGCAGGGCGGCGACGTCAGGTCGCTGCTGGAAACCCGCGGCCCGCTGCCGCCCGCCCGGGTGGTCAGCATCGTCACCCAGGTGGCCTCAGCGCTGGACGCGGCGCATTCCTTTGGCCTCGTGCACCGGGACGTGAAGCCGGCCAACATGCTGCTCGACGCCGCCGCGAGCAGCGGCGGCGCGGACCACGTCTACCTCTCCGACTTCGGGCTCAGCAAGCAGTCGCTCTCGTCCTCCGGACTTACCGGCACCGGCCAGTTCCTCGGCACCCTCGACTATGTGGCGCCTGAGCAGATCGAGGGCCGGGCGGTGAGCGGCCGGACCGACCTTTACTCGCTGGCGGGCGCCGCATTCGAGATGCTCAGCGGGACGCCGCCGTTCAAGCGTGACCAGGGCCTGGCCGTCCTCTGGGCGCAGATCTCCGAGCCGCCGCCCCGGCTCACCGACCGCCGCCCCGAGCTGCCGCCCGCAGTCAACCAGGTAATGACGAGGGCCCTGGCCAAGGCCCCGGGCGACCGCTACGCCTACTGCCTCGACTTCGCCGCCGCGCTGCGCGAGGCCTGCGGGCTGCGGCCCGCCGACGCGTCGGACCCGGGCGGGCTGCCGCAGCCCATGCCCGGCTTCGCCGGACAGCCCGCATCGCCTGGGCAGCCCGGGCCGCCGAGGCAGCCCACGGAAGTGGCGATGCCGGCCAGCCCGCCCGCCGCGCAGTCGGCGCCGCCGAGGCAGCCCACGGAAGTGGCCATGCCGGCCAGCCCGGCCGCTGCGCCGGGCCGGGACGCAGGCGGACCGCCCGCCGGCCCGCCGCGATCTGGCGGTCCGCCCACCGAAGCGGCGCGCCTCCCGGGTGCGACGGGGCCGACCAACCCGGGGCTCACCGACCCGTCGGCAACCAGCGTGCCCGGTCAGCCGCCGGGCGGCGCGGGCCAGGGGTACGGCCCGGTTCCCGGTTTCGGGCCGCCACCGGCCTACGGCGGCGAGCCGGGTTACGGGCCGCCGGCCCGGCCGTGGTGGCGATCGCGCGGCGCGCTGGCCGCCGCGGCCGCCGCTGCTGTCATCGTCATCGCCGGGGCCGCGTATGTCGTGCTTGGCGCTGGCGGAAAGGGCGGCGGCAACGGCGGATCGGGGCACGGGAACGGCACCGTGGCGGTCGCGCCGAAGATCCCGGGGTGCACCACGGCGACAGCAGCGGCTAAGCGGCTGACCACGGTGACCAGATCGTCGGTCAGCCTTGGCGGGAACCCCTTCGGCGTGGCGACCACACCCAGCGGCCACCATGACTTTGTCACGCTGGGCAACTCGCTCGCGGTGCTCAAGAACACCAGCGCACCCCTTCCCACGCTGTTGCACAAGATCTCGGTCCCCGGCGCGAACAAGGGTGACATCGTAGCCAGCGACGACAAGCTATTGCTGCTGGCGTCCGGCAGCGGCGCGCAGGTGCTCAATTCCAAGGACGCCGAGCACGGCGAGGCCGTCCTGATGGGGACGCTGTCCAGCCCGGGTGGCCGTGGCGCCGTCGAGGTCCAGCTATCCCCCGACGGCCGGTTCGCCTTCGTGACGCTGCAGAGCAGCGGCGGCGTCGCGGTGTTCAACCTGCAGGCGGCCCTGGCCGACGGCTTCGCCGGGTCGAGCTTCGTCGGGCTGGTCCCGACCGGGTCGGAGCCGGTGGGAATGGCCGTGTCGCCGGACGGCAGGTGGCTGTACGTGACCAGCATCGAGAAGGTTGCGACGCCCAATCCGAGTGAGGGCGAGCTCAGCGTTGTCAACCTCAGGAAGGCCGAGGTCAAGCCCGCCAGGTCCGTGGTCGCCAAGGTCACCGCCGGATGCGAGCCGGTCCGCGTGATCGTCTCCGGCAACGGCAACGACGTGTGGGTCACCGCCAGGGCCAGCAATGCGCTGCTCGGGTTCTCGGCGGCAAAGCTGCGCACGGACGCGCGGCACTCCCTGATCGCCAGGGTCGGGGTGGGCGCGGAGCCGATCGGGCTCACCTTTGCCGCTAACGGTAACCGGATCGTGGTGGCCAATTCAGACCTGACCCAGCTCGCTGGCGCGCACCCGAGTCTCAGCGTGGTCAGCACCCCGGCGGCGCTGGCCGGCAAGCCCGCAGTGCTTGGACAGCTCAGCACCGGCCTGGTGCCGCGCCAGTTCGCAACGGAAGGAAACACGCTGCTCGTGACCGACGACGGCTCAGGCCAGCTACAGGCCATTAACCTCGCTGACCTGCCATGACCGGCTACCCGGCTCCAGACGGGCAGGCACCTGGCGGGCAGGTCCCCGGCGGCCGGGCCGCCAGCGGGCAGCCGGGTCGCCGTTCCGGTCACGGGCTGAGGAAAGCGGTCGTCGCCGTGATCGTGCTGATCGTGGTGCTGATCGGCATCGACCGCCTGGCGGTGTTCTACGCGCAGGACAAGGTCGCCTCGGAGATCCAGGATCAGGGCTTTCCCAGCAAGCCCAGCGTGTCGATCAAGGGCTTCCCGTTCCTGACCCAGGTGATCAGCCGCCATTTCCAGGGCATCCAGATCAGCTCAAAGCCGGTAAAGGAGGGCCCGGTCGTCGTCCGGGGCATCAACGCCGATCTTAGCGATGTCCGACTGAACTCCGGCTTCAGCAGTGGCACGGTCGGCCATCTCACCGGGACCGGACTGATCACCTTCGGCAGCCTGTCGAATGCACTCGGATCCCTGGTCGGCGGGGATCTCAGCTCCCTGCTCGGTGGGGCGGGCCTGACCCTCAAGCCGGCCGGCGATGACGAGGTGAAGGCATCCATCAACGTGCTAGTCGCGAGCGGATCGGCGACCTGGCGGGTCACCAGGGTCAGCGGTACCGAGATCCAGGTCCACCTGGTGGCGAGCAACGGGCTGCCATCGCAGCTGCTCAGCTCGGTGCGGAACATCGCGGTGCCGGTTCCCAGCCTGCCGCTCGGGATGAAGATCCAGAGCGTGATCGTCACGTCGGCCGGCATCAGGATCCGCGTGGTCGGCAACCACGTGGCCTTCGGCAGCTAGGCGCCAGGCAGCCGGGCCAGGGCCAGGCAGCCAGGCCGCCGGGCCAGGGCCAGGCAGCCAGGCCGCCAGGCCATGTAAGCCGGGCCGGGCAGACAGCTAGCAGGCCACGCACGGCCAGTCGCGGGTCACTGTCCCGGGGCGAGCCCCCGTAGCGCGGCGGACAGATCCCCGTACGGCCCGAGCAGCGCGATAATCGGTACCTCGACGCCGGCCCGGACGTAGCGCCGGATGTGCTCACGGCAGTCTCGCGGCGAGCCGTGCACGATGAGCTGGTCGACGAGCTCGTCGGGGATCGCGTCCAGCGCGGCCTTGCGGTCGCCGGCCTGCCAGGCGTCCCACATGCCCTGCAGCGCCGCCGCCCGGCCGAGCCAGCGGTGAAACTCCGCATACACCGGGACGTTGAGGTACGCCGCGATCGCCCTGCGGCCGGCCGTGCGCGCCGCTGCGGCGTCCTCGGTCGGGCAGACGAAGATCCGGGCGGCGACCACCTTGTGACCGGCTTGCGCGCCCGCGGCCGCCCGCATCTCGCCGACCACCGTCGGGACGTCCACGGCCGCCAGCCAGTTCACGATCACCCCGTCCGCCTCCCGTCCGGCCAGCCGCAGCATGCCGGGGCGGAGGGCGGCCAGGTAGAGCGGCGGCGGGTCGGGCACCCGCCTGGCGAGCCTGAAGCCGCGGACCGCGAAGGTGCCATAGTCGCGGTCGACCCGCTGGCCGGCCAGGGCTTCTTTGAGGAACCGCAGCATGTCGCGGGCATGGCGATATGGCTCGGTGAACGGTATTCCGTTCCACTTGCCCACGATGATGTCGGAGGACGTGCCGATGCCGAGGGCGACCCGGCCCGGGGCCGCCTCGGCGAGTGCCGCGGCGCTCTGCGCGATCACCGCGGGGCCCCGGGTGTACACCGGGATGACGGCTGTGCCCAGGCGGAGCGAAGGGGCCCAGGCCGCCGCCAGCAGCAGCGGCGAGAAGCCGTCGATGCCGTCAGCCTCAGCGGACCATACGTCGGTGTAGCCGAGTTCCGCGAGCAGCCCGAGCCACGCGCCGTGCTCGTGCAGCGGGGCGTCGAACGGGACCGTGATTCCCCACCGGGCAGTCGTGGCGACGTCGCTCATAGCGCCCAGTGTGGCAGGCGCGGGCCAGCCTGGCCCGGCGTTGCGCGGGCACCTGCGGACGGAACGGGCGATACAGGCCGCTGCTCGTGCGACGATGCGGTGATCAGCGGCCTCAGCGCAAGGCCGGCTGCCCTGAGCACGGGCGAAGGAGAAGTGACGTGGCAGGACGGGACGCGGTGACCTGCGGCATGGACGTTACGACCCGGCGTCCGGTCACGCGCTTCCTGTCAGCAGTGGCGGTGGCCGTCGCTGGCACGCTGGCAGCCGCCTCGTGCGCCGCTGGCGGCACGCCGCGGGACGCTCGGGCCGCCACGTCCGCGCCCGCTGCCAGGCCGTCCGCGCCGGCCCCGGCATCGGCGCCGGACTCCCGGTCCCCGTCATCCGCGCCCGCGACGTCACCTGGGCCCCCCTCGCCGGTCGCGAAATCCGCGCCGGGCCCGTCGCTGACGCTCCCGCCGAAGCCCCCGCGCGGCTGCGACGACCAGCCATGGCTGACCGCGTCGGCGCAGGTAACCCGGCACTTCGCGGTACCGCCGGTGCCTGTCATCACGGCCATCAGGACAGGGACGCATCCTGGCTGCGGCTACGACCGCATCGTGTTCAACTTCCGGGGGCAGGCGCCGGGCTATGACATCAGGTACGTCGATGCGGCAGTCGCGGGCGCATCCGGTGCCACCGCGGTGCCCGGTGCCAACGCGGTGCCCGGTGCCAACGCGGCGCCCGGTGCGGCCCCTGCGTCCGGTGCCGCCGCGGCCGCCGCGTCCGCTGCCACCGCGCCCAGGCGGTGGTACCTGCTGATCACGATTCACCCGGCGCAGGGGCAGCTCCGCTCCGGCGCGAGCACCATCTCGCCGTTGTCGGCGGCCACCAGCTTCCCGATGCTCTTGGGCTACGCGGTCACCGGCGAGTTCGACGGCGTCTTCAGCGTCGCGGTCCGCCTGGCGAAGGCGACGGCCTTCCGGGTCGGGCGGCTGAGCGGCCGGCTGTATGTCGACGTGGCGGGCTGAGACGGCGGGCTAATACGGCGGCTGAGGCGCGGGCTGAGGCGGCGGCTAGGTCTGCACGGGCATCAGCTCGCGGGCGAGGCCGTCGGCAAAATCGCCGGTCACGTCGCCAGTGACGTCGCCTCCGGCCCGGGCCGCCGCGGCCGGCCGGATGACGAACTTGCTGATGCCCGCCGCCACGTACTCGGCCACCATCCGGCGGGCGTCCGGCCAGCTCGTCGCGACCAGGTCGGCCGGGTCGGCGTCCGGCCGCCGCTGGCCGATGGCGGCGGCCAGCGCGGCCGGGATGCCGCCGAGGGCAACGGGCAGGCTGATGCCGAAATGCTCGGGATCGACCTCACGGTCTGCCGCCGCGGCGGCCGCCTGGATCGCGCGGATGCCCGCTCGAGCCTCGGCCGGCGTGACGAAGCTGGCCAGCCACCCGTCGCCGTACCGGCCGGCCCGCCGCAGCCCGGCGGGAGCGCTGCCGCCCAGCCAGATGTCGAGCGGCTTGCGCGGCAGCGGGCCGACGCTCGCGTCCTCGACGGTGAAGAACGCGCCGCTGAAGGACACCGTCTCCTGCCGCAGCAGCAGCCGGAGCAGCTCAAGGGACTCGTCGAACACCGCGCCGCGCTGGCCGGGCGGGACGGGGAACAGCCCGCGCTCGTCCGTGCGCGCCGGCTGCAGGCCGAAGACCGGCAGCACCCGGCCGGGCGCCAGCGCGGCCAGCGACGCAAGCTGCTTGGCGACGAGCACGGGGTGGCGCCCCGGCAGCACCGACACCCCGGTGCCGACCTTCAGCCTGGCTGTCCTGGCGAGGGCGTAGGCCATCCCGGTGAACGGCTCGACCAGCGGCCCGTACACCATCTCCGACAGCCACAGCGAGTCGATGCCGAGTTCCTCCAGGTGGTCCACGGCGGCGGCGAACCCGTCCGGCCCGGCGCCCGCGCCCAGCCCGATTCCTATCCGGATCTTCATGCACCCATCCGACCATGACCGGGCCGCAGATGACAGCGCGAGCCCGCCGCCGGGGGCCTGGTCAGCGCAGGGAGAGCGCGGCGAGGGCGGCGTTGACGATCGAGCCGGAGTCGAGGTCGTGCGCCCGGTACAGGTCGGCGACGGTGCCGGACTGGCCGAAGGCGTCGACGCCGAGGCTGACGGCGGGCACCCCGAGCGCCGAGCCGAGCCAGCTCAGCGTGTGCGAGGCCGCGTCGTGCACTGTCACGATCGGCGCCCGGTCGGGAAACACCGTACGCAGTGGTCCCGGTATCGACGGGGCGCCAGCACTGCGTACTGCATGCCTGAGGGTCCGCTGCCAGGCACGGTACAGCCGGTCGGCGGACGTGATGTCGACGACGTGCGCGGCGATGCCCTCGTCGCCGAGCTCGGCGGCTGCGCCGAGTACCTCGGGCAGGACCGCGCCGCTGCCCGCCAGGTAGACCGCGGGCGCCCCGCCGGCGGCGGCCTCGGACGCGTCAGCCAGCCGGTACGCGCCGGCCAGCACCTGGCGGCGCAGGATGGCATCGCCGAGCCGGTCCCGCGCGCGGGCGAACGGCTCCTGGTCGATGCCGCGGGTGGTGAGCCGGAAGTAGTACGAGCCGTCTTCCGCGACGGTGGTTCCCGGCAGCGCGGCGTTCGCCGCCGCTATCGACTGCAGGGCGCCGCACAGCAGCCAGTCCAGCGCCCCCGCGTACGCGGGCTCGATGAACGTCACGTTCGGCAGCTCCAGGCCGACCGACGCGGTGATGGTCGACTGGTGCGCGCCGCCCTCGGGGGCCAGTGACACCCCGGACGGCGTTCCGGCCACCACGAACCGGGCGCCGGAATAGACCGAGTAGACAAACGCGTCGAGCCCGCGCAGCACGAACGGGTCATACACGGTGCCGACCGGCAGCAGCGGCTGGCCGGACAGGTCCCAGGACAGCCCGAGTTGCCCGAGCAGCAGGAACAGGTTCATCTCGCTGATGCCCAGCTCGATGTGCTGCCCGTCCGGGCCCTCGGCCCACTTCAGCACCGGGTCCTCGCTCCACGCGCGCCGCGCTGCCGGGCTGAACACGCCCTTCCTGTTGATGAAGCCGGCCAGGTTCGTCGAGGTGGCGACGTCCGGCGCGGTGGTCACCAGGTACGGCGCCACCGCGTCGTCGCGGGAGAGGTCCACGAGAATCCGGCCGAACGCCTCCTGGGTGGAGATCGGCCTGCCCGGGCGCGTCCCGGTGGCGTCGGGCACGGGGACAGCGGGCTGGGCTGGCCGCGGCGCCCGGGCCAGGTGCTCGCGCCGGGCCGCCACCCACTGCCCGGCCCTGGTCATCGGGTCGAGCCGGTCCCATTCGGTGGCCGCCGTCAGGCCCAGCCGCGCGCGCATCTCGTCGACCTGCGCCGTGGTCAGCAGGGCCGAATGGTTGCGCGGGTGGCCGGCCATCGGCAGCCCCCAGCCCTTGACGGTGTAGGCGAACACCACGCTGGGCCTGGCCTTCTCCCCGTCGCACTCGCCGAAGGCCTCCAGCAGCGCGCCGAGGTCGTGCCCGGCCAGGTCGGTCACGAGGCCGGCGAGTTCCGCGTCGCCGGCGATGCCGTCGCAGAAAAGGCGGACCTGCTCCGGCGCGCCGTCAAGAAATCGCGCTTTAACGGAGTCGTCGGGCAACCCGAAGAGCGACTGGTAATGCTCGTTGGGCATCTCGTCGATCCAGCTGCGGAGGGACTCACCGCCCGGGCGCGCGAATGCCGCCTGCAGCCGGTGCCCGTACTTGGCCTCGACCACATGCCAGCCGGCCGCGCCGAACTGCTGCTTCCACTGCTCGATCCGCATCCCCGGCACCACCCGGTCCAGCGACTGGCGGTTGACGTCGATGATCCACATCACGTCGCCGAGCCCGTCGGTCGCCGGGTCGGCGACGGCCTCCCAGATGTTGCCCTCGTCCAGCTCGGCATCGCCGATCAGCGCAACGAACCTGCTGCGCGGCCTGGCGCCGAAATGGGCGTCGACATAGCGCCGGGTCGCGGCGGCGAACAGCGGCGCCGCCGCGCCGAGTCCCACCGAGCCGGTCGAGAAGTCGACAAGGTCGGGATCCTTGGTCCGGCTGGGGTAGGACTGCAGCCCGCCGAATGCGCGCAGCGTCGGCAGGTACCCGCGGTCCAGGTTGCCGAGCAGGTACTGGATGGCGTGGAAGACCGGGGAGGCGTGCGGCTTCACGCTGACCTTGTCCGGGGCGTCCAGATGCGCGAAGTACAGCGCGGTCATGGCGGTGACCAGGCTGGCGCTGGACGCCTGATGGCCGCCGACTTTGACGCCGTCACCGGCGCCGCGGTCGTGGTTCGCCGCATCCACGATGCGGGTCGCCAGCCACAGCACGCGCTGCTGGATCTCCTCGAGCACGGCCAGGTCGGCGGCCGGGCTGCTGTGCCGGGGCTCGGTGACTGTCATCCGGCGCTCCTCGGGTGGGTGCTGAGACTGTCGTACCCAGCTAGCCCTGGGCTTGTCAGGTGCGCGGCGTGCCAGGTGCGCGGCTTGATACCGGCGAGACGACGCGGCTTGATACCGGCGAGACGACATTGCGGCCGAATCTCACCGACTGTGGCTCGACGTTACACCTGGTCGATCGTGTGGCATCCGAGTCAGCTCTCGCCGATCCGGGCAAGCACGCCTGGCTCCAGCCGGGCAACGGCACGGCTGAGGGACGGGCAGCGCTCAATCACGGAAAGGTGCGCTATCACGGAAACAAATGGTTGCTGGGGCTACCAGGAATTTCCGTGATCATGAAACCACCTGCGGCAGGCTACGACTGGCTGGGCAAGGGGCGGGGAGTCCACGGCCGGGCTGGCCACAGTGGGGTCGGCGACGGTGGGGTCGGCCACGGATGAGCAGGCCATGGCTGGCTGGGCCACGACTGGGCCGACCAGGACTGGGCGGGCCAGGACTGGGCGGGCCAGGACTGGGCGGGCCAGGGCCGGGGAGTCCACGTCCGGGCCGGCCACGGCTGGGTGGTCTGCGGTTCGGGGGTCTGCGGTTCGGGGGTCTGCGGCTGGGTGGAATGGCCCTGGCCCGGACTGCCAGCGCCAGCATGGCCAACGCCAGGCCCCTGCCCCCCGGCGTGCTGGTAGCTGCCGCACTGAATGATCCCCGCAGAGTAAGCGGTTGACGCTGGTGTGCCGCTGGTTACGGTGACTCCCACTGGCATGCCGCAGGCCGCCCGACCGGTAACCGCGACGGCGAGGAAGCCGCCCGCCTCGCCCGCTGCGGCGATCGGGCCGTGCACGCACGTCGCGCCGCCGGCCGCGTCGGTGCAGTTCCAGCCGTCAATGCCCGGCGCGTGCCCTTCTGTCAGCAGTACCGAGCCGGGCGGCAGCGAGATGCTGGCGGTCAGTTCGGCCGTGCTGGCGGGTCCCGCGTCCGCGATCCCGAACGTCACCCTGGTCACGTGGCCGCGCCCTTCCGGGCCAAACGCGCTGATCTGGGCGGTCAGTCGTGCAGGCGGCGGGGGGGCCACGGTCGGAGACGGGCTCGGCGACGGGGCCGGGGGCGGCTGCGTCGGCGATGCGCTGGGGGTCGGCGACGCTCCCGGAGCGGTGGTTTTCGCCGGCCGGGGCGAGGGCGCAGCGGTGGTTTTCGCTGGCCGGGGCGACGGTGCAGCGGTGGTTTTCGCTGGCCGGGGCGAGGGGGTTCCCCGGTTGCCTGGTGGTGGCTGCTGGACCAGCCAGCGGGTCGGAGCCGGCACGGGCGCGGGCGACGCCGGCGGCCGGAGTGCCCTGGCAGGCGTGCGATGGCCGGACGCCGTTACCTGCTCGGCGCCCGGGCTGAGGGCCAGGGTGCATGCCGCGATGACAAGCACGGCGAACAGTGCGGCTGCCAGCACGCGCGGTCGCGGGGTCGGCCTGCGCAGTCTCCTGGGAAGCTGGCTAACCCTGCTCCCGGCCGCAGCCATGCTCGGAGCTGCCCCTACGGTCCTGGGGCCTGCCTCTTCCCCGTCAGGGGCTGCCTCTGCCGCCGCGGCGCCTGCCCCCGCCGCCACGGCGCCTGCCTCGGCCGCC
>JBEKFH010000140.1:0-10995 GCA_050013415.1 Streptosporangiaceae bacterium | reverse complement strand
TCTCCGTCAATGGCGTGGTTGGGACTTTACTGCAGTAACAGCGACAGTAAAGTCCCAACCACGCTATTGCGAATGGCGTGCCGGCGGAGCCCTGCGCCATTTACTGGCAGAATTGGCGCCACCACGCCCGAGCCGCGGCCGCGACAGGAGGAGAATGCCACCACGCCCGAGCCGCGGCCGCGACAGGAGGAGAACGCCACCACGCCCGAGCCACGGCCGCGACAGGAGGAGGAGGAGAAGAAGCTCGGCCCCGGCCCGGCCTGGCACCAGGCCCCGCCCCGCCCCGGCTCCGGCCCCCGCCCTGCCCGGCCCCGGTCCCAGCCCCGGCCTCGGCGGCCGGCGCGGGGCCTGCCGTCAGGAGGACAGCGCAGTAGGGTCCGGCGGGAGCCGGAGGATCTGGAATCCTGCTTGCCGCAGGATCAGCGGGATGTGCCGGACGGCGGCCCGGTCCTTCTCCTTGGCCCCATCGGTGAGATGCTGCCAGTCCACGAGATCGGGGTGATGCGTGGCATCCCGCTGCGGCCCGTAGGCGTAGCCCCGCGCCTTGCGCTCCAGCATCCAGCGCTCATGCTCCTTCTGGGCGAGCGTCTCGATCTCGCTGTCGGTGAAGGCGAAATCAGGGGCCAGGCCAGATTCCGGCGTGATGACGCAGTTAAGGCTGTTCAGCTTGGCGCCCAGGTCCAGGGCCTGGGCGAAGTTGGCCTGCTGGAGATCATCCGGCAGTTCCTCCCACGGCCGCATGGACGTGTTGAGCTCCGGTGATTCTCCCAGGTCTTCGCACGATTCGAGGTAGCCGCGATGGATTGCCCGGGCGAGCCCGTCGCTGAGGCCCGCCCTGATCCGGTCGGGCACGCATGCCTCCTCCAGGACATCGAACACGGTCAGGCGCCCCTTCACGTTATCCAGCAGGGCTCGCCTCCCGGTGAGGACCGAGTCGAGAGGGGTCGGCTCGCCCACGCAGATCACCACCCGGTCGGACCGGTCGGCCACCGAGTGGACGGCAGCCAGCCCGGCGCTCAGCGCCTCGTCGTTGTCAGGCAGGCAGACAAGCATCAGCGTCGGCGCGTCGTCAGCCAGGGATATCCTCGCCGTCCTGTTCTGGAACGAGACAGCGCAGTTATCCCGAACGGCCGTAACCCGGTCAATGTAACTGGACACGGCCTGGCGGCTATCGTGCTGAACGAGCACGTCCACCAGCGGGCTGCCCGGCGGCCGCCGCCGCGCGATCTCGCGGAGCACCGCCTGGCCCAGCGAGCCGAAGCCTACGATCACCACCCGCGCGGCCGTCCCGCTCGCGTCCGCCAGCGGGTGCTGGTCGAGCAGAAATCTGGCGGCTACTTCCTCGACGGAGAAGAAGTCGAGGCGGAAGCGCGAGTCGCTCGTGGCGCCGATCCGCCGGGCCCGCAGCGCCCCGCAGACCTCGTCGCGGACCTGCGCGTACGTGGTCAGCGGCCGGCCGCTTTCCCGCGAGATCTCCAGGGCCTGCAGCGCGGTCGCGGCGTTCGTGGCGCTGTCCGCGGCGCAGGCGAAGAGCTCGTGCGCGCGGCGGAGCCCGGCCGAGCGCAGCGTACCGGCGTCCGTCGGGTCGCCGGAGACGTCGAGGAGGCCGTATCGCCGTGCCTGAGCCAGCGTGGCCGCGGCCGCGCTGACCAGGACGACCTTCCGGTACCCGGCGCGCAGCTGACGGGCGAGCTCCAGCGCGGCCGGGCCGTCGCCGGTCACGATCGCGTGCCGGGCGGCGCGGGCGGCAGCCCAGCTGCGCAGCTGCTCGCCCAGCAGCACCCGGAGGGCCTCGACCCCGGCCAGGATCGTCGTGCCCGGCGCGAGGAAGCGAGCGATCTGGAGTGCGACGGGCAAGGTGCCGGTACCGGTCGGCGGCGAGCTGAGCACGAACAGCTGCAGGTCGTCGTAGAAGATGTCGGCCCAGCCCTGGCCAAACCCCAGACCCGGATGATGGGATGCGTACGCGCGGACGCCGAAGTACCCGAGGACCAGCGAGGCGATCACGAACCCGAGCACGACCAGCCCGCGGGCTAACGCCCCGTTAACTCGCACTCTCGCACCTCCGTCGCCGCTCAGCGGTAACAAGCACGAGGCACTGGATGCCCAGCGGATCGTATCAAGCACGGCAGAACGTTCGCCCGTCCAGCTTCCCCGCGTTCCCTTGACCAGCATCGCCGCACGGCCCGGGGCATGCGCTTGATGCTCGACAATCCGGACCTGGGGCCATCCCAGGAAATCTGCGCCATCTCGGCGGGCAGTCCGGTCGGGCAGGCCGGTAATGAGGCCGAGCATGCCGGGACAGTAGTACCTGGCGGTAGCAGGCGGCTCTGGCACAGTGGGCAGATGGATCACAACGTTGCCCTGGTTCTCGGTGGTGGCGGTGCTGCCGGAAATGCGTGGGAGATCGGTATCATCGCGGGCCTGGCCGAAGCTGGTCTCGATATGACAGAGGCCGCCGATCTGGTGGTCGGCACCTCGGCCGGTGCCACCGCGGCAGCGCAGGTGCGCAGCGGCCTGCCGGCGGCCGCACTGCTGGCCTCGGTGCTGTCGCCGCCGGCTGCGCCGACCGGGCAGAACCGGGAACGGCCGCCGTCCCTGCCAATGGCCGCAGTGTTCGAGCGGATGAGGGCCATCGGCGCCGCCGCCACCTCGGCAGCCGACCTGCAACGTGCGATGGGCGCGTTCGGGCTGGAGAGCGACTCCCTGCTCGGACCCGGGGCGGCGCAGCGGCGCGCCATGGTCGCCGCCAGGTTGCCTCGCCCTGACTGGCCGGACCGGCCGATGATCGTGGTGGCCGTCGACGCGCAGACCGGCGAGATGGCTGCGTTCGACCGCGATTCCGGCGTCGGCCTGGCGGACGCGGTCACCGCGAGCTGCGCGCTGCCCGGCCTGGTGCCGACGCACAGCATCAACGGCACTCGGTACATCGACGGTGGCGTGCGCTCCGCCGAGAACGCCGACCTTGCCTCGGGCTACGCGAACGTCGTGGTGCTCTCGCCGCTGGGCGGGCGGAACCGGACACCACCGGAACGCGGCGCGGGCCCGGCAGGCCAGTTCGAGGGCCTCCGCAGATTTCCGGGCGCGGACCTGGCAAGCCAGGTCGAGGCCCTGCGCACGCAGGGCAGCCACGTCGAGGTGATCACACCGGACGCCGGTTCCCGGGCCGCCATGGGCACGAACCAGATGGACCCCGCCACCCGCATCCCCGCCGCCCGTGCCGGTTTCGCCCAAGGCAAGCAGGAAGCAACCCGCATGACATTCCGCTAACGACTGCCCGCCCACGCCCAGCCTGGCCCGATGGCCGATGTGCTGCGCGAGAACCGTACGGCGATCCTTGCGGCGGCTGAGGCTGTCGGGGCACGTAACGTGCGCGTGTTCGGCTCGGTGGCGCGGGGAGATGACACGCCCGATTCGGATGTTGACCTGCTGGTGGACTTCCCTGCCGCTGAGAAAGGGCTGTTCCCGCTGCTGGCGCTGACGGAGGAGATCGAGCTACTGCTGGGCCGCCCGGTCGATGTGGCTGCGGTGCAGGTAATGGCCGGACCGGTGCGCGAGCGGGCGCTCGCCGAGGCCGTGCCGCTATGAGCCGGTCACCGCGTGACCGAAGAGGGATCCCAGTCCTGGGGTCGCTCTCGGTTGTTGTCATGGACGCGACACATGTTGTAGTTTAGGCAACATGCCCGCTAAGGAGATCCTGGCGGCGATCCGTGACCTGGAGGCTGCCGGGTGGCACGTGCAGATCACTGGCGGCAGGGCGCACGCTTATGCCCGCGCTTACTGTCCTGGCGGCTCAGAGTGCTGCCCGCCATTGACGATTTACGGCACACCGCGAGTCCCCGAGCATGAGGCGGCGAAGATCTTACGTGCGCTGGGGCGCTGCGAGCACGCGGCGCAGGAGAGAGGCTGAGGATGGACGTGTACTGGTTCGACGTTGCGGTGGCCGGGCCTGTCACCGAGGATCAGGGCGAGGCGCTCGGCGGGGTGCTGGCCGCCAGGGGCGGCATTGACGCGACCGTTCAGGCTGGTCATCGGGGCGGGTGGGTGATGTTCTCCCGTGCGGCCGATGACGCGGTGCAGGCGGTCGTGTCGGCAGTCGAGGACGTGGAGGCCGCCGGGATGAGCGCGGCCGGGGTGACCGAGGACCGGGTGACCGCCGAGGAGATTGCCCGGCGCGCGAAGGTGACGGGCTCCTCGGTGCGGTACTGGGTGAGCGGCGCGCGCGGCCCGGGTGGCTTCCCCGAGCCGGCAGTCCGGCGGCAGCGCGCCAGCTTGTACTCCTGGGCCGAGGTGTCCCGGTGGCTGGCGGCCGCCAGGCTCGGCGAGGTGGATCACCTGGCAGCGGAGACCGCCCGCGCCTGCGTCCTGGTCGGCGCGGCCCTGACCGTCCGCTACGGCCTGCGCGAGCTCCCCCGGCACGACCGTCCCCTCATCGCCAGGCTGGTGGCCTGAAGCAGCGCGACGGCCTGATTTCCGCTCCGCCCCGGGGGAGAATCGGCGCATGCGATTCCCCGCTCCTGCGCAGCGGCCCCGGCGGGCGTTTGCTGCCATCACGACCGGGCTTGCCGCCGCCGGGTTCATCGCCGCGGGGTTCCCCGCGTCCTCGCCAGCAGCCGCGGCGTCCCGGCCAGCCGCGTCCCGGCCTGTCGCATTACGGCCGGCGGCGTCCGGGCGGCCCCGTCACATCCATGCCCGCGGCGCCGAGGTGATGAACGCCGTTACCGGGCAGCGGCTGTGGAGCCGCAACCTGAACCGGCGCAAGCCGATGGGCAGCATCACCAAGGTCATGACCGCCCTGGTGGTGATCCGGGCCGGCCACCTGGACCAGCGGATCACGATCACGAAGGCCATCCCCGCCTACATCCGCCGGCATCCCGACGCGAGCAGCGCCGGGCTGCGGGCCGGCGACGTGCTGACCGCCCGGCAGCTGCTGGAGGCCATGCTGGTCCCGTCCGGCTGCGACGCCGCACTGGCCCTGGCGAAGGCCTACGGTCCGGGCCGGCACGCGTTCGTGCAGAAGATGAACGCCGCAGCCCGGCAGCTCGGCATGACCCGCACGCACTTCTCCAACTTCGACGGGATGCCGCTGCCGACCGAGCACTCCACCTACTCCACCCCCGCCGACCTGATGACCCTCGGCCGGGCCGCCATGCAGCTCTCGCCGTTCCGCCGCATCGTCCGCCAGCAGTCCCACGCCCTTGCCAGGACCCGGGAGCACCACGCCTACTACTGGCGCAGCACGAACCTCCTGCTCGGCTCCTACCCCGGCACGGTCGGCATCAAGACCGGCTCGACCAGGGCCGCCGGGTACTGCCTGCTGTTCGAGGCCACCGTCGGCGGCACCACCCTGATGGGTGTCGTGCTGCACAGTTCCGGCAGCAATCCGTTCACCCGATTTAAGGCCGCCGCGCGGCTGCTGAACTGGGGATTCGGGACCACAGTCGCCCTACCCCGCCGCCCCGCGGCACCCATCCGCGACTAGCGCCAACGGCGGAACCGGCAAGCCCGGCCGCGCCTCAATGGCGACGCAGGCATCAGGACATGACGCCCGATGCCCTATATGCCGTACGCAGTGCCGCGCTGTCGGTCCCGGTGCCAGCGGCCAACGTCGTCACCGCGGCGGTGCCGCAGACCTCGTCAGGCCCGGCGCCCGCGCCCCTGTCCTCACTTTGAGCGAGGCCGGGGTCCTCCCGGGCGACAGGAACTAGGTCGATGCGTCGTCGTACTCCCAGGGCGCTGCCTTCCCCTCTGTAGCTTCCCGCAGTGCCTGGCGTAGCCGCTCCACCTCAGCTGGATCAGCGTAGATTTCTGCCGTCGCCCTCCACTCCCGTATCAGGGCAGCTAGCCGCTCGGGCGCATGCGCGCCGCTATCGGCAGCATCAGCTAGCTCAGAGACCAGCTTGGACAGGTCATCCACAGGGAGCGATCTTGACCACGGCATCGCCTGCAGCAAAAGTGGGGGGAGATAACCAGCCACCTGCGCATTGGTCAAAAGTGTGGCGAACACGCGCAGCGCCTCGATGACGGATCCAGGGATGATCACTGGCATGCGTTCACCCAGCGACCCGCAGGACACCTGCCCGGCTTCCAGCGCCGCCAGCAGGCTCGGCAGGGTCGTGTCCGGTGACCACGCCGTTGTCACCCAGTTGTTACTCTCGCCGTACCAGTCCTCGCCGGCATGATCGTCGCTGGCGCCGTTGCCGGTGAGGAACACCGCGTTGCGCGACATGACATCCCACAGCGCGAGGTGATGCGCGAGGTCAACGCCCGCGCGCGCGACACACGGAGGGCGCGCGCACCGGGCCTTCTACGAGGCAGGCACACCATGACCGATAAGCGCGCGGCCCACGGAGGACCCGTCACCAAGGATGGCACCGTTCTGACCAGCGAGGAGGTCGAGCGGCTCGCCGACGAGGCCGAGGCAGGCTACGACCTGGCCAATGCCCGCCTCTCATTGATGGACTGAAGCTCTCGGCAGGGCGGAACCGGCGAGCCGCCGATCGCGTCTCATGGGCATGCGGATTTTATGGATGATCAGGCCAGGGAGCTCACCGATGGCGAAGCGCCGGCCCGGTCGCCGCGGACGGAAGGCGGCCGCGGCAGCGCTGGCCCTGACGGTTGCGGTCATGATCGCCGGCTGCGGCCAGTCCCGGCAGCCGCCTGGCGGCCACGTGGAGGTACTGGCGGGCCATCTCGAGCGGCTGTCCCCCAGCGCGGTGTCCGCGCGGCAGGTCGCGGCTGCGGAGGACGCGTTCGGCCTGGCGCTGTTCGGCAAGGTGTGCCCGGCGATGCCGACCTCGAACCTGCTGCTCTCGCCGGACTCGGCAGCGCAGGCACTGGGCATGCTCTACTCCGGCGCCCAGGGACCGGCCGCGACCGCCCTGGGCCGCCTGCTGCGGCTCCCGGCCTGGAGCCCGGCGCTGGTCGCCGCGCTGCACGAGCACACCGCCGCCCTGGCGCGGGTGCGCCAGCTGCAGGTCAGCAACCACTTGTTCGAGCAGGCCGGATCCAGGCCCGCCCAGAGCGTGCTCAACGACCTGCGCACCGCCTACGACACCGAGCTGCAGCTGGTCAACTTCCGCGACGAGCCCGCCACCACGGCCACGATCAACGCGGTCGTCTCCGGCGACACCCACGGCCTGATCCCGGAGCTGTTCGGCCAATCACTGGACCCCTCCACCAGGCTCGTGCTGACGAACGCGCTGTACCTCAAGGCCCGCTGGCAGCAGCCGTTCACGGCTGCCAGCCCGGGCCGGTTCCGCACCGCCGCGGGCACGGTGGTCATGGCGTCGCTAATGCACAGCATCCCCCAGGCCGCCTCGTATCACCAGGCCGGCGGATGGCAGTCCGCCATGCTGCCCTACACCGGCGGGGACCTGGCCGCGGTCGCCATCCTGCCGCCCGCCGGGACGGCCGGCTGCGCCGTCCCCACCACCGCCCAGTGGGCGAAGCTGACCACGACAACGGCCACCGCCGCGGCCGGGGTCAACCTCCCCAAGCTCCGCCTCAGCCAGACCTGGGACAACTTGCAGGCCACCCTCGCCGCGATGGGCCTGCCGCTCAGCGGGAACTACGCCGGCCTCGGCGCCGGCGGCAGCCAGATCTCCCAGATCGTGCAGAAGGCCACCATGGACGTCAGCGAAACCGGGACAACCGCCGCGGCGGCCACCGGCATCGCGGTCGGCACCGCCGCGCCCGCCGGCCCGCAGGTGACCCTCACCTTCAACCGGCCCTTCCTGCTCGTCCTGGAGGACACCGCCACGAGGACTCCCCTCTTCCTCGCCCGGATCGCCAACCCCACCCAAAGCTGACCGCCCGCGCAGCGAACAGGACCCGAGGTCAGAAGTCGTTCGGCCGACCATGGACGGCAACCACTTCCACGAGGCCTTCTGCCCCCTTCAAGTCATCCGGGTTGGCCGTGTACAGGGGCAGCGCATAGCTCGCCGCGGTTGCAACGATCATCAGTTCCGAGGTCCTCCAGCGCGGCTGACGCCCTGCCGCCGGCGGATCGGGACCATTCTCGCCAGCGGCTCTCCGTTCGCCAGGCGGAAGGAACGCCGAGAGCGCCGGCAGCATCGTCCACGGCCAGCGGATCGAGCTCGACCTCAGCCGCCTTCACGACCAGCCCGAACAGGCCAGTCCCAACAGCGTCGTAGTCCCTCCACTGTCGCTGTTTCCGCAGCGGAGTCCCAACCACGTCATTGCCGCCGCCGACATCCCAGGCCAAATAATCAGCTGACCTCCCAGCTCATCCCGCACTGGCGAACCACAGATCGACCTGCCGGGTCAGCGGATCTGCCGGATGGTCTCGTTGCTTCCCCAGCTGGTGTCAGCCGTCAGCACGATGGCGTCCATGCGGTGCCCGAGCGCGAGGCACAGCCGGTCCGCGAGCGACAGGCCAGTTCCGGGCGCCCAGGTGACGGCGGCCTGCTCGGCGTCGGCGACGGTGACCGGCTCGAGGTGGAGGTTGTAGCTGGCGAGCAGCGCGCGGGCCAGGCCCCAGTCGCGGCCGTGCGCCCGGATCTTCTGAGCAACCTCGGACCAGTTGGCGGTGCCGCAGGCAGCGCCGGCGCGCAGGCCAGCCTCGACGGACGCGGAGCCGTCCTCCCCTTGTAGGAATGCGAGCAGCGCAGATGCGTCAAGGACGTTCACGCCGCGTCCTCGGCGGCTGCCTGCCGCCGCCGGTCGGCAATCAACTCGCCGACAAGGTCGAACCCGGCGAGGTCCGCGCGCACGAGTGACTTCAGCTGGTCCCGGCTGACCAGCAGCACACCGCCCGGCGTGGCGATCAGTACGATCGGCATGCCTTCGGTAAGCCCAATCTGGGACCTGAGCTCGGCGGGTATGACTAGCCGTCCCCGGTCGCCCATCGTCACTTGGTATGTCCCATTCATGTCATCACTGTACCACTGAGGTAACCAGAGCGGGACATCGCTCCCGCCGCGAAGGGCATACGCAGTGCCGCGCGGTCGATCCCGGTGGCCGCGGCCGGCCTTCCGTCCGATCAGGTCTGGCGGGGCGCGGGGATGCCGTCCGGCGGGGCGTTCTGCAGCAGCCAGACCGGGTTGGAGGTGGCGAGGATCACCCCGGTCGAGCTGACCACCTGCATGCGCAGGAAGCTGCTCGCCGCGGTGCTGATCGTCTGGGTAACCGTCCCCCCCGATGGTCGCCGCCTGACGCCCTGGACCGACCCCGTCCCCTCATCGCCAGGCTGGTGGCCTGAGCACCGCCGGCGGCCCAAGTGAGATCACCGAGTCACAGCCTCACGTCAAAGAGTGATTTCTCAAGATTCCTTGTAACCCGTACCGGTATGTTCAGGGTCAGCCGGGGCCGGGGGAATGCGCGCTCGGGCCCATGAGCACGGAGCGTTACATTGGTCTTCAGACACAAGTGGGCAACGATGGCCATTCCCGTGGCCATCGTTCTGGCTGCCGGCGGCGTCGCCGTGGGCCTAGACGCGCTGACTACCCCGGCGGCACACCGCCTGGTAGCGGCGCACGACCCGTTGCCATCGCACGACCCCGCGGCGGCACATCACCCTAAGCGGGCGCACCACCGCAAGACGGCTCACCACCGTAAGAGGGCGCACCACGCCAGGGCGGCTAAGGCATGGACGTCGCCCAGTTCCTGCACCGAGCACGAGCCGGCCGCGCCGTTCGTCGGCGTCTCCATCAATCCGCCGATCACCCAGTACGGGAGTTCCTTCGCCTCGGCGACCGGCGTCCGGCCCGCGGTAGTGGAGTTCTACGACGCGTTCGGCCAGCCCTTCGCGCAGAACGAGGCCGCGCAGGCTGCCAGCCTGGGCGCGATGCCGCTGATCCAGCTCGATCCCCATGTCTCCGTTGCCGCGATCGCGGACGGGCAGTACGACTCCTACCTGCGGCACTACGCCGGCGCGGTCAAGAGTTTCGGCTGCCAGATCGCCCTGTCGTTCGGTCACGAGATGAACGGCGACTGGTATCCGTGGGGGCTGCCGAGAACGAGCCCGGCGACGTTCATCGCGGCCTGGCGGCACATCCATCACATCTTCGCGACGGAGCACGTTGGTAACGTGATCTGGTCCTGGGACCCCGACCACGCCGGCACCGCGGCCAGCGAGTGGTGGCCAGGGGCGAACTACGTGAACTGGATCGGGCTGGACGGCTACTTGCGGCCGGGCGAGACATTCCAGCACATGTTCGACACGCAGCTCGCCGACATCCGGTCGTTCACCAACAAGCCGGTGTACCTCGCCGAGACCGCCGTAGCGCCCGGCCCGGACCAGGCGGGCCAGATCTCTAGCCTGTTCGCCGCGGTGACGAGCAACGGGCTGGCCGGCCTCACCTGGTTCGACCTGAACGCCAAGGAGCAGTGGCGGCTTGAGGGCGACGCCACCGGCATCGCCGCTTTCCAGAAGGCCGTCTCCGCGATGCAGCGATGAAGGCCGGCACGATGGTGCCGTGCGGTCACTGATGACCTGCACGCTTCCTGAGTTGCCAGATCAGGAACTTCTGGTGGCCAGGCACGCTGTAGGGGACCGTGGCGACAAGGCGGTAGTCGCTGTCATGATCTAGCAAGCCGCGCACGCGCGCCTCGGGCGAGCCCTTGCGGGCAATGCTCAGGATGACGAGCGTGAAGTATCGCCGCCGCAATTGGCTGATGAGCCCGGCCGTCACCGTCGGCGCCTCCTTCGACCGCATCGCGGTCCAGTCTGACCACATGGTTCCCGGCAGGTAGTACTGATCCACTCGCGCGTCGTCGGACAGGAAATGACCCTGGCGTGCCGTCAGCGGCCGGAGTACCGGAATGAGCCGCGCGGTCGTGTCAGGGCCGACCATGGCCTGAGACTGCGCTACCCCGATGAACGCGAGGAAGACGATCACCACGAGGCCCGCGCCGGCCGCGAGCCGGCCAGCATCGGGGAGCCGCACAGCGTCAGGGAGCCGGCCAGCGTCGGGGAGCCGCACAGCGTCAGGGAGCCGGCCAGCGTCGGGGAGCCGCACAGCGTCAGGGAGC
>JBEKFH010000139.1:0-11019 GCA_050013415.1 Streptosporangiaceae bacterium | reverse complement strand
CCGAGCAGGGCGCCGAGTGCGCCCTTGCCGCCTCCGATGGCAGCGCTGAGCGCGATCATGACCGCCGCGGCGGCAGCTGTCACAGCAGCTGACCGGCGCAGGATCCGGGCGTAGTTCGCCAGCATCTACTGGACTCCGGGTGACTCGACGGAGACTGGCCTGACCTGCGGATGTGACCAGCTGTTTACCTCAGCACCCAGGTGCCACTGAGCGACCGCGCCGCAGCAGCGACGCGGCTCCGCCGCCAGGTGAGCGAAAGGTATCACGTCTCCACCTAACTCATCTTCCCCCGGGTGCTCGTGAGGGTTTATCACAAGCTCCCTGACGATGAACGCAGCACATCACTTACCGTGACGAGCATCGCATATCACGCTGTATCGGCAGGTAGCGCGCCCGTCCCCAGCGCGGCCGCGGCCTGCGGGAAGCGCAGCCGCCCGGGCACGACTGCGCCGACACGTCACGTGCCGGTCATACCCGTCCCGGCGCAAGGTAAAAGCGGGCACATCGCCGGGCAGCCGGCTGAGCCGCTACCGGCGGGCGGCCACGCCGGGACTCGGCCGCGCGTCCCCGGCGCCGGGCGGCTGGCCCGCCTGGTGAGCACCTGTCACCGGCCGGCGGTTGCGCTCCCACCACCGGAGCCTGGGCATGGACATCAGCAGGAGCACGAGCACTGCGGCGACGGTCGCCGCCGCCAGCACGACGAGCTGAGTCTTGGCGATCGACAGCCATACCACCGTGCCGGAGAACAGGGTCGCCCACAGGTACATGATGAGCACGCTGGAGCGATGCGAGTGACCGATGTCGAGCAGCCGGTGATGCAGGTGCTTGCGGTCCGGCGAGAACGGCGACTGGCCCGCCCTGGTCCGGCGCACGACGGCGAGCAGCAGGTCCGCGTAGGGGATGACGAGGATCGCGGCCGGCAGCAGCAGCGGCAGGATCTCGGGGAACCGGTTGACCGTGGCCCCGTGGTACGCGGCGCGGGCGGTCAGGCTGGCATAGTCCAGCGAGGCGATGCTCGAGATGGGCGCATAGGCGAGCAGCAGGCCAAGCAGCATGGAGCCGGTATCGCCCATGAAGATCCTGGCCGGGTAGAAGTTGTGCGGGACGAACCCGATGCAGGCGCCGGCCAGCAGCGCGGAGGCCAGGGCCGGGCCGGTCAGCTCGTCCAGTCCCAGCCGCTTGGTGAGCGTGTAGTAGTACAGGAAGAAGGCGGCGGCGCCGATCCCGACGATGCCGACCGCGAGGCCGTCCAGGCCGTCGATGAAGTTGACCGCGTTGATGGTCGCGACCACGACCAGGATGGTCAGCGCCGTGGCCTGATCCTGGGTCAGGATGAGCGTGCCGCCGCCCGGCTCGGGCAGCCAGCTCACCTGCGCCCCGCTCCAGACCAGGATCGCGCCCGCGGCCACCTGGCCTGCGAGCTTGCTGATCGGATTCAGCCCCCACCGGTCGTCAACGAAGCCCACCACGACGATGAGGCCGCCGGCCAGCAGCAGCCCGGACACCATCCGGCTGCCGGAGAATACGTTGCGCAGCGGCTCGACCTGGCTGGAAACCAGCAACCCGGCCGCGACGCCGCCGTACATGGCCAGGCCGCCCAGCAGGGGAACCGGCTCGGTGTGCACGTCGCGGTCACGGCCGACATGCATGGCGCCGACGAGGACCGCGCCCCGGCGCACGACCGGAGTGAGCAGGTAAGTGACGGCGGCCGTGAACAGCACGGTGAGCAGGTACTCGCTCACGGTGATCCGCCAGGTCGGAAGGGTGTTACGGGCATTAGGGCAACTCTAGGGCACCGGGCGCCGCATCTCACCCGGCCCGCGGCGACACGGCCGGTCCGCCGGCGAGGGAGGAGTGCCCCCGGAGGGAGTGGCCCCCGGAGGAAGTCCCCCCGGAAGGAGTCCCCCGGAAGGAGTCCCCCGGAAGGAGTCCCCCCGGAGGGAGTGGCCTGCCGCGGCTACGGCTCGTCGTTGTCAGCCTGGATGCCGGCCGCGACATCACGGAGCCGCTGGACCGAGATCGCGCCCTTACGCAGCAGCCGGGGAACTGCACCGGTCAGGTCCACGATCGTCGAGGCCAGCGGGGCCGCGCACGGCCCGTCATCCAGGTAGACGGCTACCGACTCGCCGAGCTGCCGCTTCGCGTCCGCGGCGGTGGTGGCCGACGGCGATCCGGACTGGTTCGCGCTGCTGACCGCGAGCGGCCCGGTCTCCCGCAGCAGGTCGAGCGCTACCGCGTTCAGCGGCATCCGGACGGCGACGGTGCCCCGGGTGTCGCCGAGATCCCACTGCAGGGTCGGGGCGGCGCGGCACACCAGGGTCAGTCCGCCTGGCCAGAATTCCGATATCAGGTCCTGGCCGTACGGGCCGAGGTCATCGATCAGGGCGGTGGCCGCGCGGACCGAGCCCGCCAGCACCGGGGGCGGCATGCTCCTGCCCCGCCCCTTGGCAGCCAGCAACCGGGTCACCGCGACCGGGTCGAAGGCATCGGCACCGAGCCCGTAGACCGTGTCCGTCGGCAGTACGACGAGCTCGCCATCGCGGATGGCGGCTGCCGCGTCGGCGAGACCGGCGACGCGCTCCGCCGGCTCGGTGCAGTCATAGCTTCGGCTACCCATGGCCGCTCATCCTGCCACGTATCCGGCTGCCGCGAAGACCCGGCCGATGCCGCCCGTTGTGACATCGGGCGGCATAGCGGCGTGTTTGTGGCTCGGATTCCCGCTGCATGCGCTCGTGATCCTGCGGAGTGAGGGTGGCCACGAACAGCGATGGTGCGCTCGAAGTCACCGTGCACGTCTCGACAGGCCCATTCTGGATCATAAAGTGGCGCCGTCACGTGCTGCGCACTGCGCGGCCGTCAGTTTGACGGCCTGGTTACCCATGTCGCCCAGCGGTGACCGGCGCCGAAGCTGCGGTAGAGGCCGGCGGCTATCTCCCGCTGCGGGCCGGCTGTGGCCGGCAGCGCTTTGGCCCACAGGCAGCGTGCTTCGGCCTCGTCCCAGCGGCATGCGTAGCCGCGGAAAGTCTCAGCCGCCGCAGCGAAGGCCTCGGCCGCCTCCGCGGGCCTGTCCTCGGCGGCGGCCAGCATTCCGGCGGCCAGGGCGACGCGCCCGCCGAGTCCGCGCCAGTCCTCCCCCCCGCGGAGGATCTCCTGGCAACGGGCAAGCTCGGCTTTGCCCTCCTCCACCCGGCCGCGCTCGGCGGCTAGCAGGGCCAGCTCGGCCCGGAGCATCAGCTCGGCGGGTACCTGGGGCCCTTGCACCGCTACAGCCAGGCCGTCGGCGAGCGCGGTCCGGGCCGGATCGTAGGCGGCGAGCAAGCGCCGCACCCGGCCTGCCCAGTAGGCGTTGATGGCGCCGTCCAGGCGGTCGCCGGCGCTGGCGTCGCGGTCTCCGGCCGCCGTCCAGGCCGCTTCGGCCTGCTCCCATTCCCCCGACCAGTAGAGCAGCATCCGCTCCAGCACCGTGCCCTGGTCGAGGCTCGCGGCAACACGCCGGGCCTCGGCGAGCTTGCCGCCGCTGCCCGTGGCCAGGCCGAGGTGGTCGAGCAGGCCGTCGCGCTGCCGGGGGAACACGTCCAGGTTCGGCAGGGCCAGGCCCTGGGCGCACCAGGTCCGGGCGGTTAGCGGGTCGTCCAGGTAGGTGCCGCTGAGAAGCGCCCGCCCGAACGCGGCCCACGAGCCCATGTTCACGTCATCGAGGTGGCCGGCGATGTCGCGCATCCGTTCATGCAGCGACAGGCTCTCGGCGAGCCGGCCGTGGTTGAAGGCGCACCAGGCGCGCTGATAGCTGGCCCAGCCTGCCAGCGGCTCGTCGCCCAGCTCCTCGGCGATCTCCTGTGCCCGCCGCGAGGCAACCTCGAGCCGCCCGGTGCGCACCGCGAAGGTGGCCGCCATGGACATGCCGATGTAAAGGTAGCCGAGCCTCCGCTTGCTGGGCTGGCGGGCAAGTTCGGCCTCCGCAGCCTCGTAGTGCGCGAGCCCGGCGGCGACGTCGAGAGTCGCCGGATACGTTGTCAGGTGCATGCCGAGCCGGGAGTGGGCACGGGCGGCTGCCTGCACGTCCCCTACTGACAGGTACGCAGCCAGCGCCCACTCCAGAAAGCCGATTCCCCCCTGCAGGTCGGTGCCGGCCGCGTGAATGAGGACGCCGAGCCGCTCGGCGACCCTGGCCCGCTCGATGAGCGGTGCCTTGGCCCGCTCGAGCGCCGCGAAGGCGGCGCGCAGGTGAGCCACGGCCTCGTCCCACGCGTACACGGCAGCCGCCGCGTCGCTGGCCCGGACCGACAGGGTGACGACCTTGGCCTGGTCCGCCAGCGGTCCGGCCAGGCGCAGATGCACGGCAGCGGCAGCAACTCCCTCTGCGTCGGGCGGGCCTGCGGCTTCGATCGCCGCGACGGCACGCATGTGCAGGGACTCGCGGCGTGGCTGGCTGATGTCCGCGTACAGCGCTTCGCGGACCAGCGCATGCCGGAACGCGTAAGAGGCCACCCAGGAACTCCCCCGGTCGCTGAGGATGCTGGCGCGCAGCGCCTCCTCTACCGCCTCGATCACCTGCCCGTCCTGCCAGCCGGTCAGTTGGCTGAGCAGTGTGAATTCGAACTCCCTGCCGAGCACGGCGGCCATCTGCAGCAGCTCCCGGGCGGGGGCGGACAGCCGCGCCAGGCGGCTCGCGAGGACCTGGCGGACCTCGTCGGGGACGCCGAGATCCTTGATCGCGGTGGCCGTCGGCCACCGGCCGGTGGCGGTATCGATCGCGCCGGTCTCGACCAGGTGACGGAGCAGCTCCTCGACGAAGAACGGGTTGCGGTCAGTCGCGCGGCCGATCGCGGCGACCAGTTTCGGCGGCGGATCGTGGCCGATGTGCCCGGCAACCAGGCCGCCGACACCTTCGTCATCGAGCGCCCGGACGGTGACAAATTCGGCGAGCCGGTGGCGTCGCATCTCATCGACGGCTTCCATCCAGGCGCTGCCGACGCCAAGGCCGCCATCGCGGGCGGTCACCAGGACCAGCGCAGCCGCCCGCTCCGGCGAGCGGGCCAGGTGCAGGAGCATCGCGAGGGTCGCCCGGTCAGCCCAGTGCAGATCTTCCAGCACGAGCAGCAGCGGGCCGGATCTGCTGATAGCCGCCACCAGAGCCGATACCGCCGCCAGCAGGTGGAACCGGTCAAGTTCCCCGCCTTGTGAGCCTGTGGTCGTCACGCCCGGGATTGCGGCTGGCAGCAGCAGCGCCAGCTTGGACCTGACGGCCTCAGGGAGCCGGGAGGCCGTCTGGGCCAGGCTCTGGTGCTGTCCGAGCGCCTCGATGAACGCCTGGTAGGGGGCCATCGGCTCCTCGGCGGCATTCCCGACCAGGACTTCGCCCCCGTCGGCCAGCACGTGGCGGGCGAGTTCGGCAGCCAGCCGCGACTTGCCAATGCCGGGTTCGCCGGTTACCACTACCAGCTGGCGCCCAGCCGTCGTGGTCCTTGTCCACGCCTGCTGCAGCCGGTCCAGCTCGTCGCTGCGGCCAATCAGCGGCGCCTTCGGCGTGGCGGCGAAGACTGGCGGCAGGCAAGATGCGTGTTCGCGCGGGCCGGCGGGAGAAGCGGTCAGATCCAGGGCGGGGTCCTGGCGCAGGATCTGCTCCTCAAGGCGGCGCAGCCCCGGTCCCGGGTCGATGCCGAGCTGCCCGGCGAGATTGTCGCGGATCCGCCGGTAAGTGCGCAGAGCGTCCGCCTGACGGCCGGAGCGGTACAGGGCCAGCATCAGATGACCCCAGAGCTGCTCCCGGAAGGGCTCCCGATCCACCAGATCCTCAAGGTCGGCGATGATCTCGGCCTGAGCACCGAGCGCCAGCTCGGCCTCTGCCCGCCATTCCAGCGCCGCCAGCCGGAGTTCTTCGAGCCTGGCCGCTTCGGCACGGGCGAACGGCGCGACGGCCAGCTCGCCGTAGGCCGGCCCGCGCCAGAGTGCCAGCCCTTCGCTGAGCCACGCGGCGGCGCTGGCGGGCTGCTTGCCGCGGAGCGCCCGCCTGCCCTCCTCGGCCAGCCGTTCGAACCGGCGGGCATCCAGCATGTCCTGATCCACGTGCAGGCGGTAGCCGCCGTCGGCAGTCCGCAGGACCTGCCAGTCACCGGCCGCTGCGGTCGGCTCCAGCTCGCGGCGCAGCTGGGACACGTAGGTCTGCAGGGTCTTGGCGGCCGTGGCGGGAGGCTGGCCGTCCCAGAGCGCCTCGATCAGGCCATCGGCGGATACCGCCTGGTCCGCGCGGACGAGAAGCGCGGCGAGCAACGTCCGGTGCTTGGCCGCCGGCAACCGAACCGTACGGCCACCCGCGGTCACCTCGAGCGGCCCGAGCACCAGGAACTGCATAGTTCTGCGCACCGCCTTGGAACCTTGGGCGTGCTCTACCGGGAGTCTACCGCCGCGCTGCCGGCGAGGATCATGCTGTGTGCACTAGGGCCTGGCAGCGACGCGGAGGCGGCAATGACTGACTATGACGCGATTGTGGTCGGTGCCCGCTGTGCCGGCTCGGTGCTCGCGACGCGGCTCGGCCGGGCGGGCTGGCGGGTGCTGCTTGTCGACCGCGCCAGTTTTCCGAGCGATACCGTGTCCACGCATTTCCTGTTCCCGAACACGCTGCAGCGGCTGACAGCGCTCGGGGTGATGGACCGGCTGCAGGCCGGCCATGACATCCCCCGGCTGCAATGGAGCTGGCGCGTCCTGGGCCACACTATCGCGGGTGCATTTACCCCGATAGCGGGCGAGGACCGCCTGACCTGCATCCGGCGGGTCACGCTGGACGCCGCGCTGGTCGAGGAAGCCGCAGCCGCGGGGGTGACCTGCCGGTTCGGCGAGCGGGTCACCGGTCTGGCGGGTACTGGCCGGCCCGGCGACCCAGTCCGGGGGGTGGTCCTGGCCAGCGGTGATGCCCCGCGAGCGCCGTGGGTTTTCGGCGCTGACGGCCGGAACTCGACAATCGCCCGGGCCCTGGGGCTAGCCGGGACGCGCCCGCTGACCGGGGATCTCGCGTTCCTGTTCGGCTACTGGACCGGGCTCCCGGCGACCGAATGGTTCCGGATGGACGTACGGCAGGACCTCAGCCTGGTCTGCTGCCCGTGTGAAGACGGCGTCCACCTGGTGGTGCTGGCCGGCCGGCCGCCCCTGGTGCGGGGTGATCGCCTAGGCACCTACCTGGCAGGCATCCGGCGCTTCCCCGCGACGCTCAATCCGCGGCTCATCGACCGAGCCACGATGATCTCCCCGCTCGTGGTCGCACCTGAACCGATGCTGCGCGGTTTCTTCCGGCCAGCACGCGGGCCAGGCTGGGCGCTGGTCGGCGACGCCTGCCATTTCAAGCACCCGGTGACCGCCCAGGGCATCTGCGACGCGGTAGAGCAAGCGTGGTTCGTCGCCGACGCGCTACTGGGCGACGACCAGGCCCTCGACACCTACCAGGGCTGGCGAGACGCCAGGGCTGCCGAGCACTACGAGTGGTCATTCCAGACGGCCCACCTGCCGCACCCCGAGCACGGGCAGGCCATGTTCGCCGGGCTCGCCGCCGACCCGCACGCCGCTCAGGAGTGGCGTGACCTGTTCACCCGCCTGCGCCGCCCGTCGCAGGTCTTCACCGCCGAGCGAACCTCCCGCTGGGCCGCCGCCCGGCAGGACCGTCCGAGCACCGGGGAACTGGCCGCGCATGGCTGACCTGGCCGGCGCTTACGCCGAAGCCCGCAGGCGGCTGCAGGGCCTCCTGGCCGGACTGGACCCGGCCGCGCTCGCGACGCCGGTGCCGGCATGCCCAGCCTGGACGGTCCTGGATGCCCTCGCGCATCTGGCTGGGGTCGCCGCGGACGTCGTGAACGGCGCCTATTTCTACGGCGCCGCCGATGCCTGGGGCGACGCACGGCTAGCCGCGGCGCGAGACCAGTGGACCGCCAGCCAGGTGCGGTCACGGCATAACCGCACAGCGCAGGCACAGCTCACCGAATGGGCCGCCGCAGCGGCGGTACTCGAGCCGATGCTCGCCGGCGCCAACCCGCCGCCACCCGGCGCACCCGCCTGGTTGCTCTCGGCGCCGGTGGCCGACCTGGCTGTTCATCTGCACGACGTGCGCGGGGCCCTGCACCTGCCCGGCGACCGGGACGCCCCCGCATCCGCACTCGGCCTGCGGATCTACGCCAGCTGGCTCGGCCAGCGGCTGCAGCAGTCCGGCCGCCCGGCGCTGCGGCTGCGGACCCCGGAACACGAGTGGCTCGCGGGCTCCGGGCCGCCGGCCGCAGAGCTCACCGCTGACGCGTTCGAGCTGTTCCGTGCCCTCAGCGGCCGGCGCAGCCTCGATCAGGTCAGGGCGCTCGCCTGGAACGGCGACCCGGAACCCTACCTCGACCTACTCGCCCCCTACCCGATGCCCCCAGCGCCACTGATCGAGTGACTAGCCGACCGGCGCTCCGGCCGCCAGGGCCTTGACGTCAGCAGTGCTCAGCGGGTTACCGGCGATGCCCCAGTCGCCGCTCTGCACCTCCTCGACCACCACCCAGGTCACCGGGCGCATGTTCTCGCCCTCGATGGCGACCATGGCCTCGGTCAGATCCCTGACGATCTGCTGCTTCTGATCGGGCGTGAACACGCCCTCGATGAGCTTTACATTGACGAATGGCATGTGAACTCCTCCTCCGCGACGTGCTGTCTGCCGTCAAGAGCGAGCCTGCGCGTCGCAGGTAGAGCCCTGGTAGACGCGTGGTAGAGCCCGCAGCCGAACGGACTACCGAACGGCCCTGTGCTGGCCGCGCGTCCGTGCATCTGGCCATCGGCTGGCGCAGATGGCTGCTGTCCGGGCGACACTAGGATCACGGCACCGGCCCGCACGCGCCCAGCCCGCGCCGGGTGCCGGGCCGGGGAGGTCGTCATGCTGGAGGCGTTCGCGGATCTGTCCACGCCGCTGGTAGCCGATGCCTGCTTGCGCTGTAGCGTTCCGCTTCGGGCGGCCCAGCCGGGAATCCGGCCGGTCGTCGCCGGCCAGAGGATCGCCGGGCGGGTGCTGCCCGTGCGGCACTACGGCAGCGTGGACGTGTTCCTGGAGGCATTTGGCCGGGCACAAGCCGGCGACGTGCTGGTCATCGACAACGGCGACCGCTCGGATGAGGCATGCGTCGGGGACCTGGCGGTACTGGAGGCCGAGGCAGCTGGCGTGGCGGCCCTGGTGGTGTGGGGCCTGCACCGCGACACGCCGGAACTGGCCGCGATCGGCCTTCCGGTCTTCAGCTACGGCAGTTACCCGGCCGGCCCGGTGCGGCTGGACGAGCGGGAGCCCGAGGCGCTGGTCACCGCGCGGTTCGGGCCGCACCTGGTCAGCGCCAGTGACATCGTCTTCGCCGATGACGACGGCGCGTTGTTCGTCGCGGCACAGCGTGCCGAGCAGGTGCTGGTCACCGCGCACCAGATCTGGCAGACCGAGCGGGACCAGGCCCGCCGGATCCGGGCGGGCCAGACACTGCGCCAGCAGACCGCCTTTGATGACTACCTGGCCCGGCGCGCCGCTGACCCGTCCTACACCTTCCGAAGGCATCTACGCCGCATCGGCGGGGCCATCGAAGAATAGGATCATCTTCCTGGCGCCGGGCTTCGCCCCGCTCCGGGCTGTCACCGCCAGCCGGCCAGCCAAGATCACGGGGGTGACCATCGTCGTGCCCGCTGCCCTCGCACGGCCGCGGCTCTAGCAGCCGTCAACGAATGTCAGGCCGCATGGCGGTGACGAACCTGTCCCGGCCGGACAGGTCCTGGTGATTGCGGGTCTCCCGCCAGCCTCGTTCTTCCGCGAAAACCCAGTAGACCGCGCTGCCCTGGGGTGCGCCGTGCTCCACGGCCAGCAGCCCCCTCGGCCGCAGCAGCCTGCTCGCGACCGCCTCGATTCTCCTGATCGCATCGAGCCCGTCCGCGCCGCCCCAGAGCGCGGTGGCCGGGTCGTACTCCCCCACCTCGGGCGGCACCCACGCGCCAGCCGGGATGTACGGCGGGTTGCTGATCACCAGGTCGACCGCCCCGTCCAGCTCGCCGAGCGCGCTGGCGAAGTCGCCCCGGTGCAGCGTCACCCTGCCGGCCGTGTGCGGGGCCGCCGCGGCGCACCTGGCGATGTTCCGCTCCGTCCACTGCCCGGCCAGCGGGTCGGCCTCCACGGCGTGCACCCGGGCCCGCGGCACTTCCTGGGCGATGGCCAGCGCGATCGCGCCGGAGCCGGTGCCCAGGTCGGCGACGACCGGCTCAGCAACGTCCATCTCGGTGAGCCGGTCGATCGCCCAGCCGGTCATCACCTCGGTCTCCGGGCGGGGCACGAACACGCCGGGGCCCACCTCGAGGTCCAGGTAGCGGAAGTACGCAAGGCCGGTGATGTGCTGAAGCGGCTCGCGCGCCGCGCGGCGCGCGATCTCGTCCCAGAAACGCGGGTCGAACGACTCGTCCGGCACCATGGGCAGCTCGCCGCGGCCGACCCCGTGCACGTGAGCGGCGATCAGCTCGGCGTCGGTCCGCGGGGACTCAACGCCCGCCCCGGCCAGCCGGGCGGCGGCCACCGCGATCTCGTCGAGCAGCAAGCTCACCGGGGCGTCAGCCGGCCGCTGCATCGGGGCCTGCCATCTTCCCGGCCAGGTCCGCTGCGGTCAGCGCGCCGATCACGGCGTCCAGGTCCCCGTCGATGACCTGGTCCAGGTTGTATGCCTTGTAGCCGACCCGGTGGTCGGAGATGCGGTTCTCCGGGAAGTTGTAGGTGCGGACGCGCTGGGAGCGGTCCACCGTGCGGACCTGGCTGCGCCGGTCGGCGGCCGCCTGGACATCCGCTTCCTCCTGCGCCTGCGCCAGCACCCGCGCCCGCAGGATGCGCATGGCCTGCTCCTTGTTCTGCAGTTGGCTCTTCTCGTTCTGGCAAGAGACCACGATCCCGGTGGGCAGGTGGGTGATCCGCACCGCGGAGTCCGTGGTGTTCACGCTCTGGCCGCCAGGGCCGGACGAGCGGAACACGTCCACCTTCAGGTCGTTAGGATCGAT
>JBEKFH010000138.1:0-11030 GCA_050013415.1 Streptosporangiaceae bacterium | reverse complement strand
TTCACCTACCTGCATCTCGCCGCGTCCCGCCCCTGCACCGACGCGCTGCTGGAGTCCGGGATCACCGCGATCGCCTACGAGACCGTCCAGCTTCCCGACGGCTCGCTGCCGCTGCTCGCCCCGATGTCGGAAGTGGCGGGCCGGATGGCACCGCAGTGCGGCGCGCATCACCTGCAGCGCGACGGCGGCGGGCGCGGCGTGCTGATGGGCGGCGTGTCCGGCGTCTACGCGGCCAAGGTCGTCGTGCTCGGGGCCGGCGTCTCCGGCATGAACGCGGCGGCGATTGCCCTCGGCATGCAGGCCGAGGTACTGCTGGTCGACAAGAACGTCGCCCGGCTGCGCCAGGCTGACGCGATCTACCAGGGGCACTGCCAGACGGTGGCGTCCAACGCCTACGAGATCGAGCGCGCCGTGATCGACGCCGACCTGGTCATCGGCGCGGTGCTGGTGCCGGGCGCCAGGGCGCCGAAGCTGGTCTCCAACGAGCTGGTGTCCCGGATGAAGTCGGGGTCCGTGCTGGTGGACATCGCCATCGACCAGGGTGGCTGCTTCGAGGACTCCCGCCCGACCACGCACGCCAACCCGACCTACCGGGTGCACGACTCGGTGTTCTACTGCGTGGCGAACATGCCGGGCGCGGTCCCGCACACCTCCACCTACGCGCTGACCAACGTGACGCTGCCGTACGTCGTGGAGATCGCCAACCGGGGGTGGCTGGACGCGCTGCGCGCCGATCCGGCGTTCGCGCTCGGGCTGAACACCCACGAGGGCGCCCTCACCTGCGCGCCGGTTGCCGAGGCACACGGCGTGGCGTACACGCCGGCCGCCACGGTGCTCAGCTGACCACCATCGCTGCCGCGATCCGCCGGTACCTCGATCACCTGACGGTCGAGCGAGGCCTTGCCGCGCACACGCTGGAGGCGTACCGGCGGGATCTCGACCGGTATGCAGCCGCGCTGGCGGTCCGCGGCAGGACCGCGATCGGCGAGGTGACGACGCAGGACGTGGCGGCCTTCCTGGCCGGGCTGCGCGCAGGCGACGCGGATCACCCGCCGCTCGCCGCCAGCTCCGCCGGGCGGGCGGTGGTAGCCGTCCGCGGACTGCACGCCTTCGCCGTCGCCGAGGGGCTGGCCGGGGAGGATCCGGCCCGGCCGGTCCGGCCGCCGGCGCCGCCCCGGCGGCTGCCCAAGGCGATCTCGGTCGCCGCGGTCGAGAGCCTGCTGCAGGCGGCGGCCGCGGGCGGCGGCCCTGCGGCCCTGCGGGACCGGGCCCTGCTGGAGCTGCTCTACGGGACCGGCGCGCGGATCTCCGAGGTCGTCGGCCTGGACGTCGACGACCTGGACCTGGCCGAGGCCGACGCGATCCGGCTGGCGGGGAAAGGCGGCAGGCAGCGGATGGTGCCGGTCGGCAGCTACGCCAGGGAGGCAGTTGAGGCGTACCTGGTGCGGGCCCGGCCCACGTTCGCGATGGCTGCCAGGAGCGCCGCGGCGAGCCCTGCCGTTTTCCTGAACGCCCGCGGCGGCCGGCTGACCCGGCAGGGGGCCTGGGCGGCCCTGCGGGCAGCCGCGGACCGGGCGGGCCTGGCCGACGTATCGCCGCACACGCTGCGGCACTCGTTCGCCACTCATCTGCTGGACGGCGGCGCCGACGTCCGCGTCGTGCAGGAACTGCTCGGGCACGCCTCGGTCACCACCACGCAGATCTACACCCTGGTGACGGTGGACAGGCTGCGCGAAGTGTACGCGGCCGCGCACCCGCGCGCGCTCGGCTGAGCAGGCAGCGGGCCCATTTCTGTGCAGGCTGCGGGCCCATTTCGCCGTCAACGGTGAGTCGGCTTGCCGCGACCCTGGCGAAGCCCTAGAGTCCCGGGCATTGGCCGCATCGCGTGCGGCTGCCCGGGGAGGTGCAGCAGCTGTGGCAGCGTCCCGAACGATGGAATACAGGCCTGACGCGCTTGGCCCCACCGGTCGGCCCCTACCGGTATTCCCTGATCCTGAGCCGCTGCTGGCGCACGGACCCGCCCGGATAGTGGCCGTCTGCAACCAGAAAGGCGGCGTCGGCAAGACCACCACCACCATCAGCCTGGGCGCTGCCCTCGCCGAGCAGGGCCGCCGGGTGCTACTCGTTGACTTCGACCCGCAGGGCGCGCTGTCCGTCGGCCTCGGCTTCCAGCCGCACGAGCTCGACGCGACGGTCTACAACCTGCTGATGGAACGCGGCCTCACCACCCGGGACGTGCTGTTCAAGACCAATGTCGACGGCATGGACCTGCTGCCGAGCAATATCGACCTGTCCGGTGCCGAGGTGCAGCTCGTGCACGAGGTCGGGCGCGAGTTCGTGCTCGGCCGCGCGCTCGCGGCGGTCGTCCCGGACTATGACGTCATCATGATCGACTGCCAGCCGTCCCTCGGGCTGCTCACCGTGAACGCGCTGGCCTGCGCGGACGGCGTGATCGTGCCGCTGGAGTGCGAGTACTTCGCGCTGCGCGGGGTCGCCCTGCTGATGGAGACGATCGACAAGGTGTCCAGCAGGCTGAGCCCCAAGCTGGCCCTGGACGGGCTGCTCGCCACGATGTACGACTCGCGCACGCTGCACAGCCGCGAGGTACTCGCCGGCGTCGTGAAGGGATTCGGCGACAAGGTCTACCACACGGTGATCAACCGCACCGTGCGGTTCCCTGATGCATCGGTCGCGGGCGAGCCCATCACCCGCTTCGACTCAACGTCCGCGGGGGCGAACTCCTACCGGGAGCTCGCCAAGGAGGTACTGGCCCGGTGGCAGCAGGCAGATCCGGCGGGTCACGCTCACGGCGGGTAAGCCTCCCAGGGGTCGCTGAGCTGCTCCGTCCCGCCGGGCGCGCGCCAGCCGGTGACGTGGACCGCCAGGCCAGCGGCAGGGAACAGCATTCCCAGAAGATCACCGTCTACCTGTCCGGCGGCGAACTCATGGACCTGGAGCGGGCCCGCCTGGCGCTGCGGGCCTACGGTGTGCCGACAGACCGGGGCCGGATCGTCCGGGAGGCGCTGGCGGTGGTGCTGGCCGACCTCGACGCCGAGGGAGACAGGTCCCTGCTGGCGCGCCGCCTGCGCGAGGGGGCATGACGGCTCCCCGGCATCGGGTAGCGTCATGTGCTCCGGGCGGCGCTGGCCGTCCCGGGTCATGCTGCGCGACGGGCCCTGAATGACCACCATGGTGATCGGCGAATCCTCCTCATCCGGGGACGCCGCGGAGAACCCGGCCGGCGGCGGCTTCGAGGTGCACCTCGACGTGTTCGAGGGCCCGTTCGACCTGCTGCTCGCCCTCATCTCCAAGCACAAGCTGGATATCACCGAAATCGCGCTGTCCAGCGTGACCGACGAGTTCATCGCGCACATCCGCGGGTTGGCCGATGGCTGGGACCTGGACCAGGCCAGCTACTTCCTGGTGGTCGCAGCGACGCTGCTTGACCTCAAGGCGGCGCGGCTGCTGCCGGCCGGCGAGGTCGAGGACGAGGAGGACCTTGCCCTGCTCGAGGCTCGCGACCTGCTCTTCGCCCGGCTGCTGCAGTACCGTGCCTACAAGCAGGTGGCTGCGGTCCTGGCGAGCCGGATGGCCGAGGCGGCGCGCCGGCTGCCGCGCCGGGTGCCGATGGAGCCGCGATTCGCCGGGCTGCTTCCTGAGGTGCTGCTCGGCCTCGGCCCGGCGGAGTTCGCCGCGATCGCCGCTCGCACGCTCGCCCCGAGGAAAGTGCCGGTAGTCTCGACGGAGCATCTGCACATGCCGCGCACCAGCGTGCGCGAGCAGGCTGAGATAATCGCCGGGCGGCTTCGCGTGCTGCGCCGGGCCACGTTCCGGCGCCTCACCTCAGATTGCGCTGGCACCTACGAGGTCGTGGCGCGCTTTCTCGCGGTGCTGGATCTCTACCGGGATGGCCGCGTCTCGCTTGACCAGCTCACGCCGCTCGGCGAGCTTTACGTGAGCTGGACGGACGGCGCCGATGCTGACTCGCCGGCGGCGGGGACGGCCACGGCAGCGGCTTCTGCAGGGGCGGCCACCGCGGCAGGGACGGCCACGGCGGCGGAATTGACGGCAATGGAATCTGAGACGGTGAAAGGAGGCGGCGGGTAGTCATGCACGACAGTCCCCTTCCCCTGCCCCTGCCCCTGCCCCGTGCCTCCGGTGCCGTCTCGCGGGACGAGGTGCCTCAGGGTGACGTGCCGCAGGTGGCTGAGACCGGGCCAGGCGGCACGCTGCTGGCGGACGGGCTGGATGCCGCTGGCCTGCGCCGCGGCCTGGAGGCAATCATGCTGGTGGCCGACGAGCCAGTACCCGAGGCGGTCATCGCGCAGGTGCTGGAGCGGCCACGCGAGGAGATCGCAGCCGTGCTGAGCGAGCTGGCCTCCTCCTATACCGAGGAAGGCAGGGGCTTCGACCTTCGCGAGGTCGCCGGGGGCTGGCGCTATTACACCCGCGAGGAATGCGCGCCTATCGTGGAGCGGTTCGTCAGCGACGGCCAGGAGATCAGGCTGACCCAGGCCGCTCTAGAGACGCTGGCCGTGGTCGCCTACCGCCAGCCGGTGAGCAGGTCGCGGGTGTCGGCCGTCCGCGGCGTCAACTGCGACGGCGTGATGCGGACGCTGGTTCTCCGCGGCATGGTCGAGGAAGCGGGCGCCGACCCGGATACCGGCGCGATCCTGTTCCGCACCACCGGGTACTTCCTCGAACGGCTTGGCCTGCCCGGCCTGGACGCGCTCCCGGAACTCGCTCCCTTCCTCCCTGACGATCTTGATGACGCCGAGGATCCAGGTCATGAGTCCGCGGGGACGTGACAGCAGTCGCGGTGGCCGGACTGGCGCCGCGCGAAGCACCAGCCCGCGCACCGGCGGCGCGCCGAGCGGCGCCTCCGGCGGGCGGAGCGGCACCTCCGGCGGGCGCAGCGCCTCCGGCGCCTCGTCCGCGCGGAGCGGAACCTCTGCCGCGCGGAGCGGTTCGTCTGCCGCGCGGAGCGGTTCGTCTGCCGCGCGGAACGGTTCGTCTGCCGCGCGGAACGGCGCCGCGGGTGGCAGGAGCGGGACCTCCCGCGGCCGGGCTGGCAGTGGCGGCGGGCGGAGCGGCGCCGATGACGGCCGGAGCGGTACCCCGGGTGGCCGGAGCAGCACCCCGGGCGGGCGGGCTGGCTCCGGCGCACGGTCTGAGAATGGCGCGGGCCGCTCTGCGGGCCGCAATGACGCGGGCATTGGCGGCGGCCGGGCCGGCTCCGGCGCGCGCGCTGATAACGGCGCGGCCCGGTCCGCGGGCCGGTCAACGGGCCGCAATGGCGGTCGACCTAGCCCGAGCGGCGGGCAGGCCGAGAACCGGGCGGGCCGTGCCGGTACCGCAGGCGGGCGTACCGGCGCTAGCAGCGCTGCCAGCGGCACTGCTAGCAGCGCCGCCCGCCGCACCGGCGCCGCCGGCGGCCGGACCGGCACTGCTCCCGGGCGATCTGGCGAGGCCGGCGGGCCGGTCAGCTCCGGCTGGCGGACTGGCGGCCTGAGCCAGGCTGCCGCGGCAAGGCAGCCGGGCGGCCGCCCTCGGCGGCCGGCTCCCGCGCTAGCGACCCCCGCGATCGCGCGCCCCGGCTACGTGCGCCCCGCGATCGCGCGCCCCGCCAGCGCGCGCCCCGCCAGCGCGCGCCCCGGCTACGACGAGACTGACGGCTCGGATGCCGGGCACGACACCCTGATTGACGTGCCCGGCGGGGTACGGCTGCAGAAGGTGCTCGCCGCCGCCGGAATCGGCAGCCGCAGGCACTGCGAGGAGATGATCGGCGAAGGCAGGGTGGAGGTCGACGGCGAGATCGTCCGCAGGTACGGGGCGAGGGTCGACCCGCAGCACCAGATCATCAGGGTGGACGGCAGGCGCATCCCCGGCCGCGAGGACCTGGTCTACCTCGCGCTGAACAAGCCCGTCGGCGTCCTCACCACGATGTCGGACAGCCGCGGCAGGCCGACCATCGCCGATTACCTCGGCGGCCACGGCGAGCGGCTGTTTCACGTCGGCAGGCTCGACTATGACACCGAGGGCCTGATGCTGCTGATGAACGACGGCGAACTCGCGCACCGGCTCGCCCATCCCAGCTACGGCGTGCTCAAGACCTACCTGGCCGACGTGCCCGGCCCGCTGTCCCGGGATCTGGGCCGCCAGCTGGTCACCGGCATCGAGCTCGACGACGGCGCTGCCAGCGCCGACCGGTTCCGGGTGGTGGAGCGGGCCGGATCCCGGGCGCTGCTGGAGATCACCCTGCACGAAGGGCGCAAGCACATCGTACGACGGATGCTCGCCGCGGCTGGGCATCCGGTCAGCCGCCTCGTCCGGACGCAGGTCGGTCCCGTAACGCTCGGGTCGCTGCGCCCGGGCACCACCAGGCGGCTCACTATTCGGGAGATCGGCGAGCTGTATGCGGCGGTAGGTCTATAGCCTGAGATCACCCGGAGGCATGAGCAGGGAGGGAATCTGGTGGCGGTCAGGGCGATCCGCGGCGCGATCCAGCTGGCCGCGAACGAGCGTGCGGCGGTTCTCGACGCGGCGTCCGAGCTGGTGACCGAGGTGATGAGCCGGAACCGGCTGACCACCGACGACGTGATCAGCGTCTTGTTCACCGCCACCCAGGACATCGACGCCGAGTTCCCCGCGCTCGCCGCCCGCAAGCTCGGCTTCCAGGACGTGCCCTTGCTGTGCGCCGTGGAGATGAACGTGCCGGGATCGATGCCGCTGGTGGTGCGGCTGATGATGCATGTCGAGACGGAGCAGCCGCGGGCCGCGGTGCAGCACGTCTACCTGCGCGGCGCGATGGCGCTGCGGCTGGACATCGCCCAGTGACGTCCCCCGGGCTGCCGGCCGTGGCCTTCCCCCGGCGGGTGGTGGTGATCGGCACCGGGCTCATCGGCACGTCGGTCGCGCTCGCGCTGCGCGGGCTGGGCGCGGCGGTCTGGCTGGCCGACCGGGATCCGGCTGCTGCGGCCTTCGCGGCGAGCCTTGGCGCCGGGGAACAGCTGCCCGCGGCCGGGCCGCCCGGCGGCCCGGCCGACGTTGCCGTGCTGGCCGTGCCCCCGGCGTGGGTCGCCCCGGCGCTGGCCGCCGCGCAGCGGAGCGGCCTGGCGCACTGCTATACGGACGTGGCGAGCGTGAAGGAGCTGCCGCTGGCCGGCGCCCGCCGACTCGGCTGCGAGCTGGCGACGTTCGTTCCCGGGCACCCGCTGGCCGGCCGCGAGCGGTCGGGCCCGGCGGCGGCCCGGGCGGACCTGTTCCTCGGCCGCCCGTGGGCGATCTGCCCCGCGCCGGAGACCGCTGAGGAGGCGGTCATGGCCGTGACCGCACTGGCCAGCGCGTGCGGTGCGCTGCCGATCCGGATGCCGGCCGCTGAGCACGACCGCTGGGTCGCGCTCGTCTCGCATGTCCCGCACCTGGTCGCCGCGGCGGTGGCGGCCCGGCTGGCGCCGGCCGGGGACGACGCGCTTGCGCTGGCCGGCCAGGGCCTGCGCGACGTGACCAGGATCGCCGCGGGCGACCCCGGGATGTGGACCCAGATCCTGGCCGCCAACGCGGCGCACGCCGCCGAGCTGCTCCCGCTGATCGCCGCGGACCTGCTGACAGCGGCGACGGCGCTCGCGGAGGTGGCCGATGGCGACGACGGTCCCCTGAAGCGCGTCACGGATCTTCTTGAACGGGGTGCAGCGGGGGTCTCCCGGATCCCAGGCAAGCAGGGCGGGCCGCCGGCTGCCTATGCCGTCGTCCAGGTAGTCATCGGCGACCAGCCGGGTGAGCTGGCCCGGCTCTTCCAGGCCGCCGGTGACGCCGGGATCAACATCGAGGACGTGCGGATCGAGCACACGCCGGGACTCCCGGCCGGGGCGGTGGAGCTGTCGGTCAGCCGCGACGCCGCGGCCGGGCTGACAGAGGCGCTCGCGGCCGGAGGCTGGCCGGTTCGCCGGTAGCATCGCCTGCGTGACCAATTCGGCCGGACCCGGCCAGTACCCGGGACTCGTGATCGCGGTGGACGGCCCGGCGGGGGCAGGCAAGTCAAGCGCGGCGCGCGGGGTCGCCCGCTTGCTCAGCCTGAGCTACCTGGACACCGGCGCCATGTACCGCGCGCTGACCTGGTGGCTGCTGGCGAACCAGGTCGATATCTCCAGCCCGGCGGAGGTGGCGGAGCACATGCGGGGCGCTGTGATCGAGGTGGGCACCGACCCGGATGCTCCCCGGATCCGGGTGGGCGGCGCCGACGTTTCCGGCCCGATCCGGACCCGCGAGGTGTCCAACGCGGTCAGCGCAGTGGCGGCCGTGCCGCAGGTCCGGGCCCACCTGATCGCGCAGCAGCGGCAGATCATCGGCCGTGCCGTGGCGGCGGGTGACGGGATCGTGGCCGAGGGCCGCGATATCGGCTCGGTCGTGGTGCCCGAGGCCCCGGTCAAGGTGTTCCTGACCGCGAGCGAGACGGCGCGGGCGAGACGGCGCAGCGCCGATCTGGCCGGCGACCCGGCGGTCACGGTCGCCCTCACCCAGGCCGAGCAGGCGCGCCGCGATGGCCGTGACTCCGCGCAGATGGCCCGGGCGGCCGACGCCGTCGAGATCGACTCGACCGGCATCGGCCTTGACGAGGTCATCCAGCGGATCGTGTCCATCGCGATGAGCAGGACGGCGGGCGCCGCGTGGACGACCTGAGCGGCGACGGCCTGGGCGGAGATGGCCTGGGCGGCGGCGACCAGCCCGATGTGCCCGCGCCCGTCGTCGCGGTGGTCGGCAGGCCCAACGTCGGCAAGTCGACCCTGGTGAACCGCATCCTCGGCAGCCGTCAGGCGGTCGTCGAGGACACCCCCGGTGTCACCCGTGACCGGGTCGCCTACGACGCGACGTGGCGGGGCCGCGCGTTCACCCTGGTGGACACCGGCGGCTGGGATCCTGCGGTGGAGGGCTCGGAGGCGCTCGCGGCCCGGGTGGCGGCTCAGGCGCGCGTCGCCGTGGACGCGGCGGACGCCGTCCTGTTCGTGGTGGACGCGGTTGTCGGCGTGACCGACGCGGATGCCGCGGTCGCCGCCGTGCTGCGCCGTTCCCGCAAGCCGGTCGTGCTCGCCGCCAACAAGGTAGACGACGGGCCGGGCGAGGCCGCCGCCAGCTCGCTCTGGTCGCTCGGACTCGGCGAGCCCTGCCCGGTCAGCGCCCTGCACGGACGCGGCAGCGGAGATCTCCTCGACCTGATCCTCGGCGCGCTGCCGGAAACCCCGATGGAGCCGTTCGGCGAGCAAGGCGGCCCGCGGCGGGTGGCGCTCATCGGCCGTCCGAACGTGGGGAAATCCAGCTTGCTGAACAAGCTCGCGGGCCAGGAGCGGGTCCTGGTGGACCCGGTGGCGGGCACGACCAGGGATCCGGTGGACGAGCTCATCGAGCTTGGCGGGTCCGTCTGGCGGTTCATTGACACGGCCGGGATCCGGCGCCGGGTGCGCGAGACGCAAGGCGCCGACTACTTCGCGGCACTGCGCACCGAGCGGGCCCTGGAGCGCGCGGAGGTCGCCATCGTGCTGGTCGACGCCAGCGAGCCGCTCGCAGAGCAGGACCTGCGGATCGTGTCGATGGTGATCGAGTCCGGCCGGGCGCTCGTGATCGCCTACAACAAGTGGGACCTGGTCGACGAGGACCGCAGGAACTTCCTGGACAAGGAGATCGACCGGCAGCTGCATACCGCGCGGTGGGCGCCGCGGGTGAACATCTCGGCCGCGACCGGATGGCATGTGGACAGGCTGGTCCCCGCGCTGGATCGCGCCCTGGAGAGCTGGGAGACCAGAGTGCAGACGGGGCGCCTCAATGCCTGGCTGGCCGCCCTGGTGGCGGCGACGCCGCCACCAGTGCGCGGCGGCAAGCAGCCGAAAATCCTCTTCGCGACCCAGGCGAGCGTGCGGCCGCCGCACTTCGTACTGTTCACGTCCGGCTTCCTGCAGGCCGGGTACCGCCGGTTCGTCGAGCGCAGGCTCCGGGAGGAGTTCGGCTTCGACGGCAGCCCGGTGCACGTGACCATGCGGCTGCGCGAGAAGCGGGCGGCCGCGGGCCAGGCGCGCCGGACGGGCCCTGCGAGGCGCTCGTAGCCGGGAGCCAGCCGCGCCCCCGCCAGGAGCCAGCGGCGGCCTGAGCCGGGGAGCTACCAGACGAACGGGATCAGGCGCTTGTGGCTCTCGGCGTAGCCGCGATACTTCTCGCCCAGTTCCCCCAGCAGGGCCTTCTCCTCAACATGGATGCGATAAGACAGCCCGACGAGTGTCATCACCGTCAGCGCGCCCAGCCCCAGCCAGTTCCCCCACGTGGCGCCCGCTCCGATCACCATCAGCAGGATCCCGGTGTAGGAGGGGTGCCGCAGGACCCGGTAGGGACCGCTCGTGATCACCGGCTGATCGCCGCTGGTCTGGACCGTGTAGGTGAAATACCTGCCCAGCGCTACTTTCGCCCATACCCGAAGGCCCTCTCCCGCCGCGAAGATAACGATCCCGGCGACAACGGAGACGAGGGGCGGGCGAATCTCAGCGGCCGGCGCGATCTTCGGCGAGAGCAGGAGCAGGACGACAGCGGGAAGGATGCAGATACGGATGACAATCAGGCTGCCCCGGTCGCTCCTCGTCGCCTCCGCTCGCTGCCGGAAGGCTCCGGACAGCTCGATGAGGCCGGCGGTGATCCACACGACAAGCCAGACCGCCCCGATGGAATGGGTCTCCACATACGGCTTCACCAGCGCCGCGTTCATCGTTGCCGGGTTCATTAGCGCCGCGGCGATCAGTACTGGCGAGGATGTCATGCCCGCGCCTTTCGGACCCAACGGCATCGTCCGGGGCGCGAGGCCTCCTGGGGTGCTGCCAATGTACCGATCGAGCGCCGGTCAGCCTGCACCGCCAGACGCCGGGCGACGGCGCCGGGCCAGAGCCAGCCAGGCGTCCGCGTCCGAAACCAGAACCAGAACCTGGGCGACCGCGTCCAGCCAGAACCAGAACCTGGGCGACCGCGTCCAGCCAGAACCAGAACCTGGGCGACCG
>JBEKFH010000137.1:0-11030 GCA_050013415.1 Streptosporangiaceae bacterium | reverse complement strand
AACAGGGAGCCGTCCTGCGCCTGCTCGGAGAGGAACCAGGTGGACATCCGGCTGAGGATCCACGGGCCGAACATCCCCAGCGATGCGCCGGCGTAGAGAGCCAGCGCGAGCAGGTTCTGCGACTGGCGCAGGGCGGCCATGAGGAGGCTGGCACGGCCCTGGCCCTGGCCCGCCCCGTCGCCCTGGCCCGCTCCCTCGCCCCGGCCCTGGCCCGCGCCCTGGCTGGCTCCCCGGGCATCGGCTTCCGCGGTTCCCAGGCCCGCGGCATCGACGGTCCTGACGCCAGAGATCTGCACCGTCTCCTCGTCAGCGGCCGGCCCGGAGATGATTGGCGCCGCGGCGACTGGCGTTGCGGCGAGCGGGTCGGCGACTGGCAGGTCTGCGGCCGGCCCGGAATCCGCGGCATCCGCGGCGGGCGCTGTCACGGCCGCGCCATCCGCGGCGGGCGCATCCGCCGCCGGCGCTGTCACGGCGGGCGCATCCGCGGCCGAGGCATCCGCGGCGGGCGCTGTCACAGCCGGCGCATCCGCGGCCGAGGACACGGCGACCGGCACGCCACCGGCTCGCCCGTCCGAGACCGGCGCGTCAGTGAACTGGACATCAGGGACCTGGACATCAGCGACCGGCCCGGCGTCCTGGGCGGAAGCCGGGAAATCCTGACGGACGGACGTGCCTGGCTCGGGCACCCGCGACCATTCCCCTCCCGCTTGCGCATGAGTAGCTACGCGACGCGCGTCATCCGGCCGGCCCCGCCTGGCATGACATGGTCACGCAGGCCGCGCACCCGGAAGCTCCGCGCTCATCCGCAGCACCCCGAGATGCGCCGTATACCCGCCAAAATATCTCAGTGGAGCGCAGCGGGGGCCGGCGGGAGAGGGCGTTTGCAATCTGATGGCGAAATTTGTTCCCTCTCGACCCCGGTCGTTTCCGCGCCCAGCCGGGGTCGGGCCGCCGCGGCGAATGCGACGATGGGGGCATGACCGACACCGCTGGCGTCACCGACAACGAGGCCGCCTCGCGATTCCAGTACGAGGAGGACGGCCACCTCGCCGAGCTGACCTACCGGCTCCGCGGCGACCGGCTGGTACTGCTCCACGCCGAGGCCCCCGCTCCGGTCAGGGGACGCGGAATCGGCGGCGCGCTGATGGCTGCGGCGATCGACCGGGCGCAACGGGAAGGGCTCACCCTCGTGCCACTGTGCCCGTTCGCCCGGCACTGGCTGGAGCGCTTTCCGGACGCCGCCAGCCAGGTGAACGTCGACCTGGGGCAGCCCGGGTAACCTGCCTTTGCCCGGTCGCGCGTCCAGCGACGAGCTGGCGGCGGACAGCCGGGCTGATCACACCCAGGAGGGTCCCCATGCGGATCGGCAACCTTGACGGCCGGCTCGTGATCCTGACGGACAACGGCGCCCTGGACGTCGCGCGCGCCAGCGCGGGCCGCTTCGGGCCCGAGCCGCAGGCGATCTACCCGCGCTGGCAGGAGTTCGTCGGCTGGGCCGCGGATGTCAGCGACGCCGCAGCCGAGCTCTACGAGCTGGATCTGCTCAGGGCGCCGGCACCAGCGCCCAGGCAATCGTTCGGCATTGGTCTGAATTACCGTGACCACGTGACAGAGTCCGGCTTTGCCGTGCCGGATCAGCCCAGCGTGTTCACGAAGTTCCCGAGCTGCATCACCGGTCCCATCGGGGACGTGGTGCTGCCGCCCGGCGGGCATACCGACTGGGAGGTCGAGCTGGTGGCCGTGATCGGCATCACGGCACGCGGCGTCGCGGAGGCCGACGCCTGGCGCCACGTCGCCGGGCTGACCGTCGGGCAGGACATCTCCGAGCGGATCAGCCAGCTCGCCGGATCACCCCCGCAGTTCAGCCTGGGCAAGTCCTTCCCCGGCTTCGGGCCGACCGGGCCGTGGCTGGTCACCATCGACGAGTTCGCCGACCCCGACGACCTCGAGCTCGGCTGCTCGGTCAATGGCGACCAGATGCAGAAGTCCAGGACCAGCTACCTGATCATCTCCGTGCCGCAGCTGATCGCCAGGCTGTCCGCGGTGGTGACGCTGCTGCCGGGCGACATCATCTTCACTGGCACGCCGGCCGGCGTCGGCATGGGCCGCGAGCCGCAGCGCTGGCTCGCGCCTGGCGACGAGCTCGTCAGCTACGTCGACGGCATCGGGGAGCTGCGCCAGCACTTCGTGGCCGGATAGTTTCGTGGCCGGCTCGCGGCCGGGCCGGCTGGCGGCGGCCCTCGGCCAGGCTGGCGGGGTCGGCTCGCTGGCTGGCGGCATCGGCTGGCCGGCAGCGGTCAGCTCGCCGGCGGCCCGTCATCCAGCGCGAATCTGAGGTAGCGGTCGGCGGAGCGGCGCACGGCCGCCGCGCCGTCCGCGTCGACGATCCGCTGCCACCAGGCGCCGTAGACGCGATCGAAGCCGAACGGATCCAGCATGGCCAGTGCGCGCCTGATGGCTCGCGGCCGCTCGGGGATGAGGTTCGGATAGCTGTACATGAAGCTCACGTAGCGGCGGTCGGGGACGACGGTCATGATGTCGCCGGAGAAGAGCACTCCGGCGCCGTCGGCCCAGTGCAGCACCTGGCCGCCGGCGAAATGCACCCCGGCGTTGATAAGCGTCAGGCCGTCGCCGATCTGGCGGGTGTCACCCTGCCAGTAGACGATGGCGTCGTCGGGGCGGGCGGTCCACTCGCGGTCGGCCTCGTGCAGGTAGACGGGAGCGCCGAACGCGTGCGCCCACTCGATCATCGAGCCGTAGAAGTGCGGGTGGCTGATCGCGATCGCGCTGATCCCGCCCAGCTCGCGGACGCGGGCGACGAGGTCGTCGTCGATGTACGTGATCATGTCAAAGAGCACGTTGCCGCCCGGCGCGCGAACCAGCAGCCCGCGCTGGCCGATCGCGGTCGGCGGGTCGGCGCCGATGCCGATGACGCCGGGCCCCTCCTCCCGGATCAGGCCGCGGTGCCCGTTCCCGGCCAGCTGCCCGAGCGTCGTCCATCGCTGGCCGTGCCAGCCAACGTACTGTCGTTCGTCCAGGCAGATAGGGCAGTCCTGGCGCGCGGCGCCGTACTGGACGCCGCACGTCTCGCAGATGGGAAGGTCAATGTCCATGCGGGCCTGTCAGCGCGGCTCGACCAGCAGGGTCTGCAGGGCCGTGCCGTAACGCCCGGACCGGTCAGACAGCGCCGTCTCGGCGAGGCCCGTCCCCCGCGGGCTCGTGGTGGTGATCGCCTCGAGCAGTAGCCACTCGCCCGCCGGGTCGCGGGGCAGCACGACCGTGAGGTCGACGTTGATGAAGATGAACCGCGCCGGGTCCAGCACGGCGCCGACACCGCTGCCGGAATCCGCCACCAGCAAGGTCCGGCACATCGGCGATGCGTCCTCGCCGGCCACCAGCGGGATGCGGGGCCGGGTCCACGTGCGGCCAGGAGCCAGCTGGCCGAAGCCGCCGTCGAGGAACCGCCACTCGATAGCGGACAGGTACCCGGCCGTATGGGCGCCGGGCAATCTGGGCGGCACCTGCAGGCCGCCCGCGTCCGGCAGTCCCGGCGGCGCCACGTCGCCGGGGATGGCCGGGACCTCGCCGTCCGGGATGGCTATCCGCCATCCCCTGGCGTGCAGGACCTCCTGGCCGTCCGCCTCCATGACGGCCTCCAGCAGGGCCACCCGCCGTCCCGGCCGGACCGTCCGCGTGCGCACGGTGAGCTTCGCGAGCGGCACCGGGCGGAGGATGTCGACGGTCACCCGGGCCAGTCGCTGGCCCGGGGTGGGCTCATGCCGCTCAAGCGCGCGCGCTGCCAGCGCGGACGGCGGCCCGCCATGCTGGGCGTCCGGGGTCCATGGCCCCGCCGTCGCGGGCGTGGCCACGAACGCACCGTCCCCCGCAGGCTCGAAGAAAGCGCTGTGCACGAGCCGCGATGTTACCGGAGCGCGAGCGCGGCGACGAGCCAGGAAACGCCGCCACATGGCGACACCGGCTGGCGCAATCGGTACGCTTCGTCCGGTGGCGCCGGTCCGGCAGGCACCGCGGGGCGTTAGCTCAATGGTAGAGCAGCGGACTTTTAATCCGTCGGTTCTGGGTTCGAGCCCCAGGCGCCCCACCCGCAAATGCCCAGGTCACAGCAAGCCACGCCATCTCCGGGAAGCCCGCTGAACGGCTGATGTGTCATTGTCTGCTGGTTCTCTTCGTCTTGGGCGGCATGAAGTCCTGGTAGATCTGGCCGGTCTCGATGGAGCGGAGCGGGCACGCGGCCAGTTTCCAGGGGCGGATGCAAGTAGCCGGCTCAACCTGCCCGCAGCGGTCACACTTGCGAGGCCGCGGTACCTTGTCCATCGCGGCGTGCTCCACGTTGGATGCCTCCGCGAGCCTGTTGCCGGCCCAGCCGGCGGGGACGAGCAGGACCACAATGCCGAGACCGAGCACTACCCCAGCCCAGGGTGGCCACCCGCCGACGGTGACCGCGGTGACGCACAGCGCCGAGATCGCGATCGGGATGTGGACGAAGAAGTAATACAGCGGGTACGGTGCGCGCCACCAAGGCCGCCTGGGTTTGGCCGGCGCGGGCTGCTCAGCGGCCACGGCTCACCCTCACTGTCGGGTGAGTGCTCATCGTAAGGAAGTCGGGTGAGTGCTCATCGTAAGAAAATTGTGGGACAGGTCCAGAGAACCGGCAAGGCCAGAGGGTGCCGCTAGGTGCTGTCGGACGAGTACCAGGTTAGGCCGGCGAAGCGGCCGGCAGTCCGGCTGCGGTTGCGGCGTCCAGCAGTCGCTTGTCGTAGCTGACGAATGAGGTCAGCCTGGGCCGGATGGTGAGGGCGGTGCCCAGATGGATGGCATTCAGGGAACGGACCGTGAACGGCCTGACGGTCTGGGCCAGGGTGCAGGGTGCGGACGCCGGGGCCCAGGTCGATCAGGTCGATCTGGTCCAGCACGGGCTGCAGCCGGCTTGCCGCCTCGGGCGCGTACCGGGCCAGGGCCCGGAACGACTCGATCTCCGCCAGGACGGAGCTGATCCACCCGGTCGTGAAACGGCGGGGCCGGGAGTCAGACGCCTGCCGGGGGCGCTGCCGGCTGCGGAGCCAGGCCGAACGCCTGGGGTGAGGGCCGGTCGCGGCGCAGCACGGCGAGCAGTTCCTCGTAAGGGCCTATCAGGTAAGCCCGGTCCCCCGCGCGGAACCTGGTGCCGCGCCGGGGCGGGTATTCCAGCGACCCGTCATCGCTGGCGCGGCTGAGCGCGAGCACCCGCGTCCTGGCCGCGAGGTCTGCCATGGCAAGGCCGTTGAGCCCCCCGTCGGGCGTGACGGTCAGGCGGGCCACGAGCAGCGGCTCGTCGCCGGCGTAGAAGGTGCTCAGGATGTCCAGGCCGAGCGCCGCGCCGACGAACCACGGTGCCGCCAGCGCCGCCGTGGACCGGACGTACGAGAAGCCGAAGTTGGCACGGACCGATCGGGCGAGCTGCGGGTCGAAGATGCGCAGCACCACCGGAGTGCTGGCCCAGCGCGCCCCGAGCTGGTCCCGGACGGCCAGCCCGGTCTCCAGGTTGGCGAGGTCATCGCTGGTCAGCACTGCGACGGCGGACGCGCTGGCCAGGCTGACGGACTCCAGCGTCTGCGGCTGCGTGGCATCGGCGATCACCACGGGCACGCCGAGCGCCCTGGCCTGCCCGAGATGGCGGTTGCTGTCGCTCATCTCCACTACCACCGTGTCGGCGCCGTCGGCTACCAGCCGCCTGACCACCTGCATGCCGACGGCTCCCAGCCCGATCACGATGACGTGGCCGCTGAGCCCGGTGACCCGCCTGCGGCCCAGTGACTCCTCGATGCGGCGGCTGACGAGCGTGTTGGTCAGCATCGCGAAGAACACAGCGACGAACAGCGCCCCGAGCAGCATCAGGCAGATCGCCCCGGCCATCAGCCAGGCAGCCTGATGCCGGAACGAGAAGTCGCCATAGCCGACGGTGGTGACCGTCTCGACGGCAAAATAGGCGGCGTCCAGCAGCGACATCCGCTGCCCTCCCGGCAGATGGAAGGCCAGCCGCAGCACCGAGGTGGCGGCCACCAGGACCGTGAACAAGGCTGCCAGGGCCAGCGCGAGCCGCCGGTCGGCGGCCTGCACCAGCGACGCCGCCAGGTGCCGCAGGTAGGTCAGCTGGCGGGCGGGCCGGCCCCCTGCGGCCCCGGCCCATGCGCCCGCAGCGCCAGGGCTGCCTCCGGCCAGCCGGGCCGCATGAAGTTCCTCCAGCGTGCCCAGCAGCGTCACGTCGTCTCCGGTCGCCACCCGCTGGTCACGTCCCGGGCAGACGACGGCCCCGCCCCCGTCGGCTGGCAGCACGGCGATCGGCGCCAGCGCGCCATAGAGCTCCCGCAGGCTGGCTGGCCTCGGCGCCAGCGTCCGCACCGCCCAGAATCGCTGGCCGGCCAGCCGGATCTCCTGCGGCGAGTGCAGGCATGCCTCGACGATGGAGGGCGCGGCCAGCCCGCCGACGTCCAGCACCGAGATCGCGATCCCCTGCAGCGCCCGGCCCACGGCCGGGTTGCCGAGCTGAACCGTCACCCGCACGTCCGCGCGGAGCTCGCGGGTCAGCAGGGCTGTCTCCAGCGTCCGCAGGTCGTCTTCTAGCGCGCAGATCACCGCAGCCGCGCCAGCCAGCCCGGCCGCTGCCAGCACTTCCGGGTTCCTGGGGCTGCCGGGAATGTGCGGCACTCCCCAGCCGATCAGGGCACGCGCCAGCCGCAGGTCCGGGTTGTCGTCGATGACCACGGCGGGAACGCCGGACAGGTTCAGCTGCTCGACGATCCGCAGCCCCACCCCGTGCAGGCCGCAGACAATCACGTGCCCGCGCCAGCCCGCATAATCGCCCGTCACCCGCACAAGGGTTCCCCCGCCGTGTGACGGGAGTGTTAGCGGGCCGGGTCGCGCAGGTGACGCGCGGCGTGGGATCGTGCCGGTTACCTGACTCGCCACGTGAACGGCGTTTGCCATGTCATCCTCGACGGGGGCCGGAACAGGTCCCGCTGCCTGGTACTGCCGCCCGGCCGCCCGCGAGTGGCGGTGCGTGCCGCCGCCGGGATCGGCGTTGGCGTTCCACGCGGGGCTGCCTGGCTACCTGCCGACACCGCTGGTCGACCTGCCCGCCCTCGCAGCTGAGCTCGGAGTCGCGCGGGTCCTGGTCAAAGACGAGTCGTCCCGGCTGGGGCTGCCGGCCTTCAAGATCCTGGGCGCCTCGTGGGCGATCGCGCGACTGCTGGCCCGCCGGGGCGGCCTGGACGGCGCACCCGCACTGGCCCAGATCAAGCAGGCTGCCGCCGTCCGTAGCCTGACCCTGGTGACGGCGACCGACGGCAATCACGGCCGGGCCGTGGCGCGGATGGCGGGCATGCTCGAGCAAGATGCCCACGTCATCGTCCCGCGGGGAGTGCCGGAGCACGCAGCGTCCGCGATCGCGGCGGAAGGCGCGACGGTCACGCGCGTGGACGGGACCTACGACCGGGCGGTCCGGCGCGCGGCCGCCTACGCTGCCTCGCGGCCGGACGCGGAACTGGTCCAGGATCTCGCCTGGCCAGGCTACGAAGAGGTCCCGGGCTGGATCGTCGAAGGCTACGCGACCCTGCTCCACGAGGTCGACGCCGAGCTCGCTGCCCGCCGCCTTGCCCAGCCCAGCATGATCGTGGTGCCGGCAGGCGTCGGCTCGCTCGCGCAGGCCGTCGTTGCCCACTACCGCAGCCGCCCGGCCGGCGACGGCGCGCCATCGCCGGCCGCGGTGCTCAGCGTCGAGCCGGACAGCGCGGCCTGCATCCTGGCCAGCCTGCTCGCCGGCGGCGCGCGGACCGTCTCGACCGGGGTAACGATCATGGCCGGCCTCAACTGCGGCACCCCGTCCGGCGCGGCCTGGCCCTACCTGCGCGCAGGCCTGGACGCAGCCGTCGCCGTCAGCGATGCCGCCGCCGGCCGGGCCGTGGCCGACCTCGCCCGGCTCGGCGTGTCATCCGGCCCCAGCGGAGCCGCAGCGCTGGCCGGAGCCCGCGCCGCGCTGACCGGACCGGGCAGCTCCAGGCGGCGCAGCGACCTCGGGATCGATGGCACCTCGGCGGTAATCCTGCTGAACACCGAGGGCGCGGCGGCCACCGGGAAGCCCATGCCCGCCGCCGCCGGGAAGCCCACGTCCGCCGCCGCCGGGAAGCCCACGTCCGCCGCCGGGAAGCCCACGTCCGCCGCCGGCAGCGAGGTTTAGCATGGCGCTGGATCTCAGGGGGCGTGCGCGGCCGTCTGTCGATCGGGACGCTTCCCGTTCGTCGTACCAGGTGTGCACCGGGCGAAGCGACAGGGGAACGACATGAAGTCCGAGGAAACGTGGAAATACATTCACTCCGAGCGAGCCCAGATGGCAGACACCCTGGCGGCCCTGACGCCTGGCCAGTGGGCTGCTGCGTCCTGGTGTGACGGCTGGTCAGTCCAGGACACGGCCGGCCACATCCTGGCCGCCGCGGAGCAGACCCCCGCGAACTTCTACAAGGAGCTGCTCGCGGCTGGCCTCAAATTCAGCGTCTTCGCCGACCGGGGCGCCAGGCGGCTGGCTGCCATCGGCCCGGATGAGCTGGTCCGCCGCCTGCGGGCCCGGACCTCGACCACCAACCACCCGCCCGCGCCGGTGATGGCCATGCTGGGCGAGATCGTCGTGCACGGCGAGGACATCCGCCGCCCGCTCGGCCAGCGGCACCAGCCGCCGCAGGCCGCCCTGGTGGCGGTCGCCGACAGCTGGAAGAACTCGAACCTGCTGATCGGGGCCAAACGGCGAATCGCCGGCCTGCGGCTGCGGGCAACCGACACCGAGTGGGCCCACGGCGACGGACCCGAGGTCCGCGGCCCGCTGATCTCGCTGATCCTGGCCATGACCGGGCGCAAGGCCGTCCACCCGGACCTCACTGGCGACGGCCTCGCCACCCTCGCCAGCAGGCCCTGAACCGGCAAGCCCGCAGGCACGCGCACTGGCCGTACCGGGGACTCGCGCGGCAGAACAGGGAGACGCTGGTCAGCCGGGGCCGCTGGTCATGGCTGCCGCCAGTCGCGCGCGCTCGGCCTCGCTGAACGGGACCGGCCTGCGCTGGCCGGCGTCCCAGCGGACCGTGACGACGCGCGCCTGCGCCGCCACGTCCCCCGAGGGCGTGAGGATCGTCTCGCGGGTCGTCAGGCTCGTCGTTCCCAGCCGCTCGACCGCTATGCGCACCGTCACCCGCCGGTCCGGGTAGCGGACCTCCGCGCGCAGGTCAACCTCCACCCGGGCAACCACGTAGAGCGGGTCCGCGCCCAGGATCTGCGTGTAGAAGGCATCCCGGCCCTCCTCCAGGTAGGTGAGGAACACCGCGTGATTGACGTGACCCAGGGCGTCCACATCACGCCACCTGACGTTGACCGGATGCTCGAACACCGCGCCCATGCGCTCACTCCCCTGGCCAGCGCCCGGGACCGGGCACACCGGAATCGTGCCAGCCGTCCCCATCGCGGCGCAGGCCGGCCGCATGCAAGCTCCGGGACGCACCCGGGACATCCCGGGCCGTTTCCGGCTGAGGCCCGGCGGCTGCGGCAATGGCGTCGTTGGGACTTCACTGCGGTAAGAGCGACAGTGGAGTCCCAACCATGCTGTTGGAGCGGCGGCCTGAGCGGCGCGTCCGGGGAGTTCTTGCCCGGATCACCGCGCGTAGTGCTGCTATTTGCAGGCGGACGGGCTTCAGCCGACAGCTAAGGGCTCGGCGCCGACGTCAGCCGGCAACGGGGGCCTCGGCGCCGATGGTGGTGTCGTCGCCGTGGCCAGTGTGCACGACGGTGTCCGGGGGCAGTGCCATCAGGATCTCGCTGATCGAGTGCAGGATCGTGGGGCGGTCGGAGTAGGACCGGCCGGTGGCTCCCGGCCCGCCCTGAAACAGCGTGTCGCCGGAGAAGACCACCCCCAGCGCCGGCGCGTACAGGCACACGCTGCCCGGCGAGTGCCCCGGCGTGTGCAGAACCCGCAGCGGGGTGGCCGCGATCTCGATGATCTCCTCGTGACCGAGGTCACCGTCGGGCACCTGGTCGGGGTAGATCATCTGCCACAGCACCTGGTCGGCCGGATGCAGCAGCACCGGGGCGCCGCCCCGGCCGGCCACCTCGGGCGCCGCGCTGATGTGGTCGTTATGCCCGTGCGTGCAGACGACGGCCAGCAGCCTGCGGCCGCCGACGGCGGCCAGGATCGCGCTGGCGTCGTGCGCGGCGTCGATCACGATCACCTCGCGGTCATCGCCCACCAGCCAGACGTTGTTGTCGACCGCGAAATCCTGGCCGTCCAGCGAGAACGTGCCAGAGGTGACGATCTTCTCGATGCGTGCCGCCATGCGCCGAGTATCCCTGACACGGCGCCGGGGCCGGGGCCGGCCCCGGGCGCGGCCGTCACGCGAGCTCATCGCGCGTCAGCCATCCGGCGGCGGTCAGCACCTCCCGGCGATCGCCACCACCACATCCTGCGGCAGGTACCGCGGATGAACCAGCAGCGCCCTGGCGACCTGCCGGATCTGCAGCCGGCGCGGGAGCAGCACCTGCTCGCTGAGCCGCCACGCGGCGACCTCGTCGGAGCCAAAGCGCGGGCGGAGAGCCCGGCGGAACCGCCGGGCGTCGCCGCCGTCGCTCTTCCAGGACGGCAGCCACGCGCGCAGGTCGTCGTCGCGGTCGAGCATGGTCCAGTTCTGCAGCCGCTCGGCGATCTGCCCTGCTGCGTCGACGACGAACGCCAGTTCGTGACCGGACCTGATGCCATGCACCCGGCCCTCGCTCGTGCAGGCATGGTGGATGCTGGCTGAGCTGAATCGCGCGCCCACAGCCATCGCCGCGACCGCGTGACCGGCCTCGTGCCACGCGGTCACGACGGCCGCCCGCCGGGCGGGCGCGAGGCTGGCGAAGCAGCCGCAGTCGTAGCGCTGCCGGATCCATCTGTCGTGCACCACGGACTCGTCGTCGTAGCGGACGACCCGGTTCAGCTCAGTTCGTATCCCGGCCAGGGC
>JBEKFH010000136.1:0-11096 GCA_050013415.1 Streptosporangiaceae bacterium | reverse complement strand
CCGCGGCCGGCGCAGGCCTCATCGACCCAGTAGCCGACCTGCGCGGAGCGCGCCGATCCCCACACGATGCTGCCGACGGTCAGCTGCCCGGCGAAGCGCCCGTCATAGGTGATGACCCAGGGCAGCGTCTGCGCCTGCTTCGCCTCGTGGCGCATCGTGCGGGCCATGCTGACGTATGGGCCCAGGCTGGTCTGGTAAAGCGGCGTCTCCGGGTTCGTGGGCTCCCACGGCCGCAGCCACGTCGCGTTCCGCATCCGGGTCTCGCGCCAGACGGGTGCGTCCTTCACCCGTACCGGCCGCAGGCCGACGGGTGCGTCGAGGAGGTCAGGCTCAGTGAGCGTGACCGGCCATCCGCGCATACGTCCCACGGCACCATCATTCCCTTGTCCCGCACCTGAACGCTATTCGGTCACTCATGAACGGCCAGGAAAATCGCTGAGTGACGATAATTAATAACGCGCGGCCAAAGACGGTCATTCCGGTCGCGGATGATCACCGCCGCGTGCCTGCGCTACGGCGTGCCCGAGAATCGGCGCCAGCACGGCCATCCCGTCCCGGACGCCGCCCGCCGACCCGGGCAGGTTGACGACGAGCGTGGTCCCGGCCAGCCCGGCCAGGCCGCGGGACAGCACGGCGGCCGGAATCCCGGCAGCGGCGCCGGCCGACCGGAGAGCTTCGGCGATGCCGGGGATCTCCCTGTCGATCACCTTCCTGGTCATCTCGGGGGTCAGGTCACCCGGCGTCAGGCCGGTCCCGCCGGTGGTCACCACGACGTCGTACCCGGCGGCCACCGCCTCGCGCAGCGCCGCCAGGACCGGCTCGCCGTCGGGGATTACCCGCGGGCCGTCCACCTGCTCGCACCCAGCCGCGGTCAGCAGATCCGCGAGCACCGGCCCGGACCGGTCCGGGTAGACGCCGGCGGCCGCCCGGTTCGAGACCGTGATCGCGAGCGCCCTGATCACGGCCGGATCCAGCGCCCTGTCTTGCCGCCGGTCTTCTCCTCGACCCGCACGTCGCTGATCACGGCCGCCGGGTCCACGGCCTTGACCATGTCGATCAGCGCCAGCGCGCCGATGGTGACCGCGGTCAGCGCCTCCATCTCGACGCCGGTCCGGTCCGCGGTCCGCGTCGCCGCCACGATAAGCACGCCGTCGTCCTGCACCTCCAGGTCGACGGTGACCGAGTGCAGCCCGATCGGGTGGCAGAGCGGGATGAGGTCAGGCGCCCGCTTGGCGCCCTGGATGCCGGCGATCCTGGCCACTGCGAGGGCGTCACCCTTCGGTATCCGGCCCTCCCGCAGCGCGGCCACGGCGTCGGCCGACAGCAGCACCCGCCCTGACGCCCGGGCCGACCGTGCGGTCACGTTCTTGCCGGACACGTCGACCATCCGTGCCTGGCCGGCCGCATTGAGGTGGGTGAGTCGTTCAGTCATCGAGGCACATTACCTCGGCCACGTCGCCCGCCCGCAGGGAAATCACTTGCTCCGGCACGACGATCAGGGCATTCGCCCGGGCAAGCGTCGCCAGTTGGTGCGACGCCTGCCCCGACAACGGCGTTACCTCCGCGGTGTCAGCCCGCAGCATGGCGCGCAGATACGACCTCTTGTCCGGCGGCGACCGCAGCGACTGCGTCAGTACCGCGCGGACCAGCCTCGGGCTGCCGGGCGCCGCGCCCTGCAGCGCCCGGAGGACGGGCCGCGCGAAGAGCTGGAACGAAACGTAGGCGCTGACCGGGTTGCCCGGCAGGGTCAGGATCGGCGTGCTGTCCTTGCCGATGGCGCCGAACCCCTGTGGCATCCCGGGCTGCATCGCTACCTTGCGGAACATGACCGTGCCCAGCCGCTGCAGCGCCGCCTTCACCACGTCGTGCTCGCCGCCCATGCTGACGCCGCCGCTGGTCACCAGCAGGTCGGCTCGCGCCAGCTGCTCCTCGATCGCGGCCAGGACCTGGTCAGGATCATCCGGCACGCTCGGCTGACGGCGGGCGACGGCGCCGGCCGAACGCGCCGCCGACGCCAGCATCAGGCTGTTGGACTCCCAGATGCGGCCGCGGCTGATCGGGGTGCCGGGCTCGGCGAGCTCGTTGCCGGTCGAGATCACGGCGACCCGCGGCCGCGGCCGGGCGAGCACGGAGCCGCGGCCCGCCGACGCGAGCAGCCCGAGCGCCGCAGGGCCGAGCCGGATGCCCGCCGCGAGCAGTGCGTCACCCGGTGCCGCGTCGCCGCCGGCCCGGCGGACCGAGTCGCCGGCGCTGACCGGCTGGCGGATCGCCACCCGGCTGGCGCCGCCGTCGGTCAGCTCGACCGGCACCACCGCGTCTGCGTCGTAGGGCAGCGGCGCGCCGGTCATGATCCGCAGGCAGGTGCCGCTAACGAGCTTGTGCTCGCGGGTGTCGCCGGCCGCGACCTCCCCGGCCACCGGCAGCGTCACCGGGGCGTCCGGAGTCGCGGCGGCGACGTCGCTGGCCAGGACGGCGTACCCGTCCATCGCGGAGTTGTCGAAAGGCGGCAGCGGCCAGCCTGCCGCCACATCCTCGGCGAGGACGCCGCCCTCGGCGTCCTCCAGGCTGAGCTGGCGCGGGGCGAGCGGCCGGATCCCGGCCAGGATCTCGGCCAGGTAGCTGTCGACGCTTTGCATCACGGCCCTACAGGCTGTCCAGGTAGCCGCGCAGCCAGGGCACGAATTCGCCGGCCAGATCCTCCCGCTCGCAGGCGAACTGGATCACGGTGCGCAGGTAGTCGAGCTTGTTGCCGGTGTCGTAGCGCCTGCCGCGGAACAGCACGCCGTGCACGCCGCCGCCGTCCCCGGCCACGCCCCGGTCGGCAAGGGCCAGCGTCCGCAGCGCGTCGGTGAGCTGGATCTCGCCGCCCCGCCCCGGCGGGGTCTCGCGCAGCACGCCGAACACCGCCGGGTCGCAGACGTAGCGCCCGATCACGATCCAGTTCGAAGGCGCCTCGCCCGGTTCCGGTTTCTCCACCAGGTCGGTGACGGCGACCACGTCGTCCTCGTCGGTCGGCTTGATCGCGGCGCAGCCGTACGCCGACACCTCGCCAGGATCGACCTCCATCAGCGCGACGATGGTCCCGCCGCAGCGCCGCCTGACCTCCAGCATCCGGCTCAGCAGGGGGTCGCGGTGGTCGATGAGATCGTCGCCGAGCAGCACGGCGAACGGCTGGTCGCCGACGTGCTCGGCGGCGCAGAGGACTGCGTGGCCGAGCCCCCGGGGCGCGTCCTGGCGCACGTAATGCATGGCCGCGAGGTCGGTGGATGCGCGGACCTGGGCCAGGCCGGCGTCGTCTCCCTTGGCGGCCAGCGCCTCCTCAAGTTCATGGGCGCGGTCGAAATGGTCCTCGATCGAGGGCTTCCCGCGCCGGGTGACCATCAGCACGTCATGCAGCCCGGCGGCGACGGCTTCCTCCACGACCAGCTGGATCACGGGGGTGTCGATGATGGGCAGCATTTCCTTGGGCGTCGCCTTCGCCACGGGCAGGAACCTGGTTCCCAGGCCGGCGACGGGGATGACTGCCTTGGTCACGGCGGCGGTGTCGGCCATGCTGAGAACCCTAGCTACCCAGCGGGAGGACTTGTGCACGGCATGCCGTCAGATGACAGCCTGCGGCAGGCGAAGGCGGCGCTCCGGCGGCGGCTGGCGTCGGCCCGGAGCAGGCTGACGGATGCCGAGCGCGCGGCGGCCGGCCGCCGGCTCCGCGACACCGTGCTCGACCTGCCCGAGGCGCAGATGGCCGGCACCGTGGCCGCCTACTACTCGGTCGGCACCGAGCCCGATACCCGCGGCCTGGTCTACGCCCTCTGGAAACGCGGCAGCTACGTCCTGCTGCCGCTACTGCTGCCCGGCGGCGACCTGGACTGGGCCTCCTACGAGGGCCCGGACTCGCTCGCCGCTGGCCCCCGGGGGCTCCTGGAGCCCGCCGAGCCGCCGCGCGGCGTGGCCGCCGTGTCGAGCGCCGACCTGGTGATCGTCCCCGCGCTCGCCGTGGACCGCCGCGGTTACCGGCTCGGCCGCGGGGGCGGGTCGTATGACCGGGCCCTGGCCAGGGTCGGCGCGCCCGTCCCCACGATCGCGCTGCTCTACGACGGAGAGCTGCTCGACGAGGTGCCGGCCGGATCGCACGACGCGCCGGTCCGGCTGGCGGCCCGGCCGGGCGAAGGAATCACGAGACTGCCCTAGCCGTTGCTACGATTTAGCAGTTGGACGCCGAGAGTGCCAGCGCCAGCGCAATCAAGGAGGGCCCGTGCCGACCTACCAGTACACCTGCACCGAGTGTGCGGAGCGGATCGAGGTGGTCCAGAAGTTCACCGACGAGCCGCTACTGGTCTGCTCGGCGTGCGGCGGCAGGCTGCGCAAGGTGTTCTCGCCGGTCGGCATCGTCTTCAAGGGATCAGGCTTCTACCGGACCGACTCGCGCGCCAGCGCGAGCGCTACCGCCACGAAGGAAAAGACCGCAAAGGACAAGGCGCTGAACGGATCGGAGTCCGGTTCATCCTCGTCAGGCTCGGATTCGTCGGGCTCGTCGGATTCGGGGAAGGACGGCGGGTCGTCGCCTGGTGACAAGAAGGCCGGCAAGTCAGCCGCCGCCGCGTCGTCCTCCGGTTCCTCGTCGTCTTCCGGTTCGTCGTCGTCCGCAGGCTCGTCCGGATCCGCCGGTTCCTCCGGTTCGTCGTCCGGCGCGTCCTCGTCGTCGGGCTCGAAGGTCGCCTGAGCGTCCGTGGCCGGGCAGGCCAGCATCGGGGTCATCGGCGGTTCGGGGCTTTATGAGTTCCTGGATCCCGCCGACGTCGTGACGCCCGACACTCCGTTCGGCCCGCCGAGCGATCCCATCGTGATCGGGGACGTCGCCGGGCGGGGCGTGGCGTTCCTGCCCCGGCACGGGCGCGATCACCGGTTCCCGCCGCACCGCATCCCGTACCGCGCGAACCTGTGGGCGCTGCGCTCCCTGGGCGTGCGGCAGGTGCTGGCGCCGAGCGCGGTGGGCGCGCTAACACCGTCACTCGGGCCTGGCACGCTGGCCATCCCTGACCAGATCGTGGACCGGACGACGAGCCGCGCGCAGACCTATTACGAGGCTGGCGGAGCGGTGCACGTCCCGTTCGCCGACCCGTACTGCCCGCGGGGCCGCGCGACGGCCCTTGCCACGGCGCGGGCGTCCGGCTGGGTCCCGGCTGGGTCAGGCGCGCTCGTCGTGATCGAGGGACCGCGGTTCTCCAGCCGGGCCGAGTCGCAGTGGTACGCGGCCCAGGGCTGGACGCTGATCGGCATGACCGCCTGCCCCGAGGCGGCGCTCGCCCGCGAGCTTGCGCTCTGCTACACGACGATTGCGCTGGTCACCGATACCGACGCGGGCGTCGAGGAAGGCGAGGGCGTCACCCACGCGGAGGTGTTCCGCGTCTTCGGCGAGAACATCTCGCGGCTCAGGGACCTGCTCATGCGGACGATCGAGGAGCTGCCGTCCGAGCGGGACTGCCCGTGCCCGCGCGCCCTCGACGGCATCCGCCTGCCGTTCCCGCTCCCCTGACGCCGGGCCCGGCCGGCGGTTGGCTGACGCCGAGGATGGCTGATGCGGCGATTGCCGAGGATGGCTGATGCGGCGATCGGCCTCAGTCGAGGTCGCCGTGCTCGATACGGGCGAGGCGGCGCTCCCGCACCAGATGATCGAACTCGTGCTCCACGTCGACGTTTCCCGGCGCGAGCGCGGCGAAGATCCCGGTCACGTCGCGCATGCTGACCACGCCGAGTAGCTGGTCGCCTTCCACGATCGGCAGGTGCCGTATCCAGCGGGTGGCCATCTCCCTGGCCGCCTCCTGCAGCGGCATGTCGGGCGGCACGGTGAATACCTGGGCGGTCATCACCTCATCGACCGTGGACCGGTCCGGGTCCGCGCCAAGGGCCACCGCGCGCAGCACGTCCCGCTCGGTGATGATCCCGGTGAGGCGGCCGCCGTCGGTGATCAGCAGTGACCCCGTCTGCTGCCGCCACATGCGTTCCGCCGCTGAGCGGAGGCTGTCGGAGGGAGACTCTGTGACCGTCGCCTCGGTCATCACGTCCCGAACCTGCACTGCGTCGCTCCTCACCACGTCGGCCCGCCGGGCCCTTCACACTCTAACGACCGGCCGGCCGCGGGCTGGCCGTCCGCGTCAGACAGGTGGTTAGCATTAAGCTTGGCCCGGCCGCTGGCCCGTCCACGTCCGGCCCCGATAGCTCAGCGGATAGAGCAACTGCCTCCTAAGCAGTAGGCCGCAGGTTCGAGTCCTGCTCGGGGCGCAAACAGGAAACAGCAGGTCAGGGCACAGACAGCAGAGCTCACTCCGGATCATCTGTTCCGCCTCGGCGTCCGTCCGGGCGGGGACGGCCCTTGAACACGGGCTCGTAGTTTCGTCGAGCGCTTCATGACCCTCTGCGAAGATGTGGCCGGTGGGATGGGAGGCACTCGGGCAGTGGGGTGACGACGTCGTTCGCATCGAACCGCTCACTGGCGGAGTCGGCGTCAACGAGGTCTGGAGCGTGCGCGTCAACGGGCACCCAGCGGTCGGTCGTCTCGGCCAGCGCAGCGACGCTGATCTCGCGTGGGAGACCGGCCTGTTGCGACACCTCGACCGTGAAGGGATGCCGGTGCCAGTGCCGATCCCGACCACGGACGGCCGGCACTTCGCCGACGGTCTGGTGGTGATGACCTACGTGGAGGGCGGATCGCCCGAGACCGAAGCCGACTGGCGTCGCGTCGCCGGCACGCTCCGCCGTCTGCATCGGTTCACGCATGGCTGGCCCCAGCGCCCGGGCTGGCGATCGTCGACCGACCTTCTGCGCGCCGAGACCGGGACGAGGGTCGACCTCGGCGCGATGCCGCCGGAGGGTGTCGTTCGATGCCGGGCAGCGTGGGCGCGACTCACCGGTCGCACGACGTGCGTCGTCCACGGTGACCCCAACCCGGGCAACATCCGCATGACCGCGGATCGCGTCGCGATGATCGACTGGGACGAGTCGCACGTCGACGTCCCCGACCTGGACCTTGCACTGCCGCACAACGCCGCCGGTCTCGACGACGACGCGTACGACATCGCCGCGCAAGCGCGGGCCGCATGGGAAGCCGCCGTCTGCTGGGACCCCAGCGGGACCGACCAGTTCGCACTCAAGCGGCTCGCCGAAGTTCGAGCGGTCTGAGCAGGTCAGACCATCCCTGAACTGCGTATCTGCGGCCAGGGACGGAGCTTCGCGGCGCCTGGCGCCGCCGGAATATCAGGGCCCGTGTTCGACGGAACGGTCCAGGTGGGCGCCGGCGCCCACCTGATATGCCTCGCCGAGCCAGTTGGCGAACTGCTCGTCTAGCTGGCCAGGGTTGTCGATGCGGAAGTGGTGCACGTAAAGGCGCTTGGTATAGGGGGCCGACCGGGTGATCCGTGCATCTTCCACGCACCGCGGCAGGTCGAGGTATCCCCTCAGCGCACGCTCTCCCGGGATGGCTCCGGCGAATCCGCGGCGGGTGCCCTTGAGGGTGATAGCGCTCTTGGCGACGGCGTAGGTGAACGGGCCGCACGACTGCGCCAGTTCGATAAACCGGTGGTACAGCGCGATGACCTCAGGCCGCCTGCCCAGCAAGTGGCGCTCGACGGTCCACTCGGTGTCCATAGCCTGGCTCCTGATTCGGCCGCGATCAGCTGGGCGGGACGAGTATGCGGTGAAGCTCGAGAACCTGATGATTCCTGCTGGGCAAGGAATTATTCTCGCTGGGCAAAAAGATTTCGAGTTGGCCATTGGTGAATGGCCGTCCCGGAATGGGGAGAAGCCAGCCCTTGCCGGCGACAGAGATGTCGAGATTGGCATGGGCGTCAGCGGCCGTCGTGGTGACCGCTTGCAGCGTTGCCACGTCGGCAGCGGGCAGGACGATCCAGAATCCGTACAGCCCCTGGAAGTGGAGCGCATCGGTGATGACCGGGCCGACCATGGCGGACGTGACCGTTACCGGTGTGCCGAAATGGCGGTAGCACTGGCCGGGTCCCCCGGAAAGCGCGACAGAACCGGCCGGGCACTCGCCCGCACCCGTAGGGGACTGGATGCGCACGTCTCTCAGGATGAAGGGTGAGCGCAGCGGCTGTGTGCCTGCAGGGAAGACCGGTGGCGCAGTGTCGTGGCTGCAGCTGGCAACGGTGAGCATGAGGCATGCACCTAGCACACCGGCCAGGACGGACGACAGGCGCTGAAACGGCATCTCGTGGGTCCTCCAAGGCAGCCATCGTGGCGCGTCAACCGCCTGCAAGCAAATCACTCCTGCGAGAAATCGGGCCGCGCAGGCGGCGTCGGCCGACGAGGCTCTGCGCGGCCCGGCGAGGCTCTGCGCGGCCCGACGAGGCTCAGCGTCGCCGGGAGGGGCCGGACCCCGTTACTGACGGCGGGCAGCGGCCCGCGAGCGCCGCAGGAACAGGGCCTTGCGCGCCGCTTTGGCGACAGGCCTGACCGGGTGATGTGCGCCGACCGCCTCCAGCACGGGCTCGGCTGACGGTGACGGCGACCGGCCGAGTTCGGTGGCTAGCCGGGCCTGCTGGTCGCCGTCTCCGGCCAGCGCCAGGGCCTCAAGCATCCCTGCTGGCTCAGCCGTGACCAGCCGGTGGAAGAGCACCTGCGCGAAGCTGTCCGGGTCGTCGGGGTCGTACAGCGCGCGAGCGTCGAGTACTCCGGTGTCGGCGAGCCAGGACAGCGCAAAACCGCGCGACGCCGGGTCTTCGGCGAGCTGCCGTACCTGCGGCCCGGCCAGCTCATCTCCGAGGTCGGTGAGCACCGCCAGCGCAAGGTACTGCAGCGCGGGGTCAGCCAGTTCTGCCACGGCCGCGGCCATCTCGGCTGCGGCCCGCTCGGGGGTGCGGCGGGCCAGCCACGCATCGACCTCAGCGGTCATCGTCTCGTCGTCCGCCGCCTCAATGCCGGCCACCATCTCGGCAGCCGTGGCGGTCGCGAGCAGGCCTGATATCGGGACCTCATACCCGAGTGCGGGCAGCCGCCTCTGCAGGGCGGCTATTCCGGCCGGGGTGAGCTCTATGGCACCGCCTGTCCGGAGCTGATGCCCGGCCTCGGGCTCTGGCGTACCGCCGCGGCGCAGCACGCCAGCCAGCTCGAGCGCGTCCGCGATTCTGGTCACGTCCCAGCCGACCCGGCTGGCAACGTGCTCGTCAGCGAGCCGGTCGAACACGAAGGTGCCGAGCACGATATCGGTCGCCATATCGGTCAGCTTCGCGATCGGCACCGGCTGCCGGCTTGCGTACGGCGGAACGAGGAGGTGCAGCACGGTGCTATCCAGCAGCTCGTCAACCTCTGGCCAGTCCATCCACGCTCCGGGAACGCGCTGTGCAGTCAGCGGCCCCGCAGCCAGCAGCGCATCCAGGACCCGGTCGAATTCCGCGGCAGGGTTCGCCGCCAGTGCCAGGCCGCGCTTGGTCGCGAGCACCTTGCCGTGCCGGACGCGCAGCATTCCGGCCTTCCTTGCCCAGGTGAAGATCAGACGCAGCCCCGGCAGCTCAGCCGAGCTGCGCGTGGTGAACGTGCGGTCGCCAATGCGCTCGTCCAGCACGTCGCCGCTGTCGAGCAGCGGAACCAGCGCCCGGGCGTCGGCCATCGTGAGGTTCCCTCGCTGGGTCAGCTGGCGGCCGGTTCCGGCGAACCTGGCCAGCTCAGCGAACATCCGCAGCACCGGCGCGGCCGCCTCGGACGCCTGGACAGCCTCCGGTGGCGGCACCGGCACCGGAGGCAGCGCCATCGGGGACGACACTCTGGTGCCTACGGCACCCCCGGTACTGAAGGCGCTGTCGGGTAGCGCCGCCTTACGCTCCTCGTCGCTGAGCGAGTTGAACCTGGCTATCCAGCTCTCCAGCTCAGCCAGATTGGTGGGATCGGCCCCGGAGGCGAGCGCGCCCGCGAAGATGGACTTAGCCATGCCGAAGTTGGCCGGGTCTCCCATTGCCGTGACGAACTCGGTGGCCGCCCCGGTAGCGGCAGCACGCAGCCGTGCGGGAGATGCCGATCCCGGCGCGAGCAGACGCGCTGCCGCCAGGTAGTCGGTAAACGCGGCGATACTGCCAGGGATGGTCACGCTGTCCGCCTGCGACACGCTGAGCTTGCGCGGGCACCAGCTGAGCAGGAACTCGGCAACATCGCCAGTGGTCCAGCGGCCGAGGTGGCCGTCTCCGTAACCGAACTTCCAGTCCAGCGCGATGCTGGCGTCGACGGCAGCATCCTGCGCCGTCGCCTCATCGAGCCCGGGCTGCGCCGTCAGCCAGTCGCCAAACCCGTCGAGCAACTGGCCGCGGACCCGGCCGAATCCATCCTCGTCCGCCTGACTGAGTTCCAGCTGCACTGGTCCAGCATTCCACGCGAACGGCAGGCCGGGCGACGGATCTGCCGCCAGCCGGATGACAGCAGTAAGCGGAGCGGGCGCTAACTGCAGTACGCCAGTATCGCTGACGAAACTGGCGTCCGCGGCAGCAGAGGTGTGGAGGCACGATGACCCGGACATGGAGGACGAAATCCAGAGCGTGCGCCGGGTCGTCCTGCACGTGATCGAGGAGACGGCATGCCATTCCGTTCATCTCGACATCGCCCGTGAACTGCTTGATGGCCGGACCAACCTGGGTCTCCGCTAATTAGTGCCGCATCAAGCTACGTTTGCCCGGTTCCTTCTTCACCGCATAGTCCGGGTCGCGTGAGGCCTTCCAGGTTTTCAACCCGCCACCAGCTCAGATGACTCTTGACGGCCACCTGGTCAACCGGATAGAGGCGTGCCGTAGCAGATCACGTTTGCCTTGCGTGTCGTTTCCGTCAGCCCGTCCAGGTCAGAAGGTCATGGGGCACCAGGGTGCCGGTTCCCACGACATCGCGGTGGAGAGCGCTGCGAGCGAACCTGGCGTCGCCTCGGTGACCAGGCCCGCCTTGGCCATGGCCCCGAGCCCGGTGCCGCCGAGGTACGCGGCGCCCAGTGCCTGCACGGGCAGCACCAGGTCGGCCGGGGCGGTGGTCCGTTCGCAGGTGGCGCGGAAGCCCGCGGGAGCAGGACCAGCCTCCGCGGCCAGCCGCCAGCGGCCGGTGTTTTGCGGGCA
>JBEKFH010000135.1:0-11241 GCA_050013415.1 Streptosporangiaceae bacterium | reverse complement strand
CCCTGGATGAGCATGGTCGCCTTCAGCGCCGCGAACGCCGCCGACAGGTCCTCGGACGGGTCGGCCTGGCAGAGCGAGCCGCCGACGGTCCCCCAGTTGCGCACGATCGGGTCGGCGATGACGCGCTCGGCGTCGTGCAGGATCGCGAAATGCCGGCCGGCCGCCGGGGAGTCCAGCAGCTGCGCGTGCCGGGTCAGCGCGCCGATCCGCAGTTCGCCGTCGGCCTCCCTGAGGTAGGAGAGCTCGCTGAGCCCGTTGATGTCGATCAGGGTCTCCGGCTGCGCGAGCCGGAGCTTCATCATCGGGATCAGGCTGTGCCCCCCGGCCAGGATCCGGGCCTCGGGGCCGAACCTGGCGAGCAGGCCGAGCGCGTGCTCGACACTGGTCGCTTTCTCGTACTCGACGTACGCCGGAACCTGCATGCGCCTCCCTCCGGCCACGTCGCGTCGTGACGAGCTTACGTCCGATCGCGTGCGCGATAATCGGGAGCGTTATGACGCTCACTCAGCTCAATGCATTCGTCCTCGTCGCGCGCCTCGGCTCGGTGACGGCCGCCGCGAGCGCGCTCGGCGTCAGCGAGCCTGCCGTGTCGCAGGCGCTGTCGGCCCTCCGGGTGCACCTGGGTGACCAGCTGGTCAGCCGGGGGCCGGCCGGGATGACGCTGACACCCGGCGGCTCGCGGCTGCTCGCCACCGCGTCGCAGATCGTCGTGCTCGGCGCCGAGGCCCATGCCGCCGTCCGCGCCGCCCAGGGCGCGCCGGAGCAACTGCGGGTAGTGGCCACCTCCACCATCGCCGAGTTCGTGGTCAGCCCGCTGATGGAGGCGTTCACCCGGCGGTTCGCCGGCTCCGCCGAGGTCTCCGCCGGGGTGGCGGTGACCAGCGAGATGGCGGTGCTGGTCGCGAACCGGCTGGCCGATGTCGCGATCGGCCCCAGCGTGGCCGCCGACCCTGCCCTGCCCGTGGTGAGCGAGCCGATCTTCCGGTACCGCCTGGTCGTGGTCACCGCCGGGCAGTCCCGGCTGCGCGGCGGCCCCCGCCAGTGGCGGTGGCTGGTGGACCCGTCCGGCACCGATCCCGGCAGCGACACCGGCCAGCTGCTGGCCAGGCTAGGCATCGGTGAGGAGAACATCGGCGTGTTCCCCAACCAGACCGCCGCCTGGGCGGCCGCGGCCGACGGGGCCGGGGTGGCGCCGGCGGTCGAGCACCTCGTCACTCAGCAGTTGCGCCGGGGCGAGCTCTCCCGGGTCGAGCTGCCCGGGCTGCCGGTCGATGCCATCTGGCACGCGACCCTGCTGGAGCGCCAGCAGCGCAGCGCGGCCGCCAGCGCGCTGCGCCGCTTCCTGTCGACTCCCGAGGCCATGCAGCTGATGCGCTCGCCGGCCGCAGGCGTTCCGCCGTCGCGGTTCCGGCCGCCGGTATACGTCACCATCTGGAGCTTATGAACCCTTATGCACCGCAGGGCGCCGCCACCGGCCGCGGCGGGGCGCACTGGCCGCGGCGGCTGGCTGATCGCGCCAGGGCACGCGCATATCCGGGCCACCCGACCGGCCGCGCCACTTAAGCAAGAGGTTATTCGCCGGTTGCGGGACATCCGGCTTGGGCGGATCATGCGGCTAGAGTCACAAGTGTCGGTACACCTATGTGCCCGGCCAGAGGGCAGGAGCGTGCGAATGCGGATCGAGTCCAGCGGCCACAGCCAGGGTAATCCCCGCCTGTTCGAGCTGATCGAGCACGCGCCGAAGACCGGGAAGAGCCCGACGGTCTGGGCCTGGCCCGAGCTCATCGACTACCTCAAGGTCGCCGGGCAGCCGGTACCCGGTCCATGGCCGCCGCACCAGCAGCCGCGGCCGGACCCGGAAGAGGACTCCCTCCCGGTGGCAGTGGCCGACCCGGAGGCGGCCGCGCCGCGACGCGACCCCGGACCAGGCCAGGGCTGATCCGGCCCGCGCTGACCCGGCCCGCGCAACCAGCGCTGACCCAGCGGTTCAACGTCCGAACAGGACACTGGAGGATCGAATGTACCCGTCTCGGTTCCGCTACGAGGCACCGCGCTCGCTCGACGAGGCGATCGGCCTGCTGCGCATGGGCGGGGATTACGCGAAGGTGCTGGCCGGCGGCCAGAGCCTGGTCCCGCTGATGAAGCTGCGCTTCGCGTCGCCGGAGCTGATCGTCGACATCAACAACATCCCGGGCCTCGACTATCACCGGGCCGACCCGGACGGGACCCTGCACATCGGCGCCCTCTGCCGCCACGCCGACCTGGAGCGGTCGGCGCTGCTCGCCAGCACCCAGCCGACCATGGCCGCGGCCGCGCCGCTCATTGCCGATCCGATCGTGCGTAACCGGGGCACGCTCGTCGGCTCGGTGTGTCACGCCGACCCGCAGGGCGACTGGGCCTCGGTGGTGCTGGCCCTCGGCGGATCGATCGTCGCGCGCGGCCCGGGCGGCAGGCGGACCATCCGGGCCGCCGACTTCGTCACCGGGCCCTTCCAGAACGTCCTGGAGCCGGACGAGATCGCCGTCGAGGCCGTCATCCCGGCGGCCAAGGGGATCCGCTCGGGCGGCTACCTCAAGCTGGAGCGCCGGGTCGGCGACTTCGCCACCGCCGGGGTCGCGGTCGCGCTGGAGACCGCCGGCGAGAACGTGATCCGGGCGGGCATCGCGCTGACCGGGGTCGGCGGATCCACCATCGAGGCCGCCGAGGCGGCGGAGGCGCTCGTCGGCAGGCCGCTGTCCGCCGACAGCATCGAGCAGGCCGCCGGGCTCGCCGCCGGGGTGGCCAGGCCCAGGAGCGACCATCGCGGCAGCGCGGAATTCAAGCGGCACATCGTCCGCACCTTTGTCGAGCGCATCCTGACCCGCGCCGATGCGGCGATGGAAAGGGCAGCCTGACATGACGATCGTTTACGAGGACCATGACGACCAGGCCGCCAGCGACGTCCCGGTGCGCCGGATCAAGTTCACCATCAACGGCCAGAAGAAGATCGCGGAGGTGGAGACCCGGCTGCTGCTGGCTCACCTGATCCGCCAGGGGCTGAAGCTGACCGGCACGCATACCGGCTGCGACACCACGAACTGCGGCGCGTGCACGGTGCTCGTCGACGGGACCGCGGTGAAGTCCTGCACCATGCTGGCCGTGCAGGCGGACGGGCACGAGATCACCACCGTCGAGGGCCTGGCCACCGCGAGCGAGCTGCACCCGCTGCAGGAGGGGTTCAAGGAGGAGCACGGGCTGCAGTGCGGGTTCTGCACCCCCGGCATGATGATGGCCGCCAAGGCCCTGCTCGACTCCAATCCCGATCCCACGGAGGAAGACGTCCGCTGGGCGCTGTCCGGCAACCTGTGCCGCTGCACCGGCTACCAGAACATCGTCAAGTCGGTGCTGTGGGCTGCCGAGAAACTGCGGTCCCAGTGACGAGCGCAGCCGCTAGCAGACCACAACGGAAGGGCACGACGTGTCGCAGGCGCTAGACGAGATCAAGATCGGCGGACTGGGCGCGAGCCGCCGCCGCGTCGAGGACAACCGCTTCATCCGCGGCAAGGGCAACTACACCGACGACGTGGTGCTGCCCGGCATGCTGCACATGGAGATCCTGCGCAGCCCGCTGGCGCACGCCCGGATCAAGTCGATCGACGCCAGCAAGGCGTGGGACATCCCCGGGGTGCACCTGGTGCTCACCGGCGAGATGATGGCGACCCGCAACCTGGCCTGGATGCCCACGCTGTCCTACGACACCCAGGCCGTGCTGGCCACCGATAAGGTGCGCTTCCAGGGCCAGGAAGTCGCCTGCGTCATCGCTGATGACCCCTACATCGCCAAGGACGCCTGCGACGCGATCGACGTCGAGTACGAGCCGCTGCCGCCGATCGTCAACCCGATGCAGGCCGTCGCCGAGGGCGCGCCGGTCATCCGCGACGACAAGGAGAACCAGCCCGACAACGTCATCTACAACTGGGAGGTCGGCGACGCCGAGGGCACCGACCGCGCGTTCGCCCAGGCCGACGTGATCTCGAAGCTGCACCTGCACTACCCCCGCTCGCACCCTTCCCCGATCGAGTGCTGCGGGTCGATCGCTGACTTCAACCGGTCCACCTCCAAGCTCACCGTCTACATGACGACCCAGGCGCCGCACATCATCCGCGCGGCGGTCGCGCTGGTGGCCGAGCTGCCCGAGCACATGATCCGGATCATCTCGCCGGACATCGGCGGCGGGTTCGGCAACAAGGTCCCCGTCTACCCCGGCTACGTCTGCTCCATCCTGGCGTCCATCCTGCTGGAGCGGCCGGTGAAGTGGATCGAGGACAAGTCCGGCAACCTGATCTCCACCGGGTTCGCCCGGGACGTGTACCTCGACGGCGAGCTGGCGCTGCGCAGCGACGGCAAGATCCTCGCCATGCGGATGCACACCGAGGCCGACCACGGCGCGTTCTTCGCCGACGCGCAGCCGAGCAAGTTCAAGATCGGGCTGATGCACTCGACGTTCGCCTGCTACGACATCCCGGTCGCGCACCTCACGGCCCGGGGCACCTACACCAACAAGGCTCCCGGCGGCGTGGCGTACCGGTGCTCGTTCCGGGTCACCGAGGCGATGTTCTTCCAGGAGCGGATGGTTCATGCCGCGGCCAACGACCTGGGCATGGACCAGGCCGAGTTCCGGCGGATCAACTTCGTCGCCGACGACGACTTCCCGCACCGCACCCCGCTCGGCTTCCTGACCGACTCGGGCCAGTACGGCGAGTGCCTCGACGTCGGGCTGCAGGCGGTCGGCTACCAGGACTTCCTGCGGCAGAAGGAGGAGGCCAAGGCGAACGGCAGGCTGCTCGGCATCGGCATCTCCACGATGACCGAGCCGCTCGGCGCGGGCAACAGCCGCGAGTACGACATCCTCGGCATCAAGATGTTCGACTCGGCCGAGCTCCGGGTGCACATGACCGGCAAGGCGATCCTGCGGACCGGCGCCCGGGGCCAGGGCCAGGGGCACGAGACGACCTGGGCCCAGATCGTCGCCCACGAGCTCGGCATCCCGGCCGAGGACGTGACCGTCGAGGAGGGCGACACCGACACCGCGCCGTTCGGCATGGGCACCTACGCGTCGCGCAGCACGCCGGTGGCGGGCGCCGCGATCGCCATGGTGTGCCGCAAGATCCGGGCCAAGGCGCGCAAGCTGGCAGCGCACCTGCTAGAGGTGTCCGAAGAGGACGTCGACTGGGAGCTCGGCCGGTTCTACGTCCGCAGCGCCCCCGACCGCGGGGTGACCATCACCGAATGCGCGATGGCCGCCTACAGCAACATGCCCGACGGCATGGAGCCCGGCCTGGAGAACAACGCCTACTACGACCCGCCGAACCTCACCTGGCCGTTCGCCTGCTACATCGTCACGGTCGAGGTCGACCCGCAGACCGGGGTCTGGGACGTGCTGAACATGGTGGCCGTCGACGACTGCGGCGTCCGGATCAACCCGATGATCGTCGAGGGACAGATCATGGGGGGGCTGACCGAGGCGTACGCGATGGCCAACATGCAGTTCATCACGTTCGACGCCGAGGGCAACTGCGTGGGCTCGAACTACATGGACTACCTGCTGCCGACCTCCTGGGAGACCCCGGGCTTCGAGCTGCATTCCGAGGTGATGACCCCGTGCCCGCACCACCCGATCGGCGCCAAGGGCATCGGCGAGTGCGCGGCGGTCGGCGGCCCGGCGGCGTTCGTCAACGCGGTGATGGACGCGATATCCGGCACCGGGGTCCGCAACATCGACATGCCGCTGCTGCCCGACCGGGTATGGGAGGCCATCACGCAACGTCACGACGTCTCGGGTGCGCCGCCCGTGCGGACCGATGACTGACGGTGCGGACCGATGACTGACGGTACGGGCCGATGACGGAAGGTGCATAACGATGACGGGCGGTGCCTGCCGATGACCAGCGCGACAGCACCCATGGACGGCTGGGGCGTCGTGGCCCGCGCCGACGAGCTGGCGCGGAGCGGGCAGGCGTTCGCGCTCGCCACGGTGGTCTGGCGGCAGGCCCCGTCATCCGGCCAGCAGGGCTCCCGGGCGATCATCATGGCGTCCGGAGAGCTGCACGGCTGGATCGGCGGCGCGTGCGCGGAGCCGGTGGTGATCCGGGAGGCGCGGCAGGTCATCGCCGAGGGCGTGCCGCGGCTGCTGCTGCTCGGCAGCCCCGAGCAGTTCGGCGCGGCGGTGCCGGACGGAATGACCGTGGTGCCGATCTCCTGCCAGAGCGAGGGCGCGCTGGAGGTCTACATCGAGCCGGTGCTGCCCACGCCGCACCTGGTCGTGGTCGGCCGCTCCCCGATGGCGGGCACGCTTGCCGATCTCGGCCGCGCGCTGGGCTGGCGCACCGCGCTGATCGACGGCCCGGATTTCTCCGCCGCCGACGCGGATGAGCGCTCGATCGTGGTGGTGGCCACTCAGGGTCACGGCGACGAGGAAGCGGTCGAGCAGGCGGTGCTCGCCCGGCCCGCCTACCTGGGCCTGGTCGGGTCACGGCGGCGGGGCGCCTCGGTACTCGGCTATCTCGCCGAGCGCGGCGTGCCGCCGGACCAGCTCGAGCGGGTCCGGGTGCCGGTCGGCCTGGACCTGGGCCGGACATCGCACCGGGAGATTGCCGTGGCGATCCTCGCCGAGCTCGTGCAGCTTCGCGCCTCCGGAGCGCTGCGGCCCGGCGGCCCGGCGGCCCGGGCGGAGGCGGCCGTCCCGCCGGACGCGACGGAATCCTCGGTGGCAGCGGAACCCGCCGAGGCGGTGGACCCGGTCTGCGGGATGACCGTGACGGCAGGCCCGGCCAGTCACCCGCTGGAGCACGAGGGCGAGACCTATTACTTCTGCCGGGCCGGCTGCCGCCGGGAATTCGAGCAGGATCCCGGCGCCTACCTGACGGAGCAGGATCCCGCCGCCTACCTGACGAAGGAGTCGCGATGCTGATCAAGAACGAATTCGAGGTGGCGGAGCCGGTCGAGAAGGTCTGGAAGTTCTTCGAGAACATCCCGATGGTCGCGGCCTGCCTGCCCGGCGCCGAGCTGGGCGAGGACCTGGGCGGCGAGAAGTACAAGGGCGGGGTTGCCATCCGGATGGGCCCGGTCCGGCTGCGGTTCGCCGGAACCGCGGACATCACCGAGCGGGACGAGGCGGCCCGGCGCATCGTGGTGCACGCGAGCGGCGCCGAGGAGAAAGGCCGCGGCCAGGCCAGCATGATCGTCACGGCCACGCTGGCGCGCTCCGGGCGGGGCACCAGGGTCGGCGTCACCCAGGACCTGCAGCTCTCCGGCGCCGCGGCGCAGTACGGCCGGGGCATGATCTCCGACGTCACGTCGGTGCTGATGCGCGACTTCTCGGCCAACCTGCAGGACCGGATTGACCGGGCCGAGCGCGGTGAGTCACCGGAGCAGCTCGCGGCCGCCGCGTCGGAGGCGAAGGGCTTCACCGTCGGCCTGCAGGCCGCGATGATGGCGCTGCGCCGGGTCTTCCGCCGCTTCTTCGTCCCGTACCGGACCGCGAGCTGAGGAGAGAGCAATGACCTTGTGGTGGATCGGCAACGTGATCCTGCTGGTCGTCGTGGTTCCCGTCGTCATCTTCCTGCTGAACCGCGTGCTCGCCGCGGTGGAGCGGATCCGCGGCGCCACTGACGACATCCTGGCCGGCGGCGTTGCCCTCACCGGAAAGCTCGACGGCGTGCCCGAGGCGCTGGCCGTCACCGACAAGACCATCGAGGAAATAAAGGTCGGCGCGGTCAGGTACGCGGGCTCCGTCGCCCGCCTGCTCGGCTAGGCCCGCCTGCACGGCCAGCAGAAAGGAACACGGCCATGCCAGCAGCAGCCTGGATGACCCTGAGCGTCGGCGCGGTGATCATCCTGATCGCGGCGGTGGCCCTCATCCGGGTCATCTACCACCTCAACTACGTGCGCGGGACCCTCGGCACCGTGATCGTCGGCGCCCTGGTGATCGCGCACCAGACAAGGACCGTGCCGGAGGCGCTCACCTCGGTGAATGCGAACCTCAAGCCGGTCAGGGACTTCTGCGAGACGGTGTAAGGCGAGACGGTGCAAGGAGCCACGGATGCATGAGTTCCAGTGCGGGAGCCCGGTGTGCGACACCAGGATCTCCGCGTCCAGCCAGGAGCAGCTGATGGATGAGGTGATCCGGCACGTCCAGCGGGATCACCACGTCCCCGAGCCGACCAAGCCGATCATCGACTTCCTCAAGGCGAACACGATCCGCGAGGTCCCGGCTAGCCGAGCGGCAGGATGAGGACATGACCGGACACGCACTCGGACACGCACTCGCCCTGGCCGCCGGCGGCTCCGTCAGCAGCGGCTCCGCCAGCACTGGCTCTGTCAGCACGACCGGCTGGTGGCTGGGCTACACCATCGGGTTCCTGGTCGTCGCTGTCGTCGTGATGCTGGTGGTGCCGATCCTGCTGCTGGCCCGCTCGATCGGCAAGGAGGCTCCGATGATCAACGATGCCCTGACCCAGGCGGTGCACAACACCGCGCCGCTAGCCGCGCTGAGCACCACGATCGAGCACGCCACGATCATCATCGACGGGCTGCACCGCGGACGCACCCGGCTGGGAGGCTGACCATGCCTGCGCTCGCGATGAACTCCACCGAGCACACCCTGTGGGTGACCGCGATCATCGTCGGCTTCGTCGTCGTACTGGCCGTCGCGGCGCTACTCAGCCTGCTCATCTACCTCGTTAAGATCATCGACCGCCGGGTCACCGACGTGCGGGAGACGCTGAAGGCCGCGGCGGCGAACACCGCGAGCACCGCGCTCATCCCGCAGGTCGCCGACGGCGTCGAGGCCGTGCTGGCCGAGGGCCTGCAGCATCACCTGTTCCTCGGACGGGTGCTCGGGAAGGTGAAGTCATGACCCTGCTGGTCATCCTGACGGTCGTCGACGTCGTGCTGCTGATCGCCGGCCTCGCGTTCTACCTGTACTGGGTCGGCACGCTGCTCACCCGGATCGCCGGGAACCTCGAGGAGTGCGCGGAACTGGTGCGGACGATCGTGGGTCACGCCGAGCTGATCGGGCCGGGAGTGGAGCACATCAACCAGACCGGCGCAGTGGTGGCCGGCGCGCTGCCGCTGCTGTACGGGATGGCCGAGGACATCGTCACCGGCGTCACCCCGGTTCCCGAGCAGCCGGCGCATCCGCCGACGGCGCGCCCGGCCTCCGGCCGGCGCCGGTCACGGCTGCACGAGGCGGTCGGCTTCGCCCCGCGCACGTAGGGCACGCGCGTAGGGCCCGCAGTAAGGCCCCGGTCACGTACGCAGGGATGCGCTCGGCTTCGCCCCGCGCAAGCAGGGAGGGATGCGCTCGGCTTCGCCCCGCGCAAGCAGGGAGGGATGCGCTCGGCTTCGCCCCGCGCAGATTGAGGAGGGATACCCGTGAAAGCCGCTCACGCGATGTGGTCGTGGCTCGTCGTCGCCCTTGTCGGCGTCTTCGTCGTGGTGGTCGTCGCCGGGCTGTCGCTGCTGCCCCGGCTGAACGCCGCCCAGCGCGTGCTGGACCACGGCAAGCCCGTATTCAGCAAGGAGCGGGTGCTGGGGGACCGGGCGGGGATCACCATGATCTCCCATGCCGTCAATACGCTCGATCCCATCGTCACGGCGAACGGCAGCGCCGTCGCCGAGGTTCCCCAGCTGGTGGCGTTCCTGTCGCAGAAGACGGGCCTGTCCCAGCCGGCCGTGCTGGCGCTGCTGAGCAAGGACTTCCCGCACACGACCGCGCTGCTCAAGGCGGTCCCGCTGTCGGCGGCGACCGCCGAGGTGCCCGGCCTGGTCAATTTCCTCGCCAAGGCCCTGCACCTGACGCCGACTCAGGTGCTCGGGGCGCTCAAGGCAAACTTCCCCGGCCTGTACCAGTCGATCACCAATCTGCCCTACGTGACCAACGGCTGGGACCGTGTGCCGGGCACCGCCCACCTCACCACGTTCACCGGCAGCCCCGTGCGCACGGCGCCGCAGGTCAGGAACTACTTCAGCGGGGAAGTCATCCCGGTACTCGAAGACCAGCAAGCGCACTTCACCGCCCTGGACGGCTCGGGAGGGGTCAGCTTCATCGCGCCCCTGCTGCTCGCGGTCGGCATCATCGTGATCATCTTCGGGGTCACCATGGCCCTGCTGGCGAGGAAGGGCCTCGCCAGGGAACTGGCGGCGGCGGCCTGGTCGGTGGTGATCACCGTGGGCGCGGCGGTCGTGGTCGTGACGCTCGTGCTCTCGCTCTTCCCGCGCCTGGACGGCGGGCAGAACCTTCTCGACCAGGCAAAGCCCGCGTTCAGTCCTGCCCGCGTGCAGGGCGATCAGGCCTCGGTCACGATGGTGTCGCACGTGGTCGACTTCGCTGCACACGTGGTGACGCCCAAGGGTGGCGCGGCCTCCGAGGTCCCGGCACTGGTCGCGTTCGTGTCGGGCAAGACCGGCCTGCCGCAGGCAGCGGTGCTCAAGGCGCTGACGACGAACTTCCCGCATGCGACGGCCTTGCTGGAGGCGATCCCGCTGTCCTCAGTGACCAGCGAGCTGCCCGGCCTGGTCAGCTTCGTCGCGACGACGCTCAAGATAACGCCGGCCCAGGTGCTGGCCACGATCAAGGGAAACTTCCCCGGCCTGTACCAGTCGATCACCAATCTCCCCTACGTGACGAACGGCTGGTACAACGTGCCGGGCACGGCCGGCCTGACCAACTTCAGCGGTGCTGCCGTCCGCACGATGCCGCAGGTGCAGACCTACCTGGCGACCGACGTGGTGCCCTTCCTGGCGACCGAGCAGAGTGACTTCACCACCGTCGACACCACCTGGCCGCGGCTGCCGGTCTTCCCGCCGCTGCTGCTGATCGTCGGCATCATCGTGATCCTCTACGGAGCGCTGATGCTCGTCCTGTCCCTGCGCAGATCCCGCCGGATCGCCGCACCGCCCGCCCCGGCCCCGGACCGCATGGCCATGGCGGGCCAGCGGTGAGCCAGGGCGGTCAGGACGACGCCGGCCCGTCCGGGTTCCTGGCCAGCGGGCCGGTGGTGGGCGCGGCGTACTCGCCGATCCACTCGTCCTTCCACGACTGGTCGTACTGCTGGGCATTGCAGCGCGGATGATAGATCGCGGTGAGCTCGCGGGCTATCTGCTCCCGGTGGGAGCGGCCGCCGCCGGGCACCTCGTAGGTGCAGATGTAGACCTTCCACCGGGATCCGGCCCGGCGGATCCAGCACTGCGCGCGCGGAT
>JBEKFH010000134.1:0-11242 GCA_050013415.1 Streptosporangiaceae bacterium | reverse complement strand
CGTGGCCCGCCGGATCAGCGCGTCCGTCGAGACCGTGATCGAGGGCAAGCCGGAAGCGATCAGGCTCGCCCTGACGGTCCTGCTGGCCGAGGGGCACCTGCTGATCGAGGACGTTCCCGGCGTCGGGAAGACCCTGCTGGCCAAGGCGCTCGCGCGCTCGATCGACTGCTCCATCCGGCGCGTCCAGTTCACGCCGGATTTGCTGCCGAGTGACCTGACCGGCGTCAGTGCCTTCAATCAGGAGCTCAGGGAATTCGAGTTCAAGCCGGGCCCGGTCTTCGCCAACATCGTGATCGGCGACGAGATCAACCGCGCGTCACCGAAGACCCAGTCCGCGCTGCTGGAGTGCATGGAGGAGCGCCAGGTCACGGTGGACGGGGCCACCTATCCGCTGGAACTCCCGTTCATGGTGATCGCCACCCAGAATCCGGTGGAGATGGAGGGGACGTATCCGCTGCCGGAGGCGCAGCGGGACCGCTTCACCGCCCGCATCTCCATCGGCTATCCGGACAAGGATGCCGAGCTTGAGATGCTGGACACGCACGGATCGTCATCGCCGCTCGACGAGCTACGTCCGGCCGCGCACGCCAAGGACATCCGCGACCTGATCGCGGCCGTGCGCGCCGTGCACGTGGCAAAGCCGATCAGGCAGTACGTGGTCAGCCTGGTCAACGCCACCCGGGCATCCCCTGAGCTCAGGCTCGGCGCCTCTCCGCGCGCCACCTTGCACCTGCTGCGCGCCAGCCGGGCCTACGCCGCGCTGGACGGCAGGGATTTCGTCATACCGGACGACGTCCAGATGCTGGCCGGCCCGGTGCTCGCGCACCGGCTGCTGCCCACTCCTGAAGCCATGGTGGAACGCGAGCTTCCGGAGCGGGTCCTGGCGAGACTGGTCGAACGGATGCCGCTGCCGCTGCGATAGCCGCTGCCCGCTGGCCCCGGCAGCCGACGCCGGTCACTGGCAGTGGCCCCGCTCACGGCCTGGCCATAGATTGGACGCCAAGGCGGAAGGAAGGGCCGGACATGCGGTCACTGCTCGCGGCGTTCACCACGCGGGGCACCTCATTCCTCGCCGCCGGCCTGGCCGCCGTGATCGCCGGGCTGGCCCTCGGCGAGCGCGACCTGGTCAGCGTCGGGGCGCTGCTGTTCGTCCTGCCGCTGCTATCCGCGCTCGCGGCCGGACGGGCCAGGTACCGGCTCAGCTGCCTCCGCCAGGTGACCCCGGCCCGGGTGCCGGCGGGACATGCCGCGCAGGTGACCCTCCGGCTGGAGAATGTCTCACGGCTGCCCACCGGGCTACTGCTCGCCGAAGACGCGATACCTTACGCGCTCGGAACGCGCCCCCGGTACGTACTGGACGGGGTAGAGCGGGGCGGGGTTCGCGAACTCAGCTACCCGCTCCGCTCTGACCTGCGCGGGAAGTTCACCATCGGCCCGCTAGACGTGCGCATCGCGGACGCGTTCGGCCTGGTCGAGCTCGGCCGCTCGTTCGCCTCGACCACCACGCTCGTGGTCACCCCGAAGGTCGTGCCGCTGGCCAGGACTGCGATCGGCGCGAGCTGGGTGGGCGAGGGCGACGGCAGGACCCGGGCCGCGGCGGCGGCCGGCGAGGACGATGTGGTCCCGAGGGCCTACCGGGACGGGGACGAGCTGCGCCGGGTGCACTGGCGCTCCACGGCCAGGTACGGCCAGCTGATGGTCCGCCGTGAGGAGCAGCGCTGGCGGAACCGGGCGATGCTGCTGCTGGATACGCGGCGCAGCGCGCACGCGGGTAGCGGGATCAGCTCATCGTTCGAGTTCGCCGTCAGCGCGGCCGCGTCCATCGGCGTGCATCTCGCCAGGGGCGAGATCGACGGGCAGCTCATCACCGATGCCGGGCCGGTCGCCGCGGCGGGCATGTTCGAGGATGTTCTCCTTGACTCACTTGCCGTGGTCAGGCCATCGCGCGGCACGGAGCTGTCCGGCGGCCTCGCCGCGATCAGGGCGGCGGGAGGGGGGCTGCTCATCGTCATAGCCGGACGGCTCTCCGCCGCCACCGCACGCCAGCTTGCCGCCAGCCGCCGTGATGGCGGCCCGGCGATCGCCATGCTCCTGGCGGTCTCCACCTGGAACGCCCCGGCCGGCAAGGCGGACGGGGACGGGCAGCGGAACGAGGACGGGCAGCGGAACGAGGACGGGCAGCGGAACGGGGACGGGCAGCGGAATGTCCGCGGGGACAAGCACCCGAACAGCGGCGGGAATGGACACCCGGACAGCCACGGGGACACGCACCCGGGCAGCGGCGGGCAGCGGAACGGACTCGGGGGCGCGCTGGGCCGGCCGGCCGATGCCGCCAGCGCGCCCGGCAGCCGCGCGGGCACTCATGCCGAGACCAGCGCGGCCGCCGCCATCCTCAGCGGGGCGGGATGGCGCGTCGTCACCGTGGACGCCGGGATGCCGCTCGCGACCGCGTGGGCACGGCTGTCTGGCGCGGGCTTCGCGGCACCACCCGGGCCGGCCGGCAACTCGGCCGGGCCGGCCGCACGAGATCTGCCGGGGGCGGCGGTATGAACCACCGGATCACGATCACCGCCGCAGCGGCCGTCCTGCTGGCGTCCATCTCGCTGTACCCGCTGCTGGACGGCATCGCCTGGTTCTGGGCAGGCGCCGGGGCCATCGTCGTTGCCGCCGCCGCCGGCACTGCCACCCGGCTGCCGGCCAGGCAGGCCGCGGCGGTCGCCACGGTCCTTTCCCTCGGCGCGGCCGCGCCGCTGGTTCTCAGCGGGATCTGGTACCGGGACCTGCTCGGCGTGGCGATCGTCATCGCCGCCGCCGCCAGCGTGACGCGGCTGCGGGCGCTGCCCGCGGTGGCCAGCCTCATCACTTACTACTCTGCCCTGCTGATTTACCTCAACCTGGTGTTCGCCGGACCCGAGGCAGCCGGCTGGATCGTGCCGACGCCGAACTCGCTGCACCACCTGCGGATCCTGGCCGCGCAGGGAATCAGCGAGCGGATTTACGTGCCGCCGGTACCGGGAACGCATGGCACCGACCTGCTGGCTGCAGCCGGAATCGGGCTGATGGCCGTGGCGGCCGACCTGATCGCGGTACGGCTGCGGAGCCCGGCGATCGCCGGGCTGCCGCTACTGGCGCTGTTCAGCGTGCCGATCACGACAAGTGCCCGGGAGGGCGCAGTCGGCGCCACGCTGACGTTCTGCGTCGGCGTCATTGGCTACCTGGCCCTGCTGGCCGCCGACGGGCGGGAGCGGCTGCGCATCTGGGGCCGCCTTGTCACCCTCTGGCACAGCGGCAAGGACGGCGACGACGAACCGGTCAGGGGTCCTGACACCCGGGCGCTGGCGGCGTCCGGGCGGCGGATCGGGCTGGCAGCGGTCAGCCTGGCGATCTTCATCCCGCTGGTACTTCCCGGGCTCAGGGTGCACAAGCTCTTCAGCGGGCACGGCGGGGCCGGAGTCGGAGCCGGGGTCGGCGGGCACATCACGCTCACCGACCCGATCGACCAGATGCAGGGCATGCTGCTGCATGGCGGCAATGCCACCGTGCTCACCTATCGCTCCACCAGTCCCGCGCCGCAGTACCAGTATCTGCAGGTCCAGATACTCAACTACAACCCGCCCACGAGCACCTGGGTGCCGCAGCCGCCGACCGCGGGCAGCCCGCTGGGCCGCGGCGGGTCGCTCCCGGGCGTTCCCGGCCTCAACTCGGGCGTCCAGGCTCTCCCGTTCACCACCCGGGTCACCGTGAGCCCCGGGGTCACCGGCTACTCATCCCCGCTCACCTTCCTGCCGCTGCCGTACGCGCCACAGGACGTGCTCGTCGACGGCCACTGGCGGACCGATCTGTCGAACCTGATGGTCTTCTCGGCCCAGGCACGGCTGGCCGGGCTCAGTTATACGGCGACGAGCGACGACATCGAGCCATCCGCTCTGCAACTGAATACGGCAGGGGCCCCGCCGGCCAGCATCGACGCGCAGTACCTCTCCTTCCCCTCGCCGGACCGAAAGCTGCTGCTGAGCCTGGCGAGGATGATCACCCGGAACGCCAGGACTCCCTTCCAGAAGGCGCTCGCGCTGAAGAACTGGTTCCTGGCAGACGGGCGCTTCACTTACAGCCTGCGGGCGAGCGAGCCGGACTCCGCGGCGGGCCTGGTCGACTTCCTGACCAGGACCAGGACCGGCTACTGCCAGCAGTTCGCCTTCGCGATGGCCGCTCTTGCCCGGCTGGTCGGCATACCGTCCCGGATCGCCGTCGGCTACACCGCGGGCACGAAGCAGCCGAACGGCAGCTGGCAGGTCACCGAGGCCGACGCGCACGCATGGCCCGAGCTCTTCTTCCAGGGCGCCGGCTGGCTGCGCTTCGAGCCGACGCCGGGCGGGAGTGACGGGCAGGGCACGGCCACCCAGCCGGTCTATGCCAGCTCCGCGACGGCGGGCACCGGGGGGAAGGGCACGCAGCCGAATCCGGTCAGCACCGGCGGCTCGGCTCCCGGCGCCAAGGCCCCGTCCGGCGGGCTGTCAAAGGTGAACCATCTGAACGGGCTGGGCAGCGCGGCAACGGCCAGCCGGGGCGGCTCGGCCCCGGTCGTGCCGATCGTGCTTGCCATTCTGGTGCTGGCGTGCCTCGCGCCGGCGGCGATCAGGGCCGCGACCCGGCGGCGGCGCTGGCGCGCTGCCGCCGGCGACGCCGCGCTGGCTCACGTCGCGTGGCGGGAACTGCACGATGATCTGACCGACTATGGCGTCGGCTGGCGGGCCAGCGACTCGCCGCGCGCGGTGTCGCGCAGGCTCGCGAGCATGGTGCGGCTGGGCGAGCACGGCCAGCGCGCGCTCGGGCGCATCGCGGAGGCGGAGGAACGGGCACGCTATGCGAAGGTCGCCCGCGCGCCTGACACGCTTCGCGCAGACGTCGCCGTGGTTCGGCGGGCGGTCGCCGCTGAGGCGGCCCGCGCGGTGCGGTGGCGAGCCCGGCTGCTGCCGCCGTCGGCGCTGGCCCCGCTGCATACCGGGCTGCAGCACGCCCTTGACGTATTCGGCTGGCTCGACGCGGCCGGCCTCCGGATCCGCGGCCGGGCCCGCGAGCTGGGAAGAGAGAGCTAGCGCTCTAGCGGTCCCGCTCCTGGCGGCGGCGCCACCGTTCCTCGAGCCGCTCCATGAGCTTGGGGCTGCGCGGCCGGCTGCCACGGCGGCCCTTGGCGGTGCGACGGGCGCCCGCAGGGCCGCGATCCGGCCCGGAGGCCGCGACCGCTCCCTGGGCCGTGCCGGTCATGTGCCGCCAGCTCGTCAGCGCCCACATGGCGCAGGCGAGCATGACCACGAAGCCCGCGACGCCGATCCAGATGTTGGCGGCGACGCCGGCCAGCAGCAGGCCGATGCCGAGCACGAATCCGAAAGCGGCCTCGACCACCCTGCGCTTGTAGTGCACGCGCGGATCGCTCGCACGGACGGCGTTGGCGAAGCGCGGATACTCGGCATAAAGCGCTTGCTCGATCTGCTCGAGCTGACGCTGCTCGTGCTCAGAAAGCGGCACGTGGCCTCCCATAAGAACTCGCGCTCGGCGACCGGCTCGATGACCTTCACCTGACGGCCTGGCTTATCCCAGAATACGAGCGCGACCGCGTCTAGTGAAAGGGTACACGGGCACTGACGGGGAACCGTCCTGCGCATGGCATCCCGGGGCCGGCGGCCCCGCCCCGCCACCAGCCGCCGGACCGGCCGCCGGCAACCCGCCGGGCAGCCCGCGGCCGCCGGCCCGCTGCCAGCGTTCATGGCCGGCGGGAGGTCCCGTCGACGAGCGCGGCTGGCCGCACCGCGTCGATCCCGAACCGGCCGGCGATCCGGTCCACCGCCCGCTCGGCATCGCGCCAGGAGGACGGCCGGTCACCAAAGGCCAGCTGCGAGTCGGCGGCCGCCGCCGGGATGAGGCCGGTGGCACGGACGCCGACAAGGCGCAACCTGGCCTGGGCATCGAGCCCGGCGGCAGCGTACAGCGCGCAGGCGGTCGCGTAAATCTCCCGGGTCACGTCCGTCGGCGAGGGAAGCGTGCGGGAACGCGTGATCGTGGTGAAGTCAGCCAGCCGCAGTTTCACCACGACCGTCCTGGCCGAGCAGCCGGCCGTGCGCAGCCCGCGCGCCGTCCGCCCGGACAGCCGAAGCAGCTCCCGGCGGATCAGCTCGGGGTCATCGACGTCGATGGCGAACGTCTCCTCGGCTCCGACGCTCTTTTCCACCGCGCCGGGCACCACCTTGCGGTCATCACGCCCCCAGGCGAGCGCCGCCAGGTGCGCGCCGGCCGACCGGCCGAGTGCCCGCTCCAGCGCAGCGGGGGGCGCGTGCGCGATGTCGGCCACGGTCCGCAGGCCGAGGCCGGCCAGCACGCGCCCGGTGCGCTCCCCGACGCCCCACAGCGCCGACACCGGCAGCGGGTGCAGGAAATCGAGCACCCGGTCAGCCGGGACGACGAGGAGCCCGTCGGGCTTGCACGCGGCCGAGGCGAGCTTGGCGACGAACTTGCAGCTCGCGACCCCCACCGAGCAGGTGATTCCCTGCTGGGCGCGGACCGCGGCGCGGATCATCTCCCCGATCCGCGCGGGCCGGCCCAGGCGGCGCAGCGCGCCGGAGACGTCAAGGAACGCCTCGTCGAGCGCGAGCGGCTCCACCTCGGGGGTGACCGACCTGAACACGGCCATGACCGACCTGGACACGGCGGCGTACTGGCCGCGGCCTGGCGGGATGATCACGGCCTGCGGGCAGAGCCGCCTGGCGCGCGCCATCGGCATGGCCGACCGCACCCCGAACGCCCGGGCCTCGTAGGTGGCCGACAGCACTACCCCGCGGCCGCCGTCCGCGCCCACGATGACCGGGGCGCCGGCCAGCTCGGGCCGGTCCCGCAGCTCCACGCTGGCGTAGAACGCGTCCATGTCGACGTGCAGGATGTGACAGCCCGTGTCGTCCCTGATCGCTGGCACCGGGTCGCCGGTCACTGGCGCCTCCTCCCGGCGTCGGCACGTCTGCGAATCTAGCCCGGAACTCCGACAGTCCGCCCGGCCAGCGGCCCGCCGTACCCAGCGAACGGTGACGACTTTCGTATTGTCTGGTCGTTAGTCGACACCCTCCGGCCCGCGCCTTGCGGCGCGGACCGGAGGGTGTCGGATGCGATGCTGTCGACGGCGTTGTTGTTATGCGGCCATGGCCGGGGCCTTCTCGGTGGCCGGGATAACCGTGGCCTGCGGCCGGGCCTGGCGTCCGAAGACGAACCCGGAGACCGAGCCAATCAGGGCCAGCCCGCCGAGGGCGAGGGCGGTGATCGCGAAAATGAACAGGAGCTGCGAGACCTTCCACCAGCCGTAAGCGTTCAGCAGCATGCTGCGCAGTGTCGTGCCCTTGAACACGGCCGCTACCTGGTTGGCCAGCGTGAGGTTCTTGGGCTGTGCGAGCGCTGCGGTCGACAGCTGAGAGTAGGTCTTACCGCCGCCGATCTCGGTGAGGTGGACGGCGATGAAGTGGTCGGCGTAAGCCTCGGCCTGCTGGCCGGTCAGCATCTGCTGCCCGGCGTACTGGGAAACCGACGGGATCATGCTGGGCGTGATCTCAGTGCCGGCCTTGGGGTGGGCGAACGCGGCCGCCGGCGGGAAGTAGATCTGCTGGGTGGAGAGCTGGCTTTGGACGGTGTTGTGCACGTAAGTCGAGCCCCACAGCAGCAGCCCCCCGGCCGCCACCAGGATCACTGCCAGCGCGAGGCCTACCCAGCGGAAAGCTGAAATGCGGCGCATCTGAATTCCTCCTTATTGATGCCGGCCCGGGGAAACCGTCCGGTTTTGTCCGATACTTGCCAGTTTCCGCCGGGACCGTTCCAGCCGTCATGGCCGGAAGTCCGCAGTCGGCCGGGGCTTTCGTCCTAAATGCCCGGGCCTTACGCCGGCTGACCCGCTGGCCGGGCGGTCAGCCGCTGCTCGATCTGAGGCAGAAAAGCGCAGACGCGCGCCCGCGCAGCTGTCGCCGGGTCTCGCTCGGTGAAGATTCTCTCTGGGTGCCCTAGGGCTCTCGCTGCAAGCTATCTGCTGGGAGAACTACATGCCACTGGCGCGGTTCCACATGTACGCCCAGGGCGTCGACCTGTGGGTAGCGCCCACCCTGGCACTGGGCGACGGGTGGATCGCCACCATGCGCCACATCGCCCGGGAGAACCGGATGTTCGTGATCGGCGTCAACCCCGTCCTTCACATTGACCACATCCCGGCCGGCTTCCCGCACCGGGACCGACTGGTCCCGGAGCAGTACCTCAGCCAGAACGGGGAGTGGATCGAGGAAGGCAACACCGTCATCGTCGCGCCCAGCGGACAGATCCTGGCCGGGCCAGTGCGGCAACGCGAGGAAACCCTGATGGCCGATCTGGATCTCGGCGAGGTACTGGCCGCCCGCCGCCTGCTCGACCCCGTCGGCCACTACCATCGCCCGGACGTCTTCCGCCTCCACGTAGACACCTCACCCCGCCCCCCGGTCATCGAGACGCGCCTGGCCGGCGGCGACCCAGTCAGCCTTCAGGCCACTAGCGCTGGTGAGGCCGCCGGCCAGGAATAGCCTGCGGGCAGGCAACGTACCCATCCGGCCCGGCCGGGCATCTGGTGCCCTGCGACGCGGATGCGGAGGTTTGGCCACCGCAACACGATGTCAGCTTCAGCGATAAGTCCCGGCCATCCCGCCGGTCTATGTTGTGAACGCTTCATCCGATCGCAGAAGGAGTCGTTATGCCGCGCACCCGGGTCCACAACATGAACGTCTCCCTCGACGGCTACGCCGCCGGCGAGCATGTGACGCTGGACGCCCCGATCGGCGGCGCCGAGCGGCTGTTCGAGTTGTTCGACGGCCGGGTCATCCATGGCGTCGATAAGGCGGATGCCCCCATCACGCTGGACCGCGCCCTGACCAGCATGTGGAGCCAGGGCATCGGCGCCGAGATCATGGGGCGGCGCAAGTTCGGTCCCCAGGTTGGTGATTGGCCCGACGACGGGTGGCGGGGCTGGTGGGGCGACGAGCCGCCATTCCTGACACCGGTGTTCGTCATGAGCCACCACCCGCATCCCACGATTGACTTTCCTAACGGGACCAGCTTCCGGTTCGTGGACGGGCCGCCGGAGGAGGTGCTCCGCCAAGCCCAGCAGGCTGCTGGTGGTCGTGACGTCCGCATCGGGGGAGGACCCTCGACGGTGCGTCAGTTCCTCCAGGCCGACCTGGTCGACTTCATGCACCTGGTGATCGTGCCGATTACCCTCGGGCGCGGCGTATCCCTCTGGGAGGGATCAAGCGGCCTCGAAGACCGCTTCACCGTCGAGTCGGTCACCTCGCCTAGCGGCCTTACTCACCAGCTCTGGAACAAAAACGACCACGCCTGAACCCGGACCCCCAACCGGGGACTGCCTCCGCGCCATTACGCTGTCCGGCACCGGGCATCTCGGCCCCGGCGGCTAGCCGTCGGCTGCCGGCCTGAGTTCCAGCAGCCGCGCGAGCAGTCCGTTGACGAACGCCGACGAGGCGTCGGTCGACAGCTCGCCCGCGAGCAGCACGGCCTCACTGATCGCGACGCCGTCCGGCACGTCAGCGCCCCAGAAGAGCTCGTAGGCGCCGATCCGCAGGATGTTCCGGTCCACGGCGGGCATCCGCTCCAGCGTCCAGCCCCTGGCGTTGCCCGCCAGCAGCTCGTCGATCTGCTCCCGGTGCTCCTGCACGCCGCGGACGAGCTCGGCCGCGTACGCGGGCACCGGCGGGCTGGCGGACTCGGACCGCTCGGCCAGCAGGTCAAGGACGGGCTCGCCGCGGATCTCGGACTCGAACAAGATGTCAAGCGCCCGCTTGCGGGCCTTACCGCGGGCCGACATCACCGCGCTCCGTCTGCCGCTGCCCGGCTGAGCGGGGTCACGCCCGGCTGAGGTAGTCGCCGGTGCGGGTGTCCACCCGGATCTTCTCGCCGGTGGTGATGAACAGCGGTACCTGGACCTGCGCCCCGGTCTCCAGGGTGGCCGGCTTGGTGCCGCCCGTCGACCGGTCGCCCTGCACCCCCGGGTCGGTCTGGCTGATCGTCAGCTCCACCGACGCGGGCAGCTCGACGTACAGCGGCTCGCCCTCGTGGAACGCCACCACCACGTTCTGCTCCTCCAGCAGGTAGTCCGCGGCGTCGCCGACGGTGGCCGCCGGAACCCGCGGCTGGTCGTAGTCCTGGGTGTCCATGAACACGAACTCGTCGCCCTCGCGGTACAGGTACTGCATATCCCGCCGGTCCACGCTGGCGACCTCGACCTTGACCCCCGCGTTGAAGGTCCGGTCCACGACCTTGCCGGTCATGACGTTCTTGAGCTTCGTGCGCACGAAGGCGCCGCCCTTGCCTGGCTTCACGTGCTGGAAGTCCACCACGCCCCAGAGCTGACCGTCGATGCTGAGCGTCATGCCGTTCTTGAGGTCGTTCGTCGTCGCCACGTCTGTCGTTTCTCCTGCGTGCTTGCGGGCCCGGTGCCCGGGCCGGGCGGGCGTCCTGGCTAGAGGACGAGCAGTTCCCTGGTGACCGTGGTGAGCAGCTCGGCCGGGACCGGGCCGGAACCGGCGCGCACCACGAGGGTGTCCTCGATCCTGACTCCGCCCGTGCCCGGCAGGTAGACACCGGGCTCGACGGTGACGGGAACTCCGCTGGCGAGTGTACCCGCTGCACCGCGGGAGACCAGCGGTGCCTCGTGGATCTCCAGGCCGACGCCATGGCCGACGCCATGCCCGAAATGGCCGCCATGCCCGGCACTGGTGATCAGGTCCCGCGCCGCCGCGTCGACCGCGGCTGTCTCGGCGCCGGCCGTGGCTGCCGCCACCCCCGCCCGCTGCGCCGCGGCCACCAGGTCGTAGATCTCGCGCTGCCAGGCGGCCGGCTCGCCGAGCGCCACGGTCCGCGTCATGTCGGCGTGATAGCCGGCGTACCTGGCGCCGCAGTCGATCGTGATGAGATCCCCGGCGGCGAACGGGCGGCCGGTGGGCACATGGTGCGGGGTGTCGCCGTTCGGCCCGCTCGCGACGATGGTGTCGAAGGCCAGTCCGTCGGCGCCCCGGTCGGTCATCTCGCGCTCCAGCGCGAGCGCAAGCTGGCGCTCGGTCACGCCTGGCCGGATGCCGGCCAGCACCGCGATGAACGCCGCCGAGGTGATCTGGCAGGCCCGCGCCAGCAGCGCGATCTCCTCGTCATCCTTGACCATCCGCAGGCCCTCCACCAT
>JBEKFH010000133.1:0-11258 GCA_050013415.1 Streptosporangiaceae bacterium | reverse complement strand
GCGAACCGCCGCGGGTCGTGGCCGCCCTCGACGACGCGGTCAACCGCGCGGAAGATCGCGGCGCCATCGCCGGCCGCAAACGCCCCGGTGACCTCGTCGAGCAGGCCCTCGTCCGTGTACCCGAGCAGGGCGATCGCCCGGTCGTAGGTGAGTCCCTCGTCGCCGGAGCCCGCGAGCAGCTGGTCAAGCACGGACAGCGAGTCGCGTGCCGAGCCGGCGCCGGCCCGGACCACGACCGGCAGGACGTCCGGCTCGTACCGGACGCCCTCGGCGCCCAGGATTTCCTCCAGCAGTTCCCGCAGGACGCCGGGCGGCAGCAGCCGGAACGGGTAGTGATGAGTCCGGGATCTGATGGTCGGGATGACCTTCTCGGGCTCCGTGGTGGCGAAGACGAACTTCAGGTGCGGCGGGGGCTCCTCGACCAGCTTGAGCAGGGCGTTGAAGCCGCCGCCGGTCACCATGTGGGCCTCGTCGATGATGTAGATCTTGAAGCGGGCGGAGACCGGGGAGTAGAAGGCGCGCTCTCGCAGTTCCCTGGCGTCGTCCACGCCGCCGTGCGAGGCCGCGTCGATCTCGATCACATCGATGCTGCCAGGGCCTGACGGGGCCAGCGCGACGCAGGACGCGCACGTGCCGCACGGATCGGGAGTGGGGCCCTGCTCGCAGTTCAGCGACCGCGCCAGGATCCTGGCGCTGGAGGTCTTGCCGCAGCCGCGCGGCCCGCTGAACAGGTAGGCGTGATTGATCCGGCCGCTGCGCAGGGCCTGCCGGAGCGGCCCGGTGACGTGATCCTGGCCCTTGAGCTCGGCGAACGTAGCCGGCCGGTATCGCCGGTACAGCGCCAGCCGGACGGCGGGAGCCCCGGAGCCTGCTGAATCCTCCGGGGCGGGGCTGGGGGGGTCGGCTGCCATGACCTCATCCTTACCAGGACGGAAGGGACCCCCCGCACACCCGCCAGAGCCCGCGTACCCTTGCTGCCTTCCGGCCCTGGGGGAGTTGGCGGGATAAACGCCGTGCGAGGGGTCTGGGGGCCAGTGTAGCCAGCCGCGGGGTGGCGATGTCCCCGATCCAGGGCACGGCGGGCCGCCAGGCCCCGGCAGTCGGTAGGCTTGCCGACGGAGGATTCGCCTAGTGGCCTAGGGCGCACGCTTGGAAAGCGTGTTGGGGGAAACCCCTCAGGAGTTCGAATCTCCTATCCTCCGCCCTGCTGATCTGCAAAAACACTGTCCATCGCCGCCAACCGCCACGCGCTCGGAGTTCTGGAGGGACTGGCACCCGCTGCCCAGGGCGCTGTCCGGGTGCTGGGCTGTGACCGCTGCCGGGAGCGGGCCTGTTCCTGGATGAGCCCGCCACCGGGCTGGACCGCTTGGACCGAGCCCACCACTACGGGCCTGCGCGGTCAGTCAGCGATGCCGGGAGAGATCGATCCGCTTGTCATGGTGAGTTTGGTATCGGCTGGGCCACGGGTCAGGTCTCCAGGTAGCGGAGGACGGCGAGCACCCGGCGGTGGTCGGCGTCGGAGGGTGCCAGGCCGAGTTTGCTGAAGATGTTGCTGACGTGCTTTTCCACCGCCCGCTCGGAGATCACGAGGATCCCGGCGATCGCGCTGTTGGACCGGCCCTCGGCCATCAGTGCCAGCACATCGCGTTCCCTGGCCGTGAGGGAGCCGAGCCCGTCGGTGCGGCGGCTGGCCCCCAGCAGCTGGGTCACGACCTCGGGGTCGAGGGCGGTGCCCCCGGCCGCCACCCGGCTCAGGGCCTCGATGAACTCGCCGACGTCGGCGACCCGGTCCTTGAGCAGGTACCCGACACCGGCCGCACCGCCGCCGGGTGCCGCGCCGAGCAGATCGGCCGCATAGCGGGTCTCGATGTACTGGGAGAACACCAGCACCCCGGTCGCGGGGTGGTGGCGGCGGATGGCGATCGCGGCGCGCAGGCCCTCGTCGGTATAGCCGGGCGGCATCCGCACGTCCACCACGGCAGCGTCCGGCTGGTGCTCGGCCACCGCGGCGAGCAGGTCCCCGGCGTTGCCGACGGCGGCGGCGACCTCGTGGCCGCGGTCGGCGAGGATCTCGGCCAGGCCTGCCCGGACTACTGCTGAGTCCTCGGCGATCACAATCCGCATCAGGCACCCCAGTTCGGTCAGGCGTGGGACGGCAGCTCTACGGTGACCACGGTGGGACCGCGGGGCGGGCTGCTGATCAGCAGCCTGCCGTCCACGGTCCTGATGCGCTCGGCGAGCCCTGCCAGGCCGCCGCGATGTTCGAGGCGGGCGCCGCCGCGGCCGTCATCGCTGACCCGGATCCGCAGCAGCCCGCCCATGTGGGCTGCCTCCAGCGTGGCATGCCGGGCACCGGCGTGCTTGGCGACGTTGGTGAGCAGCTCGGCTGCGCAGAAGTAGGCGATGGTCTCGATCGCGGCCGACGGGCGCTTGGGCAGGTCGACGACCAGCTCGACAGGCGGGTCGCTGCCCGCGGCGAGGGTGGTGAGCGCGGTGCCGAGGCCGTGGTCGAGCACCGGCGGGTGGATGCCGCGGGCTAGGTCGCGCAGCTCGGTGATGGCTTCCTTGGCGCCGCGGTGGGCAGCATCGACCAGCTCCAGCACCCGCTCCAGGTCGGCCTGCGCGGCACCGGCGACTGTGATCCCGGCGATCGTGCCGCCGAGCTTGTCCCTGGCCAGGCCCAGCTTCATGGCGACGGCGACCATCTGCGCCTGCGCGCCATCATGCAGATCCCGCTCGATCCGGCGCAGCCTCGCCGCCGAGTCGTCCACCAAGCTGGCCCGGGACTGCTCCAGCTCACGCACCCGAAGGACGCTGTCCTGCTGCAGGCGGTAGACGGTCCAGAAGATCAGCGCCGCCCCCGCCAGCGGCAGCGCCGCCAGCCACGTCAGCGCCCCCAGCCAGTGGAAGGAAGCGAGCAGGAGGACGCCAAGGACCACGTTGAAGATGCCACAGGCAACGCGCACGCCCGCCCACAGACGCGGACGGCGGTATTCCCAGGACCGGACCAGGAATCTCATCAGGACGGGCCGCCAGGAAGGGACGTTGTCAGCCGGCGCGTGCATCGGGATGCCTCCTGTGACCTGCGGTGCCGCACGGTTTACCACCGGCGGTCACTCGGATGGATCCTGGCGTCGGCAAGAAGACCGAGGAACAGCAGCGACCGGGCAACTGCCGGAAAGCGGAAGCACCTCCCCAAGCGGGCCGGGTTCATTGGTCCCGCCACAGGGAGATGCTGCCAAGCTAGCTCTGGGCACTGGCCTGCAGGCGGTAGACGGTCCAGAAGATCAGCGCCGCTCCCGCCAGCGGCAGCGCCGCCAGCCAGGTCGCCGCCCCCAGCCAGTGGACGCAAGCGAGCACGACGACGCCAAGGATGACGTTGAAGATGCCGCAGGCAACGCGCACACGTACCCACAGCCGCGGACGGCGGTATTCCCAGGACCGGACCAGGAATCTCATCAGGACGGGCTGCGAGGAAGGGACGTTGCCAGCCGGTGCGTACATCGGGATGCCTCCTGTGAGCTGCGGTGCCGGCCGGTCCGGTCACCTGCATCTCCATGCTCGCCGCGCGCCAGCAGGAGTTCCACCGTGCGGACACCCGAACCTGAGGTACGGCTAGCACGGTCCCCAGGTACTCAGCCTGCGGATGACAGGTTCGATTGCGACGCCGCGTCAGAGGTGGCTAGCCTGCCGGGGACCATCATTTCCGCATCCCGTCGAGGACGACCTGCACGGCTCTTTCCCGTTGGGCGTCGTCGCGGTAGGTACCGCCGGTGACGCCGAAGATGAGCCGCAAGATGTCGTCAATGTCCATGTCGGTGCGCACGGCATGGGCCTGCTGCGCCCGCTCCAGCAGGGGACCGGCAACCCCGTACAGTGCGTCCCGGCACGGCTGGTAGGCGCTCGACTCACGCGTCAGGACCGTCAGGAGGACGTGCTTGGTGCCCAGGTGGGCGACGAAGCGGCGCAGCCACGCGGCCAGCGCCGCCCATGGATCCTCGCCGGGCAGCTGTTCGCCGTAGCGGACCAGGTCGTCCACCGAGGAGACGTAGACCCACTCCATCAGGTCCGCGCGCGCCGGGAAGTTGCGGTAGAGCGTGGCGACGCCCACGCCGGCCCGCCGGGCGATCTCCTCCAAGGGCGCATCGGCGCCGAGTTCGGCGAACGCCTCAGCGGCAGCCTCAAGCAGCGCGTCGAAGTTGCGCCGCGCGTCGGCCCGGTGCGGCCGGCGCTGCGCGAGAAGCTCCGGCAACGCGACGCCCATTCCGCCCCTTGAAAATGATAGTTTTCCTCCGTTAAAATGGAGGGAGACTATCACTATAGTGGCAGGGAGGCAGCACGGCCATGCCAGCCACTCCGGCGGGCACGATCACCATCGGCGGAGACCTTGTTGTCGGCAGGATCGGCTACGGCGCGATGCAGCTGACGGGAAAACAGGTGTGGGGCGAGTATCCCGACCGGGAAGGCGGCATCGCCCTGCTGCGCGAGGCCGTCGAGGCCGGGGTCACGTTCATCGACACGGCGGACGTCTACGGCCCGCACACCAACGAAACCCTCATCCGCGAAGCCCTGCACCCGTACCCGGACGGCCTGGTCATCGCAACCAAGGGCGGGTTCGTGCGCGGCGGGTACGACTACTCCACCCTGGGCGCCGTCGGCAACCCGAACTACCTGCGGCAAAGTGCCCACCTCAGCGCCCGTCGGCTCGGCGTCGGGCAGCTGGGCCTGTATTACCTGCACAGCGGCCGGGCTACCGACGCGCCGTTCGAGGAGCAGGTCGCCACCCTCGCCGCGCTGCGCGATGAGGGGCTCATCCGCCACATCGGATTGTCCAATGTGACACTCGGGCAGTTCCGCTCCGCGCAGGCCATCGTGGAGATCGCCGCCCTCACCGCGCATTACAACGTGGCCGCGCGAACCGGGGCCAGCCTGCTGCGGGCCGCCGAGGAAAGCGGCACGGCCTTCTCGCCCTGGCATCCAGTGACCTTGACCGAGGGGCCGGACACGGCCAGGGTCATGACGGTCATCGAACCAATCGCCGCCCGGCACGGCGTCAGCCCACGGCAGATCGCGCTGGCCTGGCAGCTGCACCGATCCCCGGTCACGCTGCCCATCCCCGGCACCACGAGTACCGCTCACCTGCGAGACAACCTCGCCGCCGGGAACATCGAACTCTCCGCTGAGGACGTCGCCGCCATCACCGCCCTGGCCCCGGAGCCATGAGCTATCAGGAGCTTTATGGCGGGCTGGGCTCAGCGGGCGGCAGGATCCGGTAGAACTCGGCGGTGCGGTCACGCAGCAGCGGCCGGATGAGATCGCGGGCTATGCCCAGGTAATGGGGGCTGGCCAGGTGGGCCTCGAGGGCTTCCTTGCTGTCGTAACGCTCGTAGATGACGAATGAGCTCGCGTCATCGATCCCGCGAAGTGCGACGAAGGCCCGGCACCCGGGCTCTGCGAGTGAGGCGGCCGCATGGCGGCCGAGCAGTGCGGCGACCTGGTCACCGCAGTCATCGAGCGCCTGATAGCGAGCGATGACCGCGATCTCGGCAGCGGGCGGCGGCCCGGTCATCCGAGCGTGAACGGATCGCGGGTACCGCCGGTCAGCTTGAGCCCGATCCTGGTCGCGCGGGTGCTCAGCCTCGCGATGAGATCCCCCGCGCGCTGCCTCTCATCGGTGGCCAGGCCGCTGAAAGGTATCCCGTCGCCGATGCCCATCCCTGTCCTCCAGATCCCTGGTGTACCTCAGGACTGCCGCCGTTGACAACGGGCGGACGATGCGTTGTAACTCGCGTCAGGGCCTGACCAGCGCCTTGCCGAGCTTTGCGCCGTCGAGCAACGAGAGCAGTGCCCGCGGCGCGCTTTCCAGTCCGTCGAACTCGGTCACCTCGCAGCGAAGCGTGCCATCCTCGACGAGCGGGAGGGTCTCCTCCTCAAATGCGGCTCTGCGGTGGAGGTGATCGAGCACCAGGAAGCCCTCGACTCGAAGGCGCTTGACGATGAGGTGGCTGAGGTTGCCCGGCCCGGGTCCTGGCGGTTTCCCGTAGCCCGAGATCATCCCGCAGATGACGGCCCGGCCGCCGATGCGAAGGAGGTCGATTGCTGCCTCGAGGTGATCACCGCCAACGTTGTCGAAGTAAAGATCGATACCCTCGGGCGCAACCGCGCGCAGCTGATCGGTGAGCTGGCCGGCCTCGTAGTCGACGGCCGCGTCGAGCCCGAGAACGTCAGTGAGGTACCGCGCCTTGCCGTCCCCCCGGGCGCTTCCTACGACCAGGGAGGCGCCGCGTGCCTTTGCCATCTGGGCCGCGACTGATCCGACGGCACCGGCGGCGGCGGACACCCAGACCCGGTCACCCGGTCGGATCCGCGCAATATCGGCCAGGCCGACGTAGGCGGTCAGTCCCGGAACGCCCAGGACGTGCAGCCAGGTGTGCGGAGGCAGGCCGTGGCGCGGCCTGATGCGCATCGCGGCAGTCGCGTCGACCACGGCGTAGTCACGCCACCCTCCCCAGCAGACCGCCCAGTCACCTTCTGACCAGTCGTCCGCGGTGGATTGCACGACCTGGCCGACGGCCCTCGCCTCTACCGGGACCCCGAGCTCGAAAGCCGGCGCGTAAGTGTCCGCGAAGAGGCGGGGGATCATCGACGGATCGACGCTGAAGCAGTCGGCCCGGACAAGCAACTGGCCTTCCTGGAGGGCTGGCAGTTCACGCTCGGCAATCCTGAAGCAGTCCGGGCCGATCCGTTCCTTCGGTCGGCGCGAGAGCACCAGCTCGCGGGCGGTCACCATCGAGATGTCCCGCAAGTCATCGCAGGAGCAGGCCCGCCGGATGCCTGCGGCGCCGGCCGCTGCGGCTGCGGGACGCGATGTGCGCGGCAGCGCTCCCGCGTGTCGGTCGGCCGCTCGCCGAAATGCTCCCGGTAGGCGTTGCTGAAGGTACTGGCGTTGCTGAACCCAGACGAGGTGGCGACGCTGGCCACCGTGCGGTGGTCCCAGCCGGGGTGCTGCAGCCTCAGCCGGGCGAGCTCGAGCCGTTCTTCCCGGATGAGCAGGGACGGCGTCGTGCCGGCGCGCTGGAGTCGCACCTGGATCTGGCGTAGCGACCAGCCGAGCTCTGCGGCGACTGTCGCGCCCGTCAGTGAGATGTCATGGGCGTTCGCGCGCACGAAGCAGCGGATCGTTGCGATGAGATCATCCTGAGGTTCGCACGCCGGCGGCAGCAGCGCCCCTGCGTAGGCGAGGCACAGCAGATCCACGGCCCGGTCGGCGGCAGCATCGAAATCCAGTCCGCTGATCGTGTCCGCCTGGCCGCGCAGGCTTCTCAGCAGATCGGCCACGATCCGGCCCATGCCATGGCCGGCGTCAAGCGCGATGATCCGGGCCGGCGTTCCGCCGATGCGGGCGTCGATGCGGGCCCGGGGTATCACGAGCGCAACGCACGAGAAGTTGCTGCTGTGCCACATGTCCATCGGCGCATCCAGACTGACGAGCGACATGCCGCCTGGCTCGAGCGTCACCGTCGTGTGCGCCTGGCGGACAGCCATGGACCCGGTCACAGGCACCAGCAATTCGTAGGCCAGGTGCGGATCCTGGCGAACCTGGCGGCCGGTCCGCTTGATGAACTCCTCGTCGCCCCACCATCGCACCAGCTGGTAGGCGCCGGTGTGCTGGTGCTCGATCCGTCCGCGGTAGTCGTCGGGCACCCGGATCGCCATCCGGGCATGGATCGAGGAGACGATCTCGCTCCACCACTCGGCTCGCTCCCTTACCGCCACGTTGCTGCAGCGGTATGAGTCACGTGCGTACACGGCGGACCTCGCTAACACCGGACCTGACCGCAGGATAACGCCAGAACCCGGATAACTGCAGGCCATGCCCGGGCCCCGGCAGCAGCGTCCTACCAGGTCCAGTCGTAGGTGGCGCCGGCCCGCTGCGCGAGTGGCTTGAGCATGCCCTCTTCATACACCGGGACGGAGTCGTAGCCATCGAGCGGTGCAGCGGCCATGACCTGGCCGAACAGCAGCGGGTCCAGGTGCGGCTCCGGGATTCCGGCGGCCATCGCGTACCGCTGAAGATGGTTGCGGAGGAACTCGGAGCTGCAGGGCGCCATCCCGAAATTCGCGGGATGGGTCATTGCCTCCCGCAGCGGTATGAACTCCACTCCTCGCTCGGTGAAGGCGTCCAGGATCGCGCCCAGCGCGTCCATCGCGATCGTCGTGCCGTGGATCAGCCAGATCAGCGGGATGTCCTGGCCGAACAGCTTCCTGGCCAGCTCCGCGTGCGCTGCCAGCTGCTCGATTGCCGAGGAGATGTAGGTTTCCCGAAGCATGCGCTGGGCGTCCTGGTCCCCGGACACGACGGCACGGTAATAAGGCACGATCCAGGCGAAGTCGCTGAACCATGCGGTGATCGGCGCGTTCTGGTAACCGGACGCGCGGATGTGGTCCTCGACCTGCCCGTGCTTGGTCTCGGTCTCGCCGGCCATGTCCATGGCATACCGGAAGTAGCGCTCGGGGGCCAGCTCGATGAGGCTGCCGATGAGGCCCTCGGCCTTGTCGATGTCGGCGCAGTACTGGTCGCCTGACATCCATCGCAGCGGGGCATGCAAGTGCGTGTGATTACCCAGGTGGTGCCCGGCCTCGATCCAGGATTCCCAGGCGGCCATCAGGCCGGGGTCTGCCTCCAGCCGATAGGTGTGCGAGAACCCGTAAACACCCGTGAGGCCGTGATCGGCCAGCGTGGCTGCCAGCGACTTGGTGATGACCAGCGGCGTAATGCCGTCGGGCATCGGGAGGCCGTCCCACAGCACGAAGTCGTCGACGGTTACCGCGACCCGGACGGCACCCGCCGGTGAGATGTTCGGCATGGGAAGTCCCTTCGCCCGCGATCCGCGCTTGGCGGTTGTCACGAGGCTAGGAAGCGGCGCCGATCGCGTCTTGCCGGAACGCGCAGCGCGCTTTCCCCCGGCGCAGGGTTATTCGGCTTCTCCCGGCGCAGGGTTATTCGGCTTCTCCCGGCGCAGGGTTATTCGGCTTCTCCCGGCGCAGGGTTATTCGGCGGCGCGAGGGGCGGGGCCAGCCGGGAGCGGCGTGACGTTGTAGTTCATCTGGAAGAGGTTGCCCGGGTCGTACTGCGCCTTGACCCGGCCCAGCCTGGCGTACTTCTCCGCCCCGCCGTAGGCCTCCACTACCCGGTCCATCTCGTCGAAATTGAGCATGTTGACGTAGATCCCCCGGCCGGTCCACGGCTCCAGGTCCCGGACGATCTTCCGGGTCCTGGCGATGTAGTCGGCGTCGCAGGCCGGGTCATTCCAGGCCATCGCGAAGTTGAGCCACAGCAGGTACTGGCGGTTGGCGAACGCCGTTGCGTCCTCCGGCACGTCGCCGATCGCCCCGCCGAGGCCGATGATCTCGACCTCGCCGTGCATCGGCATGTCCTTCCAGAACTCGACGAGCTCGTCGATCGCCTCGTCGGCCAGTTCCGCCACGTGCGCTTCCTTGGTGTAGTAACGCTGCCCATCCGGGAACTCCTCGTCCAGAAGCTTCTGCACGGCGGCGCCGAACGGCAGCACCGTCGACGCGGTCACGGCGGGATGGCCGACAGCGCCGAGGCGATCGACCAGCTCGGCCCCGGCCGGGTCCTCGGCGTCATCGAGCCACATCGAGATCAGCATCAGCAGCCGCTTGCCGATCAGCTCCGGCGGCACGAACGGCAGCGGCGGGATGTCGTGCTTGAGCGCCGCATGCCAGCCGATCGTGCGGGGCAGGGTGGGCACGATCCTGGCGTACTCGCGGAGCGCCCCGGCCGCGTCCTCCGGGTGGTACAGGGAGACGCCGATGCGCATCATCGGGCCGAAGTCCTGGGCGCGGAACGTGAACCGGGTGACGATCCCGAAGTTGCCGCCGCCGCCGCGAAGCGCCCAGAACAGGTCAGGGTGCTCGTCGGCGGAGGCCTCGACGACTTCGCCGCTGGCCAGCACGACCTCCAGGGAGACGAACTGATCGCAGGTCAGCCCGTGCTTACGGGAGAACCACCCGATGCCGCCACCCAGCGACAGGCCGGGAACGCCGGTCTCCGACATGATCCCGGCGGGCACGATCATGCCGTGCGGCGCGGTGGCCGCGTCGACGTCGCCGAGCAGGCAGCCGCCGTCGACGTGCACGAGATGATGCCCGGCGTCGACCTGCACCTTGCGCATCCCGCCCATGTCGATGGTCAGGCCGCCGTCCGACATGGCCTTGCCCGCCACGTTGTGGCCGCCGCCGCGGACGGCGGGCAGCAGCCCGTTCGCGCGCGCGGCGTTGACGGCGGCGACCACGTCCTCGGTGGACGTGCAGCGCAGGATCAGGCCGGGGCGCTTGTCGATCATGGCGTTCCAGACCAGCCGGGCCTTCTCGTAGCCGGCGTGATCCGGGCCGATGATGTCGCCCTTGAAACCGGAGCCCAGCTGGTCAGTGATGCGCAGCCGCATCTGCTCGTCGACCGGGGGACGCGTCGCGGCGGCGGGCGGAGCAGCGGGGGGCGGAGATGATGGCGATGGCATGTGTCGTGGCCTTCCGGGAGGGCTGCCGGCTGGCAGAGCGTTCTCACAAAGTGTATACAGTTTGAGATTTTCCGGTCAAGGCCGCAGGCACTGGCCAGTCAGCGGGCGGCCGATGTCGCGGCGTCGTTCTTTTCCTCGGCGAGGCCGATGGCGATGTCGATGATCATGTCTTCCTGGCCGCCGACGTAGCCCGCCTCGCCGACCCGCTGCAGGATCTCGTGCGCCGGGACCCCGTAGCGCTGCGCCGCGCGCTCGGCGTGCAGCAGGAAGCTGCTGTAGACGCCGGCGTAGCCCTGCACGATCGCGGACCGGTCGGCGAACGGCAGCCGGCCGATGATCGGCCGGAGCACGTCCTGCGCCGCGGCCAGCACCCCGGCCAGGTCGACTCCGGTGCTGATGCCGATCCGGTCGAAGGTCGCGGTGAGCACCTCGGTGGGGGCGTTGCCCGCGCCGGCGCCGAGCGCGCACAGGGCGCCATCGACCTGGCGGGCGCCGCCGCGCACCGCGAGCACGCTATTGGCCACCCCGAGCGACAGGTTCTGGTGCCCGTGAAAGCCGACCTGCGCCTGCGATCCGATCTCGGTCACCAGCGCCTGCACCCGGGCCTGCGCCTGGGACAGCACGAGCGCCCCGGCCGAGTCGACCACGTAGACGCACTGAGCGCCGGCGTCCACCATGATCCGCGCCTGCCTGGCCAGCTCGGCAGGGCCGGCC
>JBEKFH010000132.1:0-11354 GCA_050013415.1 Streptosporangiaceae bacterium | reverse complement strand
CCGCAAGCTCGGCCGCAACCAGCTGCGCATCGGCATGTTCCCGGCAGTGGACCCGGCCGACGTGCAGGCGCTGACCGCCTGCGTCGACTACGTGATCGAGAGGCTCTGAGCTAGGGCTGCGCGAGGCTAGGGCTGCGCGAGCGAGGGATCGGGCTTCGCCGGGACCGTATCGGCCGCATCAGCCGGCCTGCCGCTGGCTGGCGCCGCCGCGCTTCTGAGCTGCTCAAGCCGCTGCTTGGACGGCAGCAGGATGACGGCCAGAATCGCGCCGGCCCCGAACAGTGCCGCCGAGGCGGCGAAGGCGGTGGTGTATCCGTGCGTGGCCGCAATGGCCGGGGCCAGCGCGCCGCTGTGATGAGCGACGAGGTAGCGCGCGGCCGCCGTGAGGGCGATGGTGCTCAGGGCTGCGGTGCCGATCGAGCCGCCCACCTGCTGCATCGTGTTGACCAGTGCAGACGCCACTCCTGAGTCCTCGCGGCGCACTCCGGCTGTGGCCGTGTTGATGGCCGGAGCGATGATCATGCCGAAGCCGAGGCCCATCACGAGCAGGGCCGGCAGCACGCCGGTCGCATAGCTGGTCGTCACGGTGATCTGAGTCAGGTACGCCATCGCGCCGCCGCCGAGCACCATGCCGGTGGTGATGAGGACCCTCGGCCCGAACCGCGGCAGCGTCACGATGCTGGAGGTGTTGGAGCTGATCATGATGCAGGCGATCATCGGGAGGAACGACAGCCCGGAGGTGACCGGGCTGTACCCCTTGACCTCCTGAAGGTAGTAGGTCAGGAAGAGGAAGCAGCCGAAGATCGCGATACCGGCCAGGCCGACGGAGACGTAGGAACCTCCCCGGGTCCGGTCGAGAATAACCCGCAGCGGTAGCAGCGGGTGACTGACGCGCTGCTCGGCGACGGCAAACGCGGCGAGCAGCACCGCTCCGAGGACCAGCGAGCCGATGGTCAGCCGCGCCGCCCACCCCGCCGTTTCGGCATGAGAGAAGCCGAAGACGATGCAGAACAGGCCGGAGGTGACCAGCAGCGTTCCGGCGACGTCCAGCCGCGGCCGGCTGGCGGGCTTGCTGCCGCGCATCCACGCCATGGCACCGGCGACGGCGATCGCCGCGAACACCAGGTTGACGTAGAGGGTCCAGCGCCAGGACAGGTACTGGGTCAGCACCCCGCCGAGAATCAGGCCCACCGCGCCTCCCCCGCCGGCGACCGAGCCGAACACGCCGAACGCCCTGCCCCGCTCCCGGGGATCGCGGAACGTGCTGACCAGGGTGCCGAGCGCGGCGGGCGCGAGGATCGCCCCGAACATGCCCTGCAGCGTGCGGGCGGCCACCAGCATGCCGAACGACTGGGCGGCGCCGCCGATCGCGGAGGAGACCGCGAAGCCGATCAGGCCGGTAATGAAGACCCGCTTGCGGCTGAACATGTCGCCGAGCCGGCCGCCGAGCAGCAGCAGGCTGCCGAACGCCAGCGCGTACGCGGTCACGATCCACTGCCGGTCGCTGTTGGGGAAGTCCAGCGCCCGCTGGGCGGACGGCAGCGCGATATTCACTATGGTCGAGTCAAGGATCACCATCAGCTGGGCGATGGCGACGACGACCAGGATCAGCCAGCGGTGGTCGCTGGCTGGCGGCGACGAGTTCTCGCTGCCGGTTGCTGACATGGCGTTCTACCCCCTGAAAGCCGACGAGGTGCTGGGCGATGTCGTGCCGGGCGCCGTCGTGCCGGGCGCCGTCGTGCCGGGCGCCGTCGTGCCGGGCGCCGTCGTGCCGGGCGCCGCGGTACTGAGAGCGGCGACTGCGTTGTCCAGGGCGTCGAGCAAGCGGATCATGGTCGCCCGCTCGCCGGCCTCCAGCGCGCCGAAGATCTGCCGGAGCAGCCGCTCGCGGGTGGCCGATGCCAGAGCGAGCGCGGCCTCTCCCGAGCTCGTCACGGCGACGAGCTTGGCCCTGCGGTCGGTCGGGTCCGCCCGGCGCTCGGCCAGCCCGGCGCGCTCAAGCGCGTCGACGATGTCGGTGATCGAGTGCGGGGCGAATCCGAAATCCGCCGCCAGCACGCTCTGCCGGGTAGGCCCTCGCCGCAGCAGTTCGGCCAGCACCTTGGTGCGGGCGAGAGACAGCCCGCTCACACTCATCCGGTCGTCCACGACCTTGTGCATCCGATGGTGGAAAGTGAGATAGCGCTCACCGACCTGCTCTGGCGTTGCCATCCGGACCCACCTCCCTGAGCACCATCATTATGAGTCTGCTCACTAATATACGGCCTGTGCAGCCGGCCGGGTCAGCCGGGCGGGTCAGCCGGGCGGCAACGTCCACCCCGGCCAGGCTTACCGACGCGCGCCCCTGAGCGGCCAGGCCGCCAGTAGCTCGTATCTCGGCCGCGGGCCCAGGAAACTGCGGATCAGCTGGACCTCGGCGGCGTCCCACGGGGTGCCCGAGTACGCCGCCAGCGCCGCCAGCAGGGAGCGGACGTCAGCGGGCGCACCGCAGCGAGCCAGCGTCACGTGCGGGCGCAATCGCCTGCGCTCGTCCGGCGCCGCAGCCCCGGCCCGGCGGGCGGCGGCTGCCACCGACGACGCGATGGCAGCCACGCCGGAGACTTCGCCGCCGACCCGGGCCCAGAGCACCCGGGCCCGGGCCGGGCCGGGAAAGGCGCCAGCGCCGGACAGGGACAGGGACAGGACAGGGTGCCGGCGCGCCGCACGGTCCAGCCGGGGCGCAAGCCGTGCGGCTGCTGCCTCGTCCACCTCGCCGAGGAACGCCAGCGTGACATGCCACCCGGCGGGATCCGTCCAGCGCAGCTGGGGCCAGGCAGCTCGCAACGGCGCGACCGCGACCGCGAGCTCCTCCAGCGCCGCCGCGGGCGGCGTGATCGCGACGAACAGCCTCATGAGGCCATTCGTAGCAGCTGAGCGCGCCACCGGCAGGCAGGGACGCAGCGAATTGGACCCGCTACAACGGAGGATCCGCACGTCCCGAGCCTCCCGCCTCATTACGGTGGAGGATCCTTACGTCCCGAGCCTCCCGCCTCATTACGGTGGAGGATCCTTACGTCCCGAGCCTGCTGGATCCTCCGTGATCACGCTCGCGCGGGCGATGTGGCCTGCTGGAGGGTCAGGCGACGAGCCGCGCCAGCTGCGCGGGCTTGAGGTAGGACCGCACGCGCACGCCGCGGACCCGTACCAGCACGGCGGCGATGACGACCGTCGCCACGGCCGAGATCGCGCCTCCGGCGATCATGCTCGCCCTGGGCCCGAACAGCTCGGCGATCCAGCCGGCCAGCGGCGCTCCGAGCGGGGCTCCGCCCAGGAACACCAGCATGTACAGCCCCATCACCCGGCCCCGCATGTCCGCCGTGGTGGCGAGCTGGGTGGCGGAGTTCGCGGCAGTGGTGAAGCTGAGCAGTGCCAGGCCGGTGGGCACCAGCAGGATGAGGAATGACCAGAAATCTGGCGCAAGACCGCCCAGCACCTCGAACACGCTGAACGCGAGCGACATCACCAGCAGCAGCGGCATGCTCGGCCGGGCGCGACGAGCGGCGAGCAGCGCCCCGCCGAGCGCCCCGACGGCGAACACGGCCGAGGCGAGCCCGAATTCCCCGGCACCGGTATGGAATACCTGGCGGGACATCAGCGCGTTGGTCACCTGGAAATTCATCCCGAACGTGGCCACGAAGAAGATCAGCACCATGGACAGCCACAGATTGGGGCGCGCTCGCACGTAGGTCAGTGCCTCGCGTAGCTGGCCCTTGGCCCTGGGCACCGGCACTACCAGGTGCAGCTCCGCCGGCCGCATCAGCTTCAGGCTGATCAGCACGGCGCCGAACGACGCGGCGTTGATCAGGAAGGCGGCGGGCGTCCCGACCGCGCTGATGACGAGCCCGGCGATGGCCGGCCCGACGATCCTGGCGACGTTGAACACTGCGCTGTTGAGCCCGATCGCGTTCGCCATCCCGGCCCGCCCGACCATCTCGACCGCGAAGCTCTGCCGGGTCGGATTGTCCACGACGGTGACCGCGCCCAGCGCGAAGGCGAGGGCGTAGACCTGCCAGATCCGCACCGCGCCGGTGATCGCCAGCACGCCGAGGATCAGGGCCAGGCCGCCCATCGCCGCCTGGGTCGCCATCAGGATCCGGCGCTTGGGATACCGATCGGCGATCATCCCGCCGTACATGCTGAAAAGCATCGGGAGGAACTGCAGGCCCGTGGTAATGCCGAGCGCCATGGCGCTGCCATGGGTGAGCTCCAGCACCAGCCAGTCCTGCGCGACGCGCTGCATCCAGCTGCCGGTGTTGGAGACGACCTGCCCGGTCGCGAAAAGCCGGTAGTTGCGTGTGTGCAGCGACGTGAACATCCGGTGAACTGATGCACTCGGCTGGTCGTCACCGACGCCCGCGGCGGCCGGCCCGGATGTGCCGGCGGCGGGCTCGACCGGGACGGCGGCCTGCCCGGGCCGGGCGCTCAGGACTGGCTGAGCTTCTCCAGAATCGGAGCGGCCGCCCGGAGCGTGGCCCGTTCCTGCGGGCTGAGTTCCTGCAGCCGCATGGCCAGCCATGCCTCCCTGAGCCGCCGGGCCTGATAGACCAGTTCCCTGCCCTCGGCGGTCACCGTCAGCACCACCTGGCGCCGGTCGGTGGGATGCGGCATCCGGGTCACCAGCCTGCGCTCCTCGAGCGCGGCGATGACCCTGGTCATGGAAGGCGGCTGCACCTTTTCGTGTTCGGCCAGCTCGCCCGGGCTCATCGTCGCGTGCCGCTCCAGCGCGGCCAGCGCGGCCAGCTGGGTGTCGGAGAGCGCTTGCTCGATCGACCCCTGGGCTATCCGCTCGACGCGGAGCCGCCGGGCCAGCCGGCTCACCGAGATCCGTAGTGCCGTGGCGAGGCCGGCGTCCGACCTGCTGTGCGCTGCAGTCGTCATTTTCTTTAGCCTGAGTCATTACTCTTGCTAACCGTAAACGGCAGTCCAGCATTCCGTCAAGCGGCCAGCGGAGGGACGGGCGGGCACCGGGCCGATGCCTGACCGGAGGGCTCTAAGTACAGCACGGAAGGCGCATTCGGCGGCAGTCACCGGGCACTGGGTTAACCTGGAATTCGTGACCCGCCCGCGCCGACCCGCCCCGCCGCCGCTGGAGGCCAACGACCAGCTCGTGACCGGGGTCATCGGCGCTGGCTGGGGGATTGCGCTGATCACCCTGCTGATCGCGCGCGGTAGCATCCCCGGTGCCGATCGCTGGTGGATCTGGACGTGCGCTGCCGGTTTCGCCGTCGGCATCTTCGGTTTCTGCTATGTGCCGGTGCTCAAGCGGTCACGCGCCCGCGCCGCGCGCCGCGGCGCTTCGACGGGGCCGGACGCGAGCTAGCCCGGCCAGCCTCAGCGCAGCCAGCATCACCGGACGCCTCAGGACGGCCAGCCGTCCCGGCGATCGCAGTTCGCCGTGCGGAGGCCAGGTGCGCCCGGGCCGATATCCTGAGTAACTGGTGGCGAAGGCGGGAGGCTGCGGTGGCTCTGATCGGGCTGGACGCTGCTGGCGCTGCCCTGCTCGCAGATGAGCTCCTGCTGGAAGGGGAGACACTTCAGTCTGTCTGGCGCTACGTCATCGTCCAGCTCATCGACGACTACTCCCGCGATCTTGCCAGAAATGGCGCCTCGGTCGCGTCCCAGCGGTTCAGTCGCGAGCCGCCGGTGACGCGTGCCGCCGAGGTGGATGCCGCACTCGCCGGATTGGCGGAGTATCTTGCTCGGCCTGACAGCTGGACTCCGCCCGCCTGGGCGCGCAAGCCAGGACGGTACTCCGACAGGTGGTGGTTCGTGACGCCATTGCGCGGGATGCACCCAACCGCCATTCAGGAGTTCCCCGCATCCTTGCGCACCAGGGGGGTCTTCATCACTGCCGGCGCTCTGAGCCGGGTATGACCGACCGCCCGCTGTCCGCAATCGAGTGACTTGCTAGCCGCGATCCAGCGACTCGAATACGGTCTCTGACATCGAGATACCCGGCGCGTCGACCAGGTCATAACCGAGTTCGTCCACCACCGGAGCGAGCGCGCTGAACGGACCCGCGGGGGTCATCGCCTCCGAATGGGCGCCGCATCCGTGGTCCAGTGAGACCACCTTTCCGTCGTCCGGCGCGTACTCGTTCGCGCACACGCCGAACACCCGGCCGAGCGGGCTGCCCAGGCTGACCAGGAAACCGCACGTCGCGCACGGCGCGGGCGCTGCGTGCGCGAGCGGCGTCCGCGGCCCGTGCTCACTGGCGTACCACCGCCCGGCGGTCGCATCCCGCCCGATCGCCGACAGCACGCGCGAGCGGACGGGCGCGGCCCGGACGGCCGGGCCGGCATCGGCGGCGGGCGGCGCATCGGCGGCGTCTGCGAGGTTCATGGCCGCCAGCAGATCCTGTCCGGCCTCCCAGTCCGCGCTGTCATCCCAGTCCAGCACCCCGTCGTCGCCTTCGAGCACTGCGGCGGGCACCAGCCGCTCGTCGTCCTGCCCGGCGGGCAGCAGGTCACCGACGCCGAGGTCGCCGGGCAGCACCCGGTCGCGCCAGGGCACCCAGTCCGGCGGCAGCAGCGCACCCGGCCCCGGCAGCAGCACGCATTCACTCACCGTGACCGACTTAGCGCGCGACGCACGTGCGACGGTAACGGCCCACCGCCAGCCCAGGTAGGCCGGATCCTCGCACTCGAACAGGTGCGTGACCACGCGGTCGCCATCGACGTCGATACCGCAGTGCGGTCCGACCCGGCCAGATCCCGCGATGTCCTCGGCAGCGGCGCGGGCCAGATCGACAGCCTGGGCACATGCCTCGTCGGGCTCTTTTGCGCGAGTACGAGTAGGGCTCACGTTCGGTGATTGTTCCTCATCATGTGGCGTACATGCATCCATAACCGCGGACTGCGAGTAACCCGGCTGCCCCGCAGGGTCGCCGCGGGCTCTCACAAGGCAGAATACTTGGAATATGCGAGAGTCCGGCACGAGCACGCGGACCAGGCGGGCTACGCGCTCGGTGGTGTCGGCCTCGCAGACCGCCGCCCGGGCCGGTGCCTCGGCGGCGGGCGGCGCGACCCGCATCGTGCACCGGCTGACCGGAGCGTCGGGGGCCGCGCGTACCGGGCTCGGGAGCCTCATCGAGCTGACGGCCGCCAGCAGCATCGGTGACGCGTTTGTCCTGGTGGCCCTGGCGGGCACCTTGTTCTTCAGCGTCTCGGTCGATCAGGCCCGCCCCAAGGTCGTGCTGGCGCTCCTGATCACCATCGCCCCGTACGCGGTGCTCGCCCCGTTCATCGGGCCGATGCTGGACAAGGTGCAGCAGGGCCGTCGGTACATCCTCGCGGGCACCCTGCTCGCCCGCGGCCTGCTCTGCTGGGGGATGGCCGTGGCCGTGCAGCACAACGATCCCGCCGACCTGCTGCCCGCCGCCTTCGGGATCCTGGTGCTGCAGCAGGCATTCGGCGTCACCCGCAGCGCGATCGCGCCACGGCTGCTCCCGGCCGAGATCACCCTGGTCACGGCCAACTCACGGACGACCCTGGCAGTGACCATCGCCGGCACCATCGGCGGCGGCCTGGCGGCAGGAATCGACCTCGTCGCGGGTGGCGGCCAGGGCGGCGGCGCCTGGGTGCTCCGCATCGGGACCGTGGCGTACCTGGCCGCCATGGCACTCTGCCTCCGGCTGCCTGACGTGGTTGACTCCCCCCAGGCCGCCCCGGCCCGGCTCGCCAGTAACGGGGCGGGGGCCGCGGCCGGCCCGGACGGGCATGCGCCGGGCGCACGCGGCCCACGGGGCCCGCAGGGCACTATGCCGCTGCCGCGGCCGGCGCGGCGACCGTGGAGACTCCCGCGGCTGGGGCCGGTCGTTGGCGACGCGATGGGCGCAGACATCGCGCAGCGCGCGTTCTCCGGTTTCATGTTCTTCTTCCTCGTGTTCCTGCTGCGGGCCGTGCACTTCGGCACGGTGCCGGACAAGCTCGCGCTGAGCGAGCTGGTCGGGGCCACCCTGCTCGGCGGATTCCTCGGCCCGGCCATCGGCTCCGGCCTTAAGTCCCGGGCGCCGCAGTTCCTCGTCTTCGGGATGCCCGTGCTGACCGCGATCGCGGCAACGGCCGCCGCGGTGTTCTTCGGGCTGTGGGCAGCCCTGGCGGTGGCGGTGGTGGCCGGCATCGGCCAGGCCCTGGTGAAGCTCGGACTCGATTCGATCGTGCAGCGGGAGATCGGCGAGGAAGTACGTTCCTCCACGTTCGCGGCCTCGCAGACGCTGCATCAGCTGTCCTACGTGGCCGGCGGCCTGGCCGGGCTCGCGATGTCGCTCACCGACAACGGCGTGGCCGGGATGTCGGTCGGCGCCGGCGGCCTGGCGCTGGCCATGACCGTGCTCTTGCTCCGCAGGCGGCGCCGGATCCTGGACAACCGGCGGCACCTGCCACGGCCGCGGGTGCCCTGATCCCCGGCTTCATGATCTCGGCACCCGAGCCGCCCGAGCGCGCCGGCTCCGCCATGCTCACGAGATGACCCGGGCCATGCCCCGGGGGCTCAGCCCTCGATGTCGGCGGCGACCGCTCGCAGCACCGTCGCGATCTTCTTTGCGTCCCTGCTGTCCGGCTGCCTGCGGCGCCTGTAGGTGTTTGATATCCCGTCCAGCAGCTTGATGAGGTCCTCGACGATCACGATCATCTCGTCGGGATTCTTCTGGCTGGATTTGGCCACCGTAGGCGGCGGCTCCAGGGTCCGCACCTGCAGGGCCTGGGTACCCCGGCGGCCCTCCGCGACGCCGAACTCGACGCGCTGGCCGGCCCGCAGCACGGTGCCGCTTCCCTCCAGCGCGGACGAATGCACGAAGACCTCGCCCCCGTCTTCGCGGGTGAGGAAGCCGAAACCCTTGTCGGCGTCATACCACTTGACCTTGCCAGTGGGCACGTGCGGGACCTTACGCGAGGAGGAGTCTTGCTGACGTCACGTGGAGCGCGGAACCGGAGCCCAGCCTATCTGCCCTGCCCGCGTGCCGGGCCGCCCATGGCGGCCTCGCTGGGCCATAAACGCGGAATCCGGATAATGGCGGCCCGCCGGGAGCCGACCCGGCAGCAGCGGTCATTTCCGCCCGATACCCACGTCAGTGGTAATCACGACGCCAGGGCGGCGGGGGCGGCTGTCGCTGGCCCACCCTGACGCGCCAGGTGAGGTACACCGCGCCGAGCACGGCCCCGGCCCTGAGCAGGTATCCGCCGATCATCAGCGCGTCACGGACATACGCCCCGGCAGACGCGTGGCTGATGACAGTCCCGAGACCGGCGGCGCCGACGATCGTGAGCACGGCCGGCACGGCGAGTCCGGTTATCTTGTCCCTGATGTCCCACAGCCGGGACGTCGTCGCTAGGAGCGCGCCAGCCAGCCACACCGGGGGGTATATCAGCCCGCCGAGTCCCAGCACGGCTACGGCGGCAGCCTCCAGCGGATGCCGGCGTGCCATGATCCATGCCGCCGAGCTGAGCGCGGCGAGCCACGAGGCCATCCGTTCCGCCCGGTCAGGCACAGTGCCCCGGGTGCCACCGCCTGCCCCGTCGGCAGGTCTCAGCCCGGAGCGGCGCCACGCGCTGGCGGCTGCCTGGTCGCCGGCTGCCTGATCGCTAGCCGGCCCATTACCACCTACCGCATCGCTGCCGGGATCTCGTTCACCGCCGGGCAGAGGTTCCCTGCCGGGCTCAGGTTCCCCGCCCGGCAGAGGCTCCCCGCCGGGCTCCCTTTGCGCGCCGGGCTCCCTTTGCGCGCCGGGCTTAGGTTGCCTGCCGGGCTCCGGCGGCTCGCCCGGCTCGCGATCAAGGTAGGAGCCGGCCGCCGCGGGCGTGAGCTCCGGCGATCGGAACTGCGGGGGAGCGGTCACGCGGTCATTGGAGGGCCTTGACGCCGCGGCGGGCCAGCGGACCGGATGGAACTTTGGCAGGGCCGCCGGCGTGCGCCAGGAGCCCGGCGTCGGCTCCACGATGAAGGCCAGCGAACTAGCCGTCTGCTCCGACGCCACAGGCCCGGTGCCCGCCGACCCGGTGCCCGCCGACCCGGTGCCCGCCGACCCGGTGGCCGTGGCCGGCTGCTCGGAGCCCGCCGGGCCGTTGGCTGTGGCCGGCTGCTCGGATGCCGCCGGGCCGGTACCCGTGGCCGACCCAGTGCCCGTGGTCGGGCCGGTGCTGCCCGCCCGCTGGCCTAGCCAGCTGGACCTGGCTTGCTGCACGGGCAGCAGGACAGGGCTATCGCGGCCCTGCGGCCCGCGCGGGCGCGGCATGGCCTTCCTGCGACCGCCCTTGTCCGTCAGGATCTCTCCCGGCCGCCAGCGGGCGGTAACCGGCCTGCGCTGGATCGCCGGGGGCGCAGCGGCCGGCCCGGTCCTTTCCGCGGCCCCTGCGGCCGGCACTCGGGGGCTGGCCGGCTGACCCTCGGGCTGCCTGGCATTGCGCCAGGGCTTCACGGGAAACCACGGCTGCTTCCCGCCAAAATCCCCGGCGGGCTTGCCCCCGGCGTCCAGCGAGCCGGGCTCCATCCCCCTGCCCTTCCGGCTCGATCCCCTTCCGCGCGCGGACGGGGATTCCGCGGCCAGCGAGCCGCCGGCCCCCAGCGAACCGTCAGCCCCATGCGCACCCGCAGTCCCCTGCGCACCCGCGGTCCCGTACGGGCTGGCGGCGCCGTCGAGGCCAGCGCGTACGGCCGCCAGCCGGGCACGCTCAAGCTCAGCCAGCGACTTCGGGTCTCCCAGCGTGGCGAGCACGTCGCTGACCTCGGCCAGGTCAGCAGGCCCGTGTGCGCCGCACTGCCGCTCAATTGAATCGCGCAGGCGCGCGAGGAAGGTCCTGACCTCGTCTGGGCTCATGCTGGTCCGCGCCGCGACCGCCACCCGGTTGAGGTAATCGCGGACGAGCTGCTCGGTAGCGGGGTCCATGCGCAGATAATCCCTCTTATCCGGCATCTTGTGGAGCCGGTAGCCGCGATTAATGCCATCATCCAGGCCGCGATCCCCGCACCAGGGATCCCGCACCAGGTCGCGATCCAGCCCGCGATCGCGGCACCAGGGGGCGCGGGAATGCCGGAAGGGACGGTCCCGTGCATTACGGAACCGTCCCCTCTGGCCGGCCGTGCTGCTCGTGATGAGCCGCCTGGCCGGTAAGGACCTTGCTGGCTGCGCTCGCCGCGCCGGGAATGTCCCGGCGGGGCATCGCTGGCTAGAAGTCCATGTCACCGCCGCCACCGGGGGCAGCCGGGGCCGGGTTCTTCTCCGGCTTCTCGGCGATGACCGCCTCGGTGGTGAGGAACAGCCCTGCGATGGACGCAGCGTTCTGCAGAGCGGAACGCGTCACCTTCGCCGGGTCGATGAT
>JBEKFH010000131.1:0-11402 GCA_050013415.1 Streptosporangiaceae bacterium | reverse complement strand
CGGCTCCGGCCAGTCGTGCGGCAGCCCGGAATGCGTCATCCGGCTGCACCGCTCCGCCGCCTCGTCCCCGCCGCCGCGGGATTCCTCCCATCGCTCAGCGAGGCCCCGCCGGCACTAGCGGCCCGGCATGGGCGGACCGGCATAGGCAGCCCGGCCCCTGGGGCCCGGCACCAGGGGCCTCAGTATTCGCCGGTGATCACGTTGAGAAGCGGCTGCCCGGAGCAAGAACGCTGCAGCTGGGCCCGGACGAAGTCCAGCGCCGCATGTGCCGAGACCGGAGTCGACCCGGCCACATGCGGCGTGATGACGACGTTGGGCATCGCCCACAGGGGATCCCCGGGTCCGAGCGGCTCGGGATCGGTGACGTCAAGTACGGCGTTCAGCCGGCCGGTGCGCAGTTCCTCGCGCAGGTCGTCGGTCACGGCGAGCGAGCCCCTGGCCGCGTTGACGAACAGCGCGCCGTCCTTCATCCCGGCCAGGAACCCCGCGTCCACCATGCCGATCGTCTCCGCCGTGACCGGGGCGAGCAGGACCACGACGTCGGCGTCGGGCAGCAGCGCGGGAAGATCGGCGATCGGGTGCACGCCGTCGCGCGCGCGGCGGGCCACCCGGCGGATTTCGACGTCGAAGCCGGTCAGCCGCCGCTCCACCGCCGCCCCGATCGAGCCGTAGCCGACAATCAGCACGGTCTTGCCGGCCAGGCAGCCGGTAAACCGGAAGCTCCACCGGGCGGCAGCCTGCTCGGCGGCGAAGTAGGGGAACCGCCTGATCGACGCGAGGATCGCGGCGACCACCCACTCGGCCGTGCCCGCGTCGTGCGCTCCCCGCGCGTTGCAGAGCACGGCGCCGTCCGGGACATGCGGCCGGAGCAGGTCGATCCCGGCTGTCAGCGTCTGGATCACCCGGAGCCGCGGCATCTGCCGCATCGCCGCGATCGACGGGGGCCGGGGGAAGAACGGCGGGACGTAAAACTCCACGTCGGCGGCACTGGCGGGCAACGGAGCGCCGGCATCCGGGTTCACCACCTCGATGATCACGCCAGGAAGCCCGGTCAGCGCCTCGGCGACCTGCTCCGTCGGCACCCATGTCAGCACGAGGCCACCTCGCTTTGTCAGCGGCGCTTTGTCAGCGGCGCGGCGCGTTGCTTGTCCGTGGCGCAGCGCGTTGGCCGAAACGCCAGCCTTTCCGGCAGACCTGCCAGGACGCAGCGTCCCATGGGGAGGCTACCGGTACTCACCCGCCCTGGGTGATCCCGCGGCGGCGGCGTTGCAGGAAAGCCCGTTCGGCGGTGTTGGCGGTGAGCGCGATGGCCGCAGCGTAGGCGGCCGAAGCGTCGGCGCTGCGGCCGAGCCGCCGGAGCAGATCGGCCCGGATGGCGTGGAACAGGTGGTAGCCGTCCAGGTGCAGCTCATCCAGGACGCCAAGGGCCTGCCCTGGCCCGTCAACCTCGGCCACGGCGACGGCGCGGTTCAGCGCGGCCACGGGGCTGGGCGTCACGATGAGGAGCTGGTCGTAGAGCTGGAGGATCTGGCGCCAGTCGGTGTCAGCGGCGCTGGCCGCGTCACTGTGCACGGCGTTGATGGCCGCCTGGATCTGGTAAGGCCCCGGCTGACCGCGTTGCAGGCACGCCCGGACGATGGCCTGGCCCTCCGCTATCAGGCCGCGGTCCCACCTCGCGCGATCCTGATCGGCCAGCAGCACCAGCTCCTGGCCGGCGGCGGTGCGGGCGGCCCTGCGGGCCTGGATGAGCAGCAGCAGCGCGAGGAGCCCCATGACCTCTGGCTCGTCGGGCATCAGCCCGGCCAGCAGGCGGGCGAGGCGGATGGCCTCCGCGCAGAGGTCGTCGCGCACCAGCTGATCGCCGGAGCTTGCCGTGTGGCCCTCGTTGAAGATGAGGTAGACGACGGCGAGCACGGCCCGCAGGCGATCGGGGAGCTCCGCCTCGGCGGGCACCCGGTAGGGGATGCCGGCCGCGCGGATCTTGGCTTTGGCCCTGACCAGACGCTGGGCCATGGTCGGTTCGGGCACCAGGAACGCGCGCGCGATCTCGGCCGTAGACAGGCCTCCCAGCAGCCGCAGCGTCAGTGCGACCTGGGCGCTGGGCGCGAGCGCCGGGTGGCAGCAGGTAAAGATGAGGCGGAGCCGGTCATCGCTCACGGCTGCCTCCCCGGCGGGCTCCTCGCGCGCGTGCAGTAGCTGGGCCTGGGCGTGCCGGTCGTCCCGGGAGGCCTCCCGGCGGAGCCGGTCAATGGCCCGGTTCCGGGCCGTGGTGATGATCCATCCAGCCGGGCTGGGCGGCAGGCCGGCGGACGGCCACCGCGCCGCTGCCACGGCGAACGCCTCCTGGACCGCCTCCTCGGCGATGTCGATGTCGCCGAAGATCCGGACCAGGACCGACACGGCGCGGCCGTATTCCGCGCGGAAGACTCGCTCGATCGCGCTCGCGTCGCCGCCCGCCATCCGCTGTCAGCCCTCCAGTTTCCGCTGGTTCCCCGGCTTACTCCGGCTCCCCCGGCTTACTCCGGCTCCCCGGGTTCCTCTTGGAACGGCCGCACCTCGACCGGCTCGGCGCACGCCCGGGTGGCCCTGGCGGCCCACTCCAGCGCGGCGTCGAGATCAGCCGCCCTGATCACCCAGAACCCTCCGATGTGCTCCTTGCCCTCCGCGAACGGGCCGTCGGTGATCAGCACGGCGCCGTCGCGCACCCGGACCACCGTGGCGGTGGCCGGCGGGTGCAGCCCCCCGGCGAACACCCATGCCCCGGCTTCCTGGAGCTCGGCGTTGAGGGCGGCCACGGCCTGGTAGGCCTGCTGCATCGCCTCGGGCGGCCGCGAGGCACCGCCCTCGACGGAGTGCACACTGAGCAGGTACTGCTTCATCGGGATTCTCCTGTCTGGCTCATCGGGATTTCTCCCGTCTGGCGATTCGCCGGCCCGGCCGGCTCCTCACCTCTCACACGTTCGAGGCGGCCCCACATCGACATCTCGGCGAAAATTATTGTCGCCTCCGGCTCCAGCGGACGGTGGTGGTGGCTGCGCCGGTACCAGCGGCAGGGGCCGGTACCGTCGGCAGAGCCGGTCCCGGCAGGCGGGCCGGTACCCGCGGCAGGCAAGGCAGCCAGGCGCGGGGCCCGCGGCGGGCCGCGGGCTACGGCTGGCTGAGCCGCTCCAGGATCAGCTCGCGGACCCGGGCGGCGTCGGCCTGGCCCCTGGTCGCCTTCATCACGGCACCGACCAGCGCGCCGGCCGCTGCGGTCTTGCCCGCCTGGATCCTCGCGGCCACCTCCGGGCTGGCCGCGATGGCAGCATCCACCGCAGTGCGCAGCGTGGCGTCGTCGCTGACCACCGCGAGGCCGCGGGCCGCCACGATCTCGTCCGGGGAGCCCTGGCCGGCCAGCACGCCGTCGAGTACCTGCCGGGCCAGCTTGTCGTTGAGCGCACCGGACGCCAGCTCGGCGATCCTGGCCACCTGGGCAGGCGTCACCGCGAGGGCAGCCAGCTCGACGCCGGACTCGTTGGCGCGGCGGGACAGCTCGCCGAGCCACCACTTGCGTGCGTCGGCTGGCGTCGCCCCGGCCGCGACGGTCGCGTCCGCCAGGTCGAGCGCTCCCGCGTTGCCGAGCGCGGTCATGTCGAGGTCAGACAGTCCCCACTCGGCCTGCAGCCGGGCCCGCCGGGCCGCTGGCAGCTCGGGCAGCGCCGCCCGGAGCTGCTCGACCCATTCCGCCGACGGCGCGACCGGGACCAGGTCAGGCTCGGGGAAATACCGGTAGTCCTGCGCCTCTTCCTTGCTCCGGCCAGGGGTGGTGAGGCCGCTCTCCTCGTGGAAGTGCCTGGTCTCCTGGACGACCCTGCCGCCAGCGTCGAGTACGGCCGCCTGCCGCTCGATCTCGGACCGCACGGCCCGCTCGACCGAGCGCAGCGAGTTGACGTTCTTGGTCTCGGTGCGAGTGCCCCAGACCCCGGAGCCGGCCGGCGACAGCGAGGTGTTGACGTCGCAGCGCAGCGAGCCTTCCTCCATCCGGACGTCGGACACCCCCAGCGCCCTGAGCACCTCGCGCAGTTCCGTGACGTAGCCGCGGGCCACGACGGGAGCGAGCGCCCCGGTGCCGGGCACTGGCTTGGTGACGACCTCGACCAGCGGGATGCCCGCCCTGTTGTAGTCGACGAGCGAGTAGTCCGCCCCGTGAATCCGGCCGGTCGCGCCGCCGACGTGCAGCGACTTGCCGGTGTCCTCCTCCAGGTGGACCCGCTCGATCCCGATCCTGAACGCGGCCCCGTCGACGGTGATGTCCAGCCAGCCATCGGTGCACAGCGGCTCGTCGTACTGCGAGATCTGGAAGTCCTTGGGCATGTCCGGGTAAAAGTAGTTCTTCCTGGCGAAACGGCACCACGAGGCGATCGAGCAGTTCAGCGCCAGCCCGATCCTGATCGTGTACTCGATGGCGGCCCGGTTGGCCACCGGCAGTGAGCCCGGCAGGCCGAGGCAGACCGGGCAGACGGCGGCATTGGGCGCCGCGCCGAACCCGGCGGGGCAGCCGCAGAACATCTTCGTCGCGGTGCCGAGCTCGACGTGCGTCTCCAGCCCGATGACCGGCTCATACCGGGCGACGGCCTCGTCGTAGGGCACCAGTGCCGCAGCGGTAGTCATCGCGCTGCCCCCTCCCCGAGCTCCGCCGCCTCGTCGAGCAGCGGATGCCCCCTGCGCTGGTCAAGCGCGGCTTCCACGGCGGCCGCGACCCGGTAGAGCCGGTCATCGGCGAGCACGGGCGCCATGACCTGCAGGCCGACCGGCAGGCCGTCCTCCGGCGCGAGCCCGCAGGGCACCGACAAGGCGGCGTTGCCCGCCAGATCCGACGGGATAGTGCACAGATCGGCCAGGTACATCGCCATCGGGTCGTCGGCCCGCTCGCCGATGAGAAACGCCGTCGTCGGGGTAGCTGGCGATACCAGCACATCAACCTGCTCGAATGCCGCGTCGAAGTCCCGCGTGATGAGTGTCCTGACCTGCTGCGCCTTGCCGTAATAGGCGTCGTAGTAGCCACTGGACAGGGCGTACGTGCCGAGCATGATCCGGCGCTTGACCTCGGCGCCGAACCCGGCGGCGCGGGTCAGCGACATGACCTCCTCGGCGCTGCGGGTGCCGTCGTCCCCGACCCGCAGGCCGTAGCGCATCGCGTCGAACCGGGCCAGGTTCGACGAGCACTCGCTCGGCGCGATCAGGTAGTAAGCGGGCAGCGCGTAACTGAAATGGGGGCAGGACACCTCGGAGATCTTGGCGCCCAGCGACTCCAGCAGCTCCACCGCCTCGGCGAATCTCGCGATGACGCCGGGCTGGTACCCTTCGCCGCCGAGCTCGGTCACCACGCCGACGCGCAGCCCGGCGACATCGGCCTGCCGGGCGGCGGCCACCACGGGCGGGACCGGGGCGTCCACCGAGGTCGAGTCACGCGGGTCGTGCCCGGACATGACCTCGTGCAGCAGCGCGGCGTCCAGCACCGTGCGGGCCAGCGGTCCTGGCGTGTCCAGCGAGGAGGCGAACGCCACCACGCCGTACCGGGAGGAACCCCCGTAGGTTGGCTTCACCCCGACGATGCCGCAGACCGCCCCGGGCTGGCGGATCGACCCGCCGGTGTCGGTGCCGACGCCCAGCGGCGCCTCGAACGCCGCGACCGCGGCGGCTGAGCCGCCGGACGAGCCGCCGGGTACCCGGCGCAGATCCCACGGGTTGCGCGAGGGCCCGAACGCCGAGTTCTCGGTGGAGGATCCCATCGCGAACTCATCCATGTTGGTCTTGCCGAGAATGATCAGGCCGGCCCGCCTGAGCCGGCTGGTGACGGTCGCGTCGTAGGGTGGCTGCCAGCCCGCCAGGATGCGCGACCCGCAGGTCGTTGGCATGTCGGTGGTGGTGAACACGTCCTTGAGAGCGACGGGGACCCCCGCGAGCGGGCCGAGCGGCTGGCCGGCCGCGCGCCGCTCGTCGACCGCGCGGGCGGCCCGCACCGCGCCGTCCGCCGCCACGTGCAGGAAGGCGTGCACGCCGGGATCGACGGCCGCGATCCGGTCCAGGTGCGCCCGGGTGACCTCGACCGCTGACACGTCGCCCGCCGCCACCGCCGCCGCGATCCCGGCGGCCGTCATCCTGGTCAGCTCGCCGTCCATGATCAGTCCTCCGCCAGGATGCGCGGGACGCGGAACCTGCCGCGGTCAGCCGCCGGCGCCTGGTCAAGCGCGGCCTCGGCGCCCAGCGGCGGCACGATGACGTCCTCGCGGAACACGTTCGTCAGGGGCACCGCGTGCGTCGTCGGCGGTATCCCGTCGGCGGCGACCTCCTGCACCCTGGCCACCGCGGCGATGATCACGTCGAGCTGGCTGGCGAACCTGTCGAGCTCTTCCGCGCTGAGCGCGAGCCGCGACAGCGTGGCCAGGTGCGCGACCTCTTCGCGGGTAATGGGCATGGACGCCATCTTAAGGCCGGGCCAGCCGCGGGCCGACGCCATTAACCGGCATGCGGCGATGACTGCCGGCCAGGCGGGGCCGACGTGCCGGCGGGCGGCAGCTGGCCAGCGGTGCCGGACAGCCGCCGCGGGGCAGCCTGGCGCGGCACGCTGATGGCACGGGCGGCGGGGGTCGTCATCTTCAGCCGCCGGGCGGCGGGCACGGCGTGCTCCCTGAGCCAGTCAGTGGCCGCCGCCGGGCTGAGCGGCTCGCTGAAATGCCACCCCTGAGCGGTGTCGCAGCCCATCGCCCGCAGCGCGTCCGCGACCTCCGCCGATTCGACTCCCTCGGCGACGGAGCGGATGCCGAGGGCGTGCACGAGGGCCACGATGGAGCGGACGATCACCTTGTCGTCGGCGGAGTCAAGTAAACGGCTGACGAACGAGGAATCGATCTTCACCTCGCTGACCGGCAGCTGCCGGAGCCGGGCAAGCGAGGCGTATCCCGTGCCGAAGTCATCCAGGCTCAGCGAGACGCCGAGCGCTGCCAGCGCCTTCGCCGCGGCGGCGGCGCGGGCAGGCTCGCTGGTCAGCACCCCCTCGTTGATCTCGAGCAGGACGGCCTCCGGCGGCAGCCCAGTGCTGGCGAGCCCGCCGGAGATGGTCTCGGCGAGCCCGGCGTCCAGCAGATCCCTGGCGGCGACATTCAGTGACACCTGCACCGGCATGCCGTCCCGCCACCAGAGCGAGGCCTGGGTGAGCGCCATGTCCACCACGCGGGCGGTGAGGTCGCGCATCAGGTAGGACTGCTCGACCATCGGGATGAACTCATCCGGCGCCATCACGCCGCGCACCGGGTGCCGCCAGCGGACCAGCGCCTCCATCCCGGCGATCCGGTTGTCCCGGAGCGAGACCTTGGGCTGGAACTGCAGCTCAAGTTCGCCCCGGTCGATGCCGCGGCGCAGATCCCCGAGCAGCGCCAGCCGGGCCGGGGAGTTGAGGTCGGAGTCGGCGACATACCGCTCCACGCCGCTGCGGCGCTCCTTCGCCAGGTACATCGCCACGTCAGCGCGCTGCATCAGCAGCTCGAACCGGTCCGCGTCTGCGGGATAGAGGGCCAGCCCGACGCTTGCCTCGATCTCGATCGACATCCCCTCCAGGCGGATCGGCTCGGCGATGGCGACCCGCAGCCGGGAGGCGACCTCCCGGGCCGCGACCACGTCGCGGACCGGCGGCAGCAGCACGGCGAACTCGTCACCGCCGAGCCGTGCCACCACGTCGCCGGGCCGGACGCTGTGCGTCAGCCGGTTAGCGACCATCTGCAGCATCTGGTCGCCGGCCGGATGCCCGAGCGTATCGTTGACCTCCTTGAAGCGGTCCAGGTCAAGCAGCAGGAACCCGACCGTGCTGCCCGACCGTGCTGCCTCGGCCAGCGCCTCCTCGGTCTTGCGCACGAGCAGCTTGCGATTGGACAGGCCGGTCAGCTCGTCATGATGAGCCTGACGCTCCCGCTCCAGCGAGATCCCGGCGTTGACGTGGATCGCGGTCAGCGGCAGCAGGAACGCCAGGAGCAGCAGCGGCGAGCGGCTCACCACGACGACGATCAGCGGCGCGACGGACAGCAGCACGAAGCTGGCAAAGGCCTGGTACGGCAGCCAGGTGCGGAGCGTCCGCCCATACGGAGCCCGCGAATGCAGCGCGACCGCGGCGGAGACCAGCAGGAAGCTGACGGTGAAGTAGGCGATCGCGGCCAGTGCTATGGCCGGCAGCCCGGCGCCGCCCGGCAGCCACGGATGGCCGGGCGCCGGATGCACCCCGGCCCCGGCCAGGGCAAGCCCGGCCGCCCCCAGGCTCAGCGCGAGCTGGGCGGCGTTGAAGGCGATGCGATGCGGCGCCTTGCGCTGCGCGACGCCGACTAACGTCGTGGAGGTCACCCGCAGCAGCGCGGCAACGGGAAATCCCCAGCAGAGCAGGGCGGCGAAGCTGACGGCGAGCGAGACCACGGGCGCGGCCGGGCCCGCCTTGCCGGGCGTCACGATCGGCCGCACCTCGCCTACCACGACGAGCACCGCGATCACCCAGAACCTCGGATTGCCCGCCAGCTGGCTCAGGCCGGCTACGCCGAGCCTGATGAGCGCCCAGCCGAGAAGCACGCCGCCGGCAACGGTCACCGAGGTCATCAGCAGCCAGAGCGGCGAGCCGATCCGCGGGCCGATGTCCCTGGTGTCGTTCGGGTCCTTCATGACCGTCCTCACGCGTGGGGCAACCGCCGCTGCAGCTAGCTGATCCTGGTGCCTGCGAGCAGCGTACGGCGAAATTCGCACTTGCCGAAGTCAATTGCATACTATCCGTTACAACGATTCGCACCGCTATGGTGGGTCACGGCCCGCGGCCTGGCGGAACCGCGCAGGTCAGGCCTCGCCGGCCGGCACCGCGGCGGCGCGCGCCGCGTCCGGCCCCTGCTCCAGCAGGATGACGAGCCCGGCGTCGTCCAGGATGGGCACGCCGAGCGAGACGGCCTTGTCGTACTTGGAGCCGGGGCTCTCCCCGGCCACGACGAAGTCGGTCTTCTTCGAGACCGAGCCGGCCACCTTCCCGCCCAGGCGCTGCACCGCCTCGCCGGCCTCGGCCCGGCTGAACCCGCCCAGGGTGCCGGTGATGACCACCGTCACCCCGGTCAGCGGCCGGGCGGCGCGGGAGCCGCCGGCGAAATCCGGGTCGGCGAGCACGACTCCCGCGGCGCGCCATTTCGCCACGATCGCCTGGTGCCAGTCCACGGCGAACCAGCCGGTCACCGAGGCGGCGATCGTCGGGCCGACGTCCTCGGCCTCGATCAGCTGCTCGGCGGGTGCCGCGGCGATCGCGTCGACGGAGCCGAACTCGGCGGCCAGCGCGCGGGCCGCGGTCGGGCCGACGTGCCTGATCGACAGCGCGACCAGGATCCGCCAGAGCGGGCGGCTGCGCGCCTCCTGGAGGTTAAGCAGCAGCTTGGCCGCGTTCGCGCTCAGCGTGCCGTCCTTGTTGACGAAGAACGGGCAGCTGGCCAGCGCGTCTGCGGTCAGCCCGAAGATGTCCCCCTCGTCGGCCACCAGGCCCGCGTCCAGCAGCGCGGCCACGGCCTCGTAGCCGAGCACCTCGATGTCCAGCGCGCCTCGGCCGGCCAGGGTGAACAGCCGCTCGCGCAGCTGGGCCGGGCAGGACCTGGCGTTCGGGCAGCGCCAGTCGACCTCGCCCTCCTCGCGGGCCAGCGCGGTCCCGCAGGACGGGCAGGCCGAGGGGAACTCGAACGCCCGCTCGGCGCCGGTCCGCAGGTCCGCGACCGGCCCGACCACCTCGGGTATCACCTCGCCGGCCTTGCGCAGCACCACCATGTCGCCGATCAGCACGCCCTTGCGGGCCACCTCGTCGGCGTTGTGCAGGGTCGCCCTGTCCACGGTCGAGCCGCTGACCTTCACCGGCTCCATCACGGCGAACGGGGTCACCCGCCCCGTCCGGCCGACGTTGACGCGGATGTCCAGCAGCCGGGTGGTCACCTCCTCCGGCGGGTACTTGTAGGCGATCGCCCAGCGCGGCGCCCGGCTGGTCGCGCCAAGCGCGCGCTGCACCGCCAGCCGGTCGAGCTTGACGACGACCCCGTCGATCTCGTACGGCGGGTCGTGCCGGTGCTCGCGGTAATGCTCGATGTAACCCCGGACCCCGTCCAGGTCATCGACCACCTGGCAGAGGTCGCTGACCGGCAGGCCCCAGCCGTGCAGCAGCTCGTACCAGCCGGACTGGGTGTCCGGCGCGGCGGCCGTCAGGCCGGCCGCGTCCGGGGCCGGCATGCCGCTGCCGCCCGTGTCCGCGCCGGGCACCGCCAGCCCGTGCACGATCAGGCCGAGCGGCCGCGTCGCGGTCACCCGGGGGTCTTTCTGCCGCAGCGAGCCCGCGGCCGAGTTGCGCGGGTTGGCGAACGGTGCCCGGCCGGCCTCGGTCAGCCGCTCGTTCAGCTCATGGAACGCGGCGACCGGCAGGAAGACCTCGCCCCGCACCTCCAGGGCGTCCGGCCAGCCGGCGCCGGCCAGCCGGGCCGGGACCGCGGCGATGGTCTTGACGTTCGGCGTCACGTCCTCGCCGGTGACCCCGTCGCCCCTGGTCGCCGCCCGGATCAGCTTCCCGCCCTGGTACACCAGGGCGATCGCCAGGCCGTCGATCTTCAGCTCGCACAGGTAGGGCGCCAGGTCATCCAGCGACGCGGCGGCGCCGAGCCGCCCGGCGCGCGCCGCCCACGCGTCAAGCTCCCCGGCGGAGAACGCGTTGTCCAGGCTGAGCAGCCGCTCCAGGTGCTGGACCGGGGTGAAATCGGTGGAGATCGCGCCGCCCACCTTCTGGGTCGGCGAGTCGGGGGTGCGCAGGTCCGGGTACCGCTCCTCGAGTTCCCGGAGTTCGCGCATCAGCGTGTCGTACTCGGCGTCGGAAACCAGCGGCGAGTCGAGCACGTGATAGCGGTAGTTGTGCTCGGTGATCTCCTCGGCCAGCTCGGCGTGCCGGTGCCGCGCGGCCTCGCCGGCAGCGGGCGGCTCGGTCATCGCAGTCCCTCCTCGACCAGTTCCGGCAGGATCCGCGCGGCCTCGCCGGCGGCCGCGGGCTCGGTCATCCCCTTCCCTCCTCGACCAGTTCCGGGAGGATCCGCGCGGCCTCCCGGCAGCGGGCGAGCGCCGCGCGCGCGGCGGCCGGCGATGCCCCGGCCAGCCCGGCGGCCGGGGTGAGCACCACGCTGACGGCCAGCGTCGCGGCCGGCAGCCCGATCCGGCGCCACACGGCGATCACCCCGGCGGCCGTATCGCGCGGCGCGGGGGAGTCAGCCCGATCACTGCGTTCTGTCGTGGTTGCCGGTCCTGCGCCGGCCAGGATGCCCAGGCCGGCCTCGGCGGCCTCGCCGAGCGCGTCCTCGTCCTCGCGCCGCAGCAGGCCGAGGTCGAAGCCG
>JBEKFH010000130.1:0-11411 GCA_050013415.1 Streptosporangiaceae bacterium | reverse complement strand
CGCGCGGCGCCGGCCGGAGCGGACGAGCTGCTGGGCATGGCCGCCAGCATGATGCCGATGGGGACGGTCGGCATCGTCGCCGCCGTGGTACCGGTGAACGACCGGATCACGCCCGAGGTCATGGCGTCCCTGCATGAGCGGGTGGCCAGTGGCGCCGGGCTCCCCGACGCGCTGCGGCTGGCCCGGGCGGACGCCAGCGCCACGGCCGACCCGGTTACCATCGCGACGGCCTGTTCCTTCCTTGCGCTGGGAGTATGAGTCCGTGATGGCGACTGATGATCCCCCCGGCACCGCGGCGATCGGCGCCCGAGCTCCGGGCAACCGAGGCGCCGCGGTGACCGGGCCGTCGGCCGCGGACGACCCCGTTCCCGGCTGGCTGCGGGCCGCGGCCGCCGGTGACGCGCAGGCGTGGGACCGGCTGGTGGACCGGCACGCCGGACTCGTCTGGTCGATCTGCCGGGCGCACCGGCTGAGCGAGCAGGATGCCGCCGACGTTTCACAGCTCACCTGGATGCGCCTGCTGGAGAACCTGGAGCGGATCCGCGACCCGTCCCGGCTGGCCGGCTGGCTGGCCACCACCTGCAGGCACGAGTGCCTGGCCTTCCTGCGGCGCTCGCGGGTCTCCACGCCGGTCGCGGACGAGCACCTGGACCGGCTGCTCGGCGGCGTCGAGTCGGCCGATCAGCCCGTTCTCGCGGCCGATCAGCACGCTACGCTCTGGCAGGCCTTCCTGCGGCTCAGCGAGGGGTGCCAGCGGCTGCTGCGGGCCCTGGTCGTCGATGCGGAGGACGGGCCGCCGTCCTACCGTCAGGTCGCGGCGGCGCTCCAGGTGCCCGTGGGAAGTCTCGGGCCGACTCGCGCGCGCTGCCTGGACCAGCTCAGAAAACTGCTGGCCAGCGGTATCTGAAGGGGGTGGCGCACGCTCATGATGATAAGCGGGCACGGCAGTGATCCTGGTTGCCCGGGAGAGCTGAGCGGAGACACGCGCCGATCACGGAGGGGGCAATGAGCAGCCAGGACCCCCCAGCCGACGATGGGCTCGACGCGGCCAGCCGTCTGCGCGGCCTCGGCGATGAGGAATTGCTCGCCGCGCTGGGCGAGATGCTCGGGCAGCGCGAGGCGCCTCCGCGCTGGTCGGTGGACCTGGCCAGGGAAAGCTACGGGCTGCGGGCGATAGACGCCGAGCTGGCGGCGCTGACCTCTGATTCGGAGCTGGAGACGGCCGGATCCCGGCTGCGCGCGGACCGAGGGCCGCGGCTGGTCGCGTTCGACGCCGCGGCGCTCAGCGTCGAGATCGAGATCGAGCCGGGCAGCCGTGCCGGGCGGTGGCGGCTGATCGGGCAGCTGATCCCGGCCGGCCCGGCGCGGATCCAGGTGCGCCGGGCCGCCGCGGCAGCGCCTGCCAGGGACGCCGCCGATGACCTGGGCCGCTTCGCCGCCGATGAGCAGGGCCACTTGGCCGCCGATGACCTGGGCCGCTTCGCCGTGGACGATCTCGCCAGCGGGCCGCTGAGCCTGCTCTGCGTCCGGCCAGGCGAGCAAGCCGTCGCCACGGCCTGGATCACGATCGCCTGACGGCGCCCCCCGCCAGGCCGGTTCTCCTGCCAGGCCGGTTCTCCTGCCAGGCCGGTTCCCCCGCCAGGCCGGTTCCCCCGCCAGGGCGGGCCATCTGAAGGTGGCGAATAGCGTGGTTGGGACTTCACTGCTGCTACAGCGACAGTGGAGTCCCAACCACGCTGTTGTGAGCGGTATGCCGAGCGCAACCTTGCGGGTCGCGGGCATGGCAGGTCAGCTTTATGGCTCCTGGATCGCTGGCCTGGCGGCCCCGGGTCCGTCCCGATGTGCCTTACCCTGCGGACTGCCCGGTCCCGGCGTCCCGCGGGGCGAGGTCGGCGCGGGGCCGTATTGCTCGCCAGGGCCGGGCACGTCGCGCATGTGGCGCAGCGGCGAGAACAGCACCCAGCTGGCGGACGCCCAGGCGCCGGCCATTCCGATCCACATGGTCGGGCGCACTCCGAGCGCCGCCCCGAGCGTTCCGCCGATCAGGCCGCCGAGGGGCAGCGTGCCCCAGACGATCCAGCGGACGGCGGCGTTCATCCGGCCGAGGATGGCGGGCGGGCAGATGGCCTGCCGGTAGCTCAGCTGCGCGATGTTGTAGAGCACGCCGGAGAACGTGAAGCCGGCCCCGCCGACGACGACAAAGGCGAGCCGCCAGCCTGGCTCGGCCAGCGGCAGCAGCAGCCCGGGCGCGCCGAAGGCCAGCAGGGAGAACCAGATGATCCTGGCCGAGCCGATCCAGCGGGAAAGCCTGCCAGAGGCGATTCCGGCAGCCACGCCGCCGAGGCTCCCGGCCGCGAGCAGCAGGCCCGTGTAAACGGGGCGCACGTGCAGTACCCGGATCAGGAAGATGATCTCGATCGAGAAGGCCATCGCCCCGAACAGGTTCGCCGTGGCCGTGCACGCCGCGATCTTGCGCAGCACCGGGTGCCTGGTGACGAAGCTGATCCCGGCGAGGAGCTCTGCGCGCAGCCTGGGCTTGGCGGCTCCGGCCGCTCGGGCTGGCCGCGCGGGTTCCCTCGTCCTGATCCGCAGCAGCGAGACGGTCGAGACCGCGTAGGACAGCGCGTCTGCGGTCAGCGCGCCCGCGCGCAGCAGGCCGAACAGGGCGCCGCCCACCCCCGGTCCGGCGACCTGGGCGAACGACTGGGTGGCCGCCAGCTTGCCATTGCCGTCGGGAAGCTGGTCATGGTCGAGCAGCGCAGGGGTGAAGCTCTGATAGGCCACGTCGAAGAAAACGGTTCCCGCGCCGGCCGCCACGGCGACCACGTACAGCTGGAAAAGGGTCAGCCCGCCGAGCCAGGCCGCGACCGGGACCGAGCCGATGATCAGCATCCGCGCGGCGTCGCAGCCGATCATGAGCCCGCGCTTGGCGATCCTGTCCACGACCAGGCCGGCCGGCAGCGCGATGAGCAGGAACGGGATCGTGGTCGCTGCGGAGAGCAGGCCGACCTGGAACACCGACGCCCGGAGCACCACTACGGCGGTGAGCGGCAGCGCCAGCGTGGTGACGGCGGAGCCCAGTTCGCTGATCGACTGGCCGGTCCACAGCAGCAGGAAGTCCCGGTGCCGCCACAGCCCGGGCCGGCCGTCAGAGGCCGAGGTCATCGAGTTGCTTGTGCAGCTCGGCACGCGAGGGGTCGACCGGCCCCGCGGCCTTCCCGCGCGCCGTGCCCTTGGTGCCCGGCGGCGCCACCGGGTCGGCGGCCTGAACGGGCCGCCGGTCCCGGAAGACCCAGCCTGCCAGGATTCCGCCGACCAGGCCGCCGATGTGCGCCTGCCAGCCGATGCCCTGCTGTGGTAGCAGCACGGAGAACTGGTAGGCGAAGCAGAGCGCCATCACCGCGCCGATCAGCACGTCGATCGCATGCCGGTCAAAGAGCCCGCGGACCATGATGTAGCCGAAGTACCCGAAGACCACGCCGCTCGCCCCGACCTCGACCGATCCCGCGCTCCCGGTCAGCCACGCGCCCAGGCCGCTGGTGAGGATGACCAGGGCGGTCACGCCGTAGAACTTGGTCACGCCGCGGTAGGCGGCGAGGAAGCCGAAGATGAACAGCGGCCCCGAGTTGCCCTCGATGTGGGCCCAGCTGACATGCAGGAACGGCGCGGTCAGGATGTCCGGCAGGCTGCCGATGTCGCGCGGCTGGATGCCGTAGCTGTAGGTGAGGTGGTAGTGGTCGGCCCAGTTGATGATCTGCACGATCCAGAGGACGGCGAGGAATCCCACCATCACGAAGAGGGCCTTCCTGGCCTCCCTGAGCACGGTCGCCGGGTCCCCGGCGCCGAAGTTCCAGCCCGCGCGCCGGGTTCGCTTCTGGGAATCGGCCATCCCTGAAAAGTAGTCCCCGCGGCGCGCCAGTGGGTAGCTGGCGGTGCGTCGCCGACGCGGCCGACGGGATGCTGGCGATCACAGGATGATCTATCTCACCGATGGTAATTGTTCTATTACGTATTGCCAAACCGTGATCCGCGCTCTCTGAATCGCGCCACGCCGGCCCGGCTTTTATCGGCAATCGCATGGATGACCTCCTTCACTTCTGGCAATGTGGTGCGGCAACGGTGCTGGACTCCTCAACGGGCCGGTCTGCTCGCGAAGGGATCCAGTGGCCTCGCCGCATCAAGGCCTAACCGTCACAGACTCGCTGCCACCCGCCGCAGCGGGTCGCGCTGGCTGAGCGTTGCGCCTGCGTGCCTGACCGACGGAAGGACTGCAGTTGTCACGACACCGGAAGCCCGGGCCGTCAGGGGCGCGCAAGCGTCGGCCTACAGGCGTCCTCTTGCTCGTGACGGCCGTGTTCGTGGCCGGGGTCGGCGGTGCGGGCGCGGCCGCCCTGGTGGCGCGGGCGCGCGGCAGCGGCGCCGACGCGGCGGCGATCGTGGTGGCGGGCATTCCGGCCAGCCGTTCTATTGCCCTGCTGGAGCAGGATCGCCAGCACATGATCCTGATGGACGCCGCCTCGAGGACGCTCAGCATGGTGGGCACGCCGAAGCTGGCGACCAGGCCAGTGGCAGGCTCGTCCTCGGAAGCTGGCACGTCATCGCCAGGCCTCCCGCCGGCCACCGTGAGCGAGCCGCCGCCGGATCCGGGGACCGCTCAGGCGATCGCGTACAAGATGCTGTCGTCGTTCGGCTGGAAGCCGAGCACGTACTACGGGTGCCTCGATGACATCTGGAGCCGCGAGAGCGGCTGGCGCTACAACGCCGAGAACGCCAGCGGTGCCTACGGGATCCCGCAGGCACTGCCGGGATCCAAGATGGCCAGTGCCGGGCCCGACTGGCAGACCGACCCCACGACGCAGATCAAGTGGGGCCTGGGTTACATAGCGGGCCGCTACGGCAATCCGTGCAGCGCGTGGTCGTTCTGGGAAGCGAACGGCTGGTACTGACCGGGCGCTCATGCCAGGTCCGGTCCGCGGTGGCGGCCAGATCCGCGGTCGCGGCAGGTCCGCGGTGGCGGCCAGGTCCACGGTCGCGGCGCCACGTTAGCGGTGTGCCGGCAGCGAGCTGCAGGCCCCCCGGGGGGAATTCCCGTCGGCCTGCGGAAACTAGCGATCAGCGATTACTCCGCCACGCCGGATGATCACGAAACGGTAAATTCCGCGACTTGAGTAGTCACTGCCGCGAGCCTTGAATAACTCAGGGTGCGAGCTTGAGCCGTATTCGTCATATCGCGATGGCGCTCACCCGGCCGTCGCCGAGGCGACAGAACACGGCAAAGCAGCAGGTGAGAGCGATGAGATACGCGCTTCATCCGAAAATAGGGCAGGCGATGTGATCTGTCCCATACATGGATGATATCCATTCCGGGCTTGGCCAGGTCATTTATCGGGCAGGGTAGATGACCGACAGCACCCGCGCGCGTACGGATCACTCCACACGTGACCGCCGCCCTGACCCGCGGCACGTCCGCGCGCCACTGCCAGCCCGCGTTTTCCCTGGGGCCAGCAGCGTCCGGGTGGCAGACGAGCGCGCTCCGCGCGCCCGACAAAGGGATCATCTTGTCCCGTAGTCCCATGTCACTCACGTTCAAGAGCGCACTCGCAGTACCGTTCGCCGCCGCCGTCGCGGTCCTTCCGGCTCAGTTCGCTCACCCGGCGCTGGCTCACCCGGCGCTCACGCACGCGGCGACTAGCCGGGGATTGGCGACCATCCGGGTAATGGCGGTGGCGGAACCGCTGGGAAGGACCCAGCCGACGGCGTCGACCCAATTGGCGGCCACGCAGGCGGCCACGGCCACGCAAGTGGCCACGGTGGCCGCGCAGGCAGCCACGGCCCACGGCTCCCGCCCGCACCGCTCCCGCCGGATGAGGGCATACATCTGGGCAGCCCATCAGGTGGGCGAGCCGTACTGCTGGGGAGGAACGGGCGGCTGCTTCGACTGCTCCGGGCTCGTCATGGCCTCGTACTCGCAAGAAGGCATTTACTTTGGCCGGGACACCACCGAGATGCTGGCCTCCAGCAGGCTGGTCCGGGTGAGCAGGCGGCATGCGCGCAAGGGCGATCTCGCGTTCTACGGTTCCGGCCATGTCGAGCTGGTGGCCGGCCGCAGGTACACGCTGGGAGCGCTCGTGCCCGGCACCCTGGTCGGCTGGCATCTGCGCAGTCCGTGGTGGCACCCGACGATGTACTTCCGGGTCCGGGGCGCCGGATAACCGGCATCGGGTGATGCCGGCCCTCCAGGCTCCGCCGCGGGAGGGCCGGCATCCCCGGGTCCGCCGCGGGAGGGCCGGCATCCGCCCGGGAGGGGGCCGCGTCGGCTTCACGTCGCTGCCGCGACGTGCAAAGCTGCCCGTGCCGCTCGCTACGGCGCGGGCTGGAACGTCCGCAGCATCTGCCAGTAGACGCCGTGCGCGGCAAGCGAGTTGGGCTTCGGCGCCGCCACGGTCAGCGCGTACGCTTGCTCGCCATCGGCGGTCTCCAGGCTGACCAGCAGGTCGGTCGCGGAAGCCCGCCCGATGCCCTGCCGCCAGGTAAAGTGCCAGACCGCGTCGGCCGCGCCGCGGAAGGTCCCTGCGGTGATGCCGTGACCCTTGTAACCGGGATACGTGCCCTGCACGATCGCCTGAAACTGCTGCAGCATCGCCTCGCCTACCGGGCTGGGAAGGGTGAACGGCGTGAGGTTGATCTCCACGCGCGCGTTTCCGGCCGGGCTGCTCACCTGCGTGATCAGGCCCTCGGTGCTCGCCTGCCAGGTATCGGGAACGGCGACAGTGAAGCCCGCCGCCGTGCCGCTGCTAGCGGCGGAGACGGTGTACCACCGATAGCCCGCAGGCGGGCCGCCGGGCGTGCTGCTGGGTGTCGGGCTGGCGGTCGCGGCCGGGCTGGCACCCGTGGTGCGGGCAGTGCCGATTGCCGCTGCCGGCGTCCCGCCGGGACTCGGGCTGGCTGATGCCGCTGCCCCGGTGCCGCCGGCCGTCCGCCGGCCTGCGCTTGCCGCTTTGCCGTTCGTCCCGAGCCGGAGTCCCGTGTCCCCCTGGGCGATGTTCTGCCCTCCTGAGTGCGCGTAGGCCAGCAGGCCCAGCAGGCCGGCCGCGAGCACGGCGATCGCGGCGACTGCGGCTGCCAGAGCCCGGCCATGCCGGTGCGGCCGGCCCGGCGCGGCGGGCCGGCCGGGCATGGCCGGCGGACCTTGCTGGCCTGGCGGGTCCGGCAGGCCCAGCGGGAACGGATGCGGATCGCTGAACCGCGGCATGTCGGGACGGGCGGGCAGGTCCAGGAAGGCTGGCAGGTCAGCGGAGCCCGGCAGGCCCGCCGCGTCAGCCGGATTCCCGAAGCCCGCGAACCGCGTCGCGCCAGGATGACTCCCGGAGCCAGGGAGCACGGAGTAGCCAGGCGCGTCTGCGGTCGACGAGCCCGGCTGCACCGGAAAGGCCGAGGTCGTGCCGCCGTCATCCGCCCGGCCCGCCAGGACCGGCCCGCCGGCCAGAACCGCACCGCCGGCCAGAACCGCACCGTCGGCCAGAACCGCACCGCCGGCCAGAACCGCACCGCCGGCCAGAACCGGCGTGCCAGCCTGGCTCGGCATACCCGTCTGGTCCCCCAGGCCTTCCGGCCCGGCGGTAATGCCCGGGCCCGGCGGGCCGATACGGTCGGCGACGGCGCCGTAGGGCCACGGGTACGCAGGCAGCGTGCCGCCCGCCTCCGCGCCCGCCGCTGCCTCGGCCAGCAGCCGCGCGGCCGTGGCCGTGTCCGGCCGCTCCGCCGGTTCCGCGCGCAGCAGGGCCTCGATCACCGGCATCAGCGGCCCGGCCGAGGGAGCGCGCGGCGCCTTCTCGCTGACCACCCCGGCCATGATCGCGACCGCGCCGCCGGTGCGCTCGAACGGACCTCGGCCCTCGACCGCCGCGTACAGGGTCGCGCCCAGCGACCACAGGTCGGAGGCCGGCGTGGCCGGCTGGCCGCGGAGCCGTTCCGGTGCGGTGAACCCGGGCGAGCCGACCACCATGCCCACCTGGGTCAGCGCGGGATCCCCCGCGAACGTGGCGATGCCGAAGTCGGTCAGCACGGCCCTGCCGTCCTGGCCGAGCAGCACGTTGCCCGGCTTGACGTCCCTATGCAGCACTCCGGCTGAATGCGCGGCGCTGAGCGCGCTGAGCAGGCACTCGCCCACCCGGGCAGCAGCTAGCGGGGGGAGCGGGCCGTCTTCGGTGACGACCTGGTCGAGCGCCCGCGCCTGCACGAACTCCATCACGATCCACGGGCTGCCGTCCTCCTCGAACACGTCGAAGACGGTCACCACCCCCGGGTGATTCAGCCGGGCAGCGGTCTTGGCCTCGCGCAGCGTCCGCTGACGCACCACCTCGGCGTCGGCTGGCGTCACCGCGGCGGGGACGCGGACCTCCTTGACCGCGACGGCGCGCTCGAGCAGCTCGTCCCGGCCGCGCCAGACGACTCCCATCGCACCGCGGCCGATGGGGCGATCCAGGCGATAGCGCCCGGCGAGCAGCCTGCCCGCTCCCACCGCACTATGCATGGACCCGAACCTTACCGGCGCCGCCAGCGAGATTCCTGAGAGCCCGATGTGAATTCGGCTACATAACGGACATCACGCGGCATCGCCCGCCCGCCCGCGGCATCGCCCGGCCTCACCCGGCATCACCCACCATCACCCGGCGGCGTGCGGCCGGGTCATCGCGAGCACGTCGAGTGCCGCGTCCAGCTCCGCCTCGGTGAGATCGCCCCGGGCCACGTGCCCGCGTTCCAGCACGACCGCCCTGATCGTCTCGCCGGACGCCAGCGCCTGGTGCGCCACCGCAGCAGCGGCCTCGTACCCGATGAACGGGTTGAGCGCGGTGACGATCGACGGCGACGACTCGGCGTAGCGGCGCATCCGGTCCGCATGGGCCGTGATCCCGGCGATGCAGCGGTCTGCGAGCTCCCGCGAACCCCCCGCCAGCAGGTGGATCGAGGCGATCAGGTTCCTGGCGATGACCGGGATCATCACGTTCAGCTCGAAGTTGCCCGCGGCGCCGCCGAACGCCACCGCGGCGTCATTGCCGATCACCTGGGCGCAGATCTGGCAGACGACCTCGGGGATGACCGGGTTGACCTTGCCGGGCATGATCGACGACCCGGGCTGCAGGTCAGGTATCGAGATCTCGGCCAGCCCGGTCCGCGGTCCCGACCCCATCAGCCGCAGGTCGTTGCAGATCTTGTAGAGGCTGACCGCGATGGTACGCAGCACCCCGCTGGCGGCCACCAGGGCGTCCCGGCCGCCGGCCGCCTCGAAGTGGTTCACCGCCTCGGTCACCGGGTACTGCCCGTCAGCAGACCGTGCCAGCCGCTCGATGACCAGGGCGGCGAACCGGGACGGGGCGTTCAGCCCGGTGCCCACCGCGGTCCCGCCCAGCGGCAGCTCGCCGACCTCGGGCAGCACGGCCTGGATCCGCGCGACGGCGTGCCGGATCGCCGCGGCGTACCCGCCGAACTCCTGGCCGAGCGTCACCGGCACCGCGTCCATCAGGTGCGTGCGGCCGCTCTTGACCACGTCGGCGAACTCCGTACTCTTGGTCTCCAGCGTCCCGGCGAGGTGGTCCAGCGCGCGGCTCAGCTCACCGGACAGCAGGCGGGCCGTCGCCAGGTGGACCGCGGACGGGAAGACGTCGTTGGACGACTGGGAGGCATTGACGTGGTCGTTCGGGTGCACGGGCCGGCCGAGCCGCCGGGTCGCGAGCTGGGCGAGCACCTCGTTGACGTTCATGTTGGTCGAGGTCCCCGAGCCGGTCTGGAAGACCGGGACAGGGAACTGGCCAGCGTGCTGGCTCCCGTCGCCGAGGTCGCCCGATGCCACCTCGCCGGCGGCGCCGGCGATGGCCTCGGCCATGTCCGGTTCGATGACGCCCAGCTCGGCATTGACCACGGCGGCTGCGTACTTAATCCTGGCGAGTTCCCTGATCACGTCGAGCGGCATGCGCTCGCCGGAGATCCCGCGGAAATTCTGCACCGCCCGCTGGGTCTGCGCGCCCCACAGGGCGTCGGCAGGGACCCGCACCTCGCCCATCGAGTCGTGCTCGACCCGGAAACCGGGCTCGTCATCCGGCACTGGCGCTCCTCCTAGCTGGGCGCGGAACCGATCGTCAGCAGCGGCTGCCCCGGCGCCGTGACATCGGCGAAGAAGTCGTTGCCCTTGTCGTCCACGACGATGAACGCGGGGAAGTCGCGCACCTCGATCTTCCAGACCGCCTCCATGCCCAGCTCCGGGTACTCCAGCACCTCCACGCTGGTGATGCAGTCCCGGGCCAGCTTCGCCGCGGCCCCGCCGATCGAGCCGAGGTAGAACCCGCCGTGCCGCTGGCAGGCGGCGGTCACCGCGGCCGACCGGTTCCCCTTCGCCAGCATGACCAGCGACCCGCCGGCGGCCTGGAACGCGTCCACGTAGGAGTCCATCCGGCCGGCCGTGGTCGGCCCGAACGATCCCGACGCGTAACCTTCCGGGGTCTTGGCCGGCCCCGCGTAGTACACCCCGTGATCTCGCAGGTAGGCCGGCATCGGCTGGCCTGCAGCGATCCGTTCGGCAATCTTGGCATGGGCGATGTCGCGGGCGACCACCAGCGGGCCGGTCAGCGCCAGCCGGGTCCTGACCGGATAACGGGACAGCTCCGCGCGGATCTCGGCCATCGGCCTGGCCAGGTCGATCCTGACCACCTCGCCGCCGAGCTCGCCGTCGGCGGTGTCCGGCAGGTACCGCGCGGGGTCGGCCTCCAGCCGCTCCAGGAACACCCCGTCGCGGGTGATCTTGCCGAGCGCCTGCCGGTCGGCCGAGCAGGACACGGCGATCGCGACCGGGCAGGAGGCGCCGTGCCGGGGCAGCCTGATCACCCGCACGTCGTGGCAGAAGTACTTGCCGCCGAACTGCGCGCCGATGCCGGTCCGCCGGGTGAGCTCCAGCACCCGCTGCTCCATCTCGGTGTCGCGGAACCCGTGCCCGGCCGCGGACCCGGCGGCCGGCAGCGCGTCCAGGTAGCGGGCCGACGCGTACTTGGCGGTCTTCAGCGCGAACTCGGCGCTGGTTCCGCCGATCACGATCGCCAGGTGGTACGGCGGGCAGGCGGCGGTGCCCAGCGAGCGGATCTTCTCGTCCAGGAACGCGAGCATCGACTCGGGGTTGAGCACAGCCTTGGTCTGCTGGTACAGGAACGACTTGTTCGCCGAGCCGCCGCCCTTGGCCATGAACAGGAACGAGTACTCCGCGCCGGACGCCGCGTAGAGCTCGATCTGGGCCGGCAGGTTCGTTCCCGTGTTCCGCTCGTCCCACATGGTCAGCGGCGCGAGCTGGGAGTAGCGCAGGTTCAGCCGGGTGTAGGCGTCGAAGACGCCGCGGGCGATGTGCTCGGCGTCCCGGCCGTCGGTGA
>JBEKFH010000129.1:0-11433 GCA_050013415.1 Streptosporangiaceae bacterium | reverse complement strand
TACCCGGTCCAGCGGCTCGCCCAGCCGCGCGGCCACCGCGGCGGCCACGGCGCCCTCCACGATCGGCGCCTCGCACAGCAGTACCCGGGGCTGGTACTCCTCGGGCAGCAGCTCGAGCGCCAGCTCGGCCGACAAGACGGCGCTGCCCAGGTCCATCAGCACCAGCACGCCCTCGTCGCCCCAGGCCTGCTGCACCGCGCTGGCCACCAGCACCGCGTCGGTGCCGAGCGGGCGGCCGGGCAGGTCCATGCCGCCGGCGGCGACGATCAGGACGTCAGGCCCGGCCATCTCCCTGGCGAGCTCGACCACTCCGTCGGCCAGCTGCGCGCTGTGCGACACGATCACGATCCCGACCATCGCCGGCCTGCCACCGTCCCCTCGAAGCTGGTTCTGCGCCCTGGGTCATGTCAGCCAGCGGTCACTGCAGCCCGTAGGCCCGGTGCAGCACCTCGACCGGGTGCACGGACGGCCGCCCGGTGGCGTGGGTGATCTGCCACCGGCAGGTCTCGCTGTCACAGACCGACAGCTCAGCCCCCGAGCTGGTGATGTCCTCGAACAGGGGTTGGCCCACCTTCATCGCGATGTCGTACTTCTCGCGCTTGATCCCGTAGGTGCCGGCGATGCCGCAGCAGGCCCGGTCCAGCTCGATCACCTTCAGCTCCGGGACCAGGGCGAGCAGGTCCAGGGCCGGCTTGCCGATCCCGTGCCCTTGCTGCTGGCACGGAGCGTGATAGGTCACGGTCATCGGGACGGCCGTGAAGTCGGTCCTGAGCTCCCCGGACGCGTCCAGGTCCGCCAGGAACTCGCAGATGTCGTAGGTGTGCTCGCTCACCACGCGCAGGTCGTCGTCCTCGATGCCGAGGATCTCGATGGCCTCGCGCTTGAGCATCAGGCCGCAGCTGGTCGAGGTAGCCACGATCGGATTGCCCGCCCTGGCATACGGGGCCAGGTTGCCGACCAGGCGGCGGACGTAAGACCGGGCCGTGTCGAAGATCCCGTTGGACTGCAGCGGCAGGCCGCAGCAGTCCTGCGGCGGCACCAGCACCCGGAATCCGTTGTGCTCGAGGACAGCCACGGTCATCTCGGCGAGCTCTGGCTGGAAGTAGTTGGCGCTGCAGCCGTGGAAGTAGACGACCTCGCGGGTGCTGGCGGCGGGGCGGTGTCGCCGCGCCCAGCGCTGGAACGTCCGGCCGGCGAACGTCGGCAGCGGGGCATCCCGGTGAATCCCCAGGGTCCGCTCGGCCAGCAGGCGGAATATCTTGTTCGACAGGACGAAGTTGGCCAGCGGGGCGACCGGGGTGGCCAGCCGGCCCTCCACGCTCGGCCTGGACAGCAGGTGGTCGCGCAGCGGCATCCGTTTCTGCTGCTTCATCGTCGCCCTGGCGCGCGAGTTGATCTCGGCCACGTGCACGCCCTGCGGGCAGGCCTGCGAGCAGATGCCGCAGCCGGAGCAGTAGTCGAGCGAGGAATCGACCGAGGACCCGGGCGTGCGGAAGCGCTCGGCCTGGGGGCCGACGTACTTCGGCCCGGGAAACAGCGGGGTGGCGTTCGCCACCGGGCACGCGGTCTCGCAGATCGTGCACTTGACGCAGTGGTCAAGGGAGTCGCGGATGAAATCGAACGCGGGCTCGTCGCTCATCCGGCATCCTCCAGGATCGTCCCGGCCGCAAGGTAACCAGTGGACAGGCTGATGCCGTCACCGGACTTCTCCCGCCACGGCCGCGCCCCGCCGATGATGGCCCCGGCCGCGAGCACGTTCGGGTGCGCCGGCTCGCCGCCGGCGCCGACCGGGCGGAGCCGGGCGTCGACCCGCAGCCCGACCGTGCCCATCGGGTGCTCGCCGAGGTAGCCGGGCAGGAACGCGGGCTCGCCGGGGCCCGGCCCGAACACCGGCAGCCCGAGCGCGGGCTCGGTCGCGATGCCGTCGAGGCCGACCTGAATCCCGCCGGACGCCAGCCCGCCGGTCGCCAGCACCACCCACCGGGCCAGCCGCGCGGTCTCCCTGTTCCCGGCGCGGATCCGCACGCCGGCCAGCCTGCCGTCGCGGATCTCCGGGCCGACGGCCTCGGCGCCGAGCACGAACCGGCCGCCGGCCCGGCGCAGCCGCTCCTGCAGCGCCCTGGCCAGCCGCATGCCGGGCACCGACGGCGGCATGGTGGGGATCTCGAACACCGGCCGCCCGATCGCTTCCTGCAGCTCGGTCCAGACCGGCCGCACCTGGTCGAACCCGAGCACCGCGGGGATCCCGACCGCCTGCTCGTCGCGCAGCGCGGCGCGCAGCTCCTTCGCGACGGCGCCGCGGAAGCCCGCGTCCTCGAACCTGCGGGCGAAGCCGAGCGTGCTGACGTCGGCCTCCCCGTCCGTCGGCGGGTTCAGCATCACCGGCCTGGCCTCGAGGGCCAGGCCCTCTGCGGCGGCCGCCGCGCGGAGGTTGTCGGCCGCCAGCGCCGGGTGGAAGTCCTTCAGCGCCCGCAGGCCGGCGATCGCGACGCTGCGCAGCGACCGGAAGTCGCCGCCGGCCATGGTCTCGGGCACCATCGCGCTCGGCCGGGGAACCCCGATGGCCGTCGACAGCAGCATGTTGGCGCTGGCGTCGCCGACGTAGGAGTAGGCCTGCACGTGATCGGCGAGCCAGCGCAGGCTCTCGGCCAGCACGGCCGGGGTGACCGCCGCGTAGGGATGGTGCGGGCGGGCGGCCACGAAGCCGGGCAGCGCGCCGGCCGGGCTGTCCACCCGGCCGGGCGCGTACCCGAGGACGTCGATGGTGGCCGGGGCGAGCCGGAGCGAGCCGAGGCCCTTGGCCACGGTCACCACGCGGAGCCCGGCCTCGGCCAGCCGGACCGCCGCGGTGAGCCCGGCCATGCCTGCTCCCAGCACGACCGCGTCAGCGGCCCTGATGCCTGGCTGACTCCTCACACCCGCGCCCGTTCGGAGTCGGCCAGCGGAAGGTGCTCCACGTCCAGCACGCCCTGGAAAATCCAGTCGTCCAGCCAGGCCTGCCGGAGCTGATCGCCGTGCAGCAGCGGATGCACGCCCTTCCAGCGCTCCTGCAGGAACTCCAGCAGGGCGCGGTTCGCCGCGGCCGCGGTCAGGTTCGTCTGCTGGTGCAGGATGCCGGTCGCCCGGTAGGTGCAGAACCCGCCCTGGCAGGGGCCCATCCCCAGGCGGAGCGCGCGGCGGATGTCGTCCAGGCTCGCCGCGCCGCGGCGCGCCATCGCGTCCTCCAGGGCGCCGCGCCGGACAAGCTCGCACTCGCAGATCAGCTGCTCGTCGTGCAGGGTCCGCTCCCGGCCGGCCAGCCGCGAGCCGATCCGGTAGAACCGCTGATCCCCCGAGTCGGGCAGCGCCTCGTCCGCGGTCCGGCAGGGCCGGTGAGTGCCGAGCACGCCGCAGGCGGCGTCCACGGCGTCCTGCGCCATCAGCCGGTAGGTGCAGAACTTCCCGCCGGTGATGGTCAGGAACGCCTCGACGCCGTCCCGGGCCTTGTGGTCGAGCACGGCATGCGCCCTGGTCACGTCCCTGGTCTCGGACGGCCCGGAGTCCTCGAAGAGCGGCCGGACGCCGCCCCACACCCGCAGGGTGCGCGACTCGCGGAAGCCGGGCACCAGGTTCTCGCCCGCCGTGAGCATCTCGTCGATTTCCTGGCGCGTGATCGGCCAGTCGTCCGGATCGGTGACGAGGGTGTCCGTGGTGCCGATGACGCTGACCGTCCTGATCGGCACCAGGATGTCCCCGTCGGCGGGCATCTCGCACCGGTTGACCACGGTGTTCACCAGCCGGTGGTTGGTGGCCACCATGATGCCCTTGCCCGGGCGAACGTTGACCTCGCAGCCCGCCATGGCCGCGATCTTGCCGGCCCAGGCCCCGGCCGCGTTGATCACGACCTCCGCCTGGATCCGCAGCTCGCCATCGGGGCCGCGCACCACCGCGCCCGCGACCCTGGTTCCGTCCCTGATCACCGAGATGACCTCGTGGTACGGAAGCACCGTGGCACCGTACTGCCGGGCCGACCGGACGCAGGACCAGACCATCTTCCACGCGTCGACGGTCGCGTCGGGCACGACAAGGGCACGGGAGATACGCGGATTGAGGCGCGGCTCACGGCGCAGCGCCTCACCGACGCCGATCTCCTGCACCTCGATCCCGGTCGCCTTGCAGCCCTGGATGAACTTGTCGGCGTAGCCGGGGTCGTCGATCGGCGTGGTGACGAAGAGCCCGCCGGTGTCCTCGATGCAGTCGTCGGCGATCCGGCGCAGGATGATGTTCTCCCCGATGCACTCCTCCGCGGCCTTGGGATCCTTCACCACGTAACGGCCGCCGGAGTGCAGCAGCCCGTGGAACCGGCCGGTGGTGCCGGTGGCCATGTCGGCGCGCTCCACCAGGACGGTGGAGAACCCGCGCATGGCCGCGTCCCTGGCGACCCCGGCGCCGGTGGAGCCGCCGCCGATGACGAGGACCTCGCAGTCGATGCGGCCATCAGCCCGCCCGGGCTGGGCCGGCTGCCCGGCAGCCTGGGCAGAGCTGATGGCCGCTGACGTCATGCCGCTACTCGACCCAGTCGAAGGTGCGGGTGACGGCCTTCTTCCACAGGGCGTACTCCTTGTCGCGCTTGGCGGCATCCATGCTCGGATCCCACTGCTTGTCCTTGCCCCAGTTCTCCCGCAGGTCCTCGACCTCGGCCCAGAACCCGACGGCCAGGCCGGCCGCGTACGCGGCGCCGAGCGACGTGGTCTCGGGAACGGTCGGCCGGATTACCGGCACGCCGAGCACGTCCGCCTGGAACTGCATGAGCAGCTCGTTGCCGACCATGCCGCCGTCGACCTTGAGTGAGGTCAGGTCCACGCCCGAGTCGGAGTTCATCGCGTCGACGACCTCCTTGCTCTGCCAGGCGGTGGCCTCCAGCACGGCACGCGCCAGGTGACCGGCGGTGACGTACCTGGTCAGGCCAGCGATCACGCCGCGCGCGTCGCTCCGCCAGTACGGCGCGAACAGCCCGGAGAAGGCAGGCACGAAGTACGCGCCGCCGTTGTCCTCCACGGACCTGGCCAGCGTCTCCACCTCCGCCGAGGACCCGATCATCTTCAGGTTGTCCCGGAGCCACTGCACCAGGGCACCGGTGATGGCGATCGACCCCTCCAGCATGTAGGCGGCGGGCTGGTCGCCGATCTTGTACCCTACCCCGGTGATCAGGCCGCTCTTCGACGGCGTCGGCGTGGTCCCGGTGTTGAGCACGAGGAAGTTGCCCGTGCCGTAGGTGTTCTTCGCCTCGCCTACCCCGAAGCAGGTCTGGCCGAACAGGGCGGCCTGCTGGTCGCCGAGGTCACCGGCCACCGGCACGCCGGCCACCGAGCCGACGGACTCGCCGTAGACCTGGCTGGACGGCCGGATCTCGGGCAGCATGCTCTTCGGGATGCCCATGATCGACAGGATCGAGTCGTCCCACTGCAGGGTGCGCAGGTCCATCAGCAGCGTGCGGCTGGCGTTGGTCACGTCGGTGATGTGCACGCCGCCGTTGACCCCGCCGGTCAGGTTCCAGATGCACCAGGTGTCGATGTTGCCGAACACCAGGTCACCGGCCTCGGCACGCTCCCGCGCGCCCTCGACGTTGTCGAGCAGCCACTTGACCTTCGGCCCGGAGAAATAGGTGGCGATGGGCAGGCCGGTGGTGGCGCGGAACCGGTCCTGGCCGCCGTCGGCCATCAGGTCATTGCAGATGAGGTCGGTCCTGGTGTCCTGCCACACCACCGCGTTGTGAATCGGCTGGCCGGTGTTCCGGTCCCAGACCACGGTGGTCTCGCGCTGGTTGGTGATGCCGATGGCGGCGAGGTCGGTGGCGGCGAGCCCGGCCTTGCTCAGCGCGCCGGCCATCACCTCCTGGCTGCGGTCCCAGATCTCGGTGGCGTCGTGCTCCACCCAGCCGGGCTTCGGGAAGATCTGCTCGTGCTCCTTCTGGTCGACGGATACGACCTGACCGTGGTGATCGAACACCATGAAGCGAGTCGAGGTCGTGCCCTGATCAAGCGCTCCCGCGTATTCAGCCATCTCTGCTCTCCTTGGTCCTTCCTATGTAAGTTAGTTACCGGCGTAAGTTAGTTACCGGCCTGCTGACCAGTGAACGCCTCGGCTGCCCCGAGAACAAGAAGCCAGGACGAGGTTGCTCCGGGATCCTGATGACCTGCGCTGCGCTCGCCCAGGTAGCTGGCCCGTCCCTTCCGCGCCACCAGGGGGATCGTCGCCTTCATGCCGCCCTCTGCCGCCTCCGCCGACCGGCGGAGCGCGTCATCGAACGTCGACCCGTCCGCGAGCGCGGCCTGCAGCGCCGCCACGGCCGGCGCCAGGGCGTCGATCATGGTCTTGTCGTTCAGCTCGGCCTTGCCCCTGCTCTGCACCCCGGCCACCCCGGCGGCCAGGGCAGCGGCCCAGTCGTCCGCCGACAGCTCTGACTTGCCCGCCGCCGAGGTGCCCATCTGCAGGAAAAGGGTGCCGTACAAGGGCCCGCCCGCCCCGCCGACCGTGGAGACAAGCGTCATGCCGACCGTTTTCAGCAGCGCGCCGATGTCCGGCCCGCTCATTCCGTCGATCTTCGCGACCACGGCCTGCATTCCCCGGTTCATGTTGATCCCGTGGTCCGCATCGCCGATGGCCGAATCGAGCTCGGTCAGGTAGACCTTGTTCTCCGCGACCGTCGCGGCGAATGCCCGGATCCAGTCACTCGCCTGGCTGTAGGAAACCGGCACCTAGGCACCCCAGCGGAGACCGGGCGTGTTGACCGGGGCGTCCCACAGCGCGGTCAGCTCGTCGTCCAGCTTCAGCAGCGTGATCGAGCATCCCTGCATCTCCAGGGAGGTGATGAACGGGCCGATCAGGTTCCTGCTGATCTCGATGCCGCGGTCAGCGAGGAAGTGGTTCAGCTCGTTGTAGACGACGTACAGCTCAATCAGCGGGGTCCCGCCCATGCTGTTGACGAAGGCCAGGACCTTGTCGCCGGCGCTGAACGGCAGATCTTCCACGATCGGCGTCGCGAGCAGCCCGACGACGTCGTGCGCCGACGCGACCTCCATCCGCCGCCGCCCCGGCTCGCCGTGGATGCCGATGCCGATCTCCATCTCGGTCGCGCCGAGCTCGAAGGTGGGCTTTCCCGCGGCCGGCACCGTGCACGAGGTGAGGGCCATGCCCATGCTGCGGCTGTTGGCGTTGACGGTGCGGCAGAGCTCGGCCACCTCGGCGAGCGGCCTGCGCTGCTCCGCCGCCGCGCCGCAGATCTTCTCGGCGAGCACGGTCGCGCCCACGCCGCGGCGGCCGGCCGTGTACAGGCTGTCCTTCACGGCCACGTCGTCATCGATCACGACGGCCTCGACCTCGATGCCCTCCGCCCTGGCAAGGTCGGCGGCCATCTCGAAGTTCAGCACGTCGCCGGTGTAGTTCTTGACGATGTGCAGGACGCCGGCCCCGCCGTCGACCGCCTGGGTGGCCGCCAGCATCTGGTCGGGGGTCGGCGAGGTGAACACCTCACCGGGACAGGCAGCGTCGAGCATGCCCATGCCGACGAAGCCGCCGTGCATGGGCTCGTGCCCCGAGCCGCCGCCGGATACCAGGGCGACCTTGCCCTGCACCGGGGAGTCGGCCCGCACGATGTTGTTCGGTTCGGTCAGTACCCTGAGCCGGTCGGAGTGCGCGGCGGCGATGCCCTGCAGCGCCTCCTTGACCACGTCGGCCGGGTCATTGATGAGCTTCTTCATCTGAACTCCTCCAAGATTCCTGCCGGGATTCCTGCCAGCCTGGCAACGGGTGCCCGGCCAGCGTCATTTACTGGCCGGGCTGCCCGGTCGGGACGGGGCAGCCAGGCACGGTGATCGCTGCCCGGCTGCCCGCGTCCTCGTCTGCCGTTATGACGCCGGCCGGCTCTCCTCGATCGGGCCGCTGACGTCCTCGACCGTCTTCAGCCTGGCGTGCAGGACGTCACCGATGAACAGGTCGTAGAGGACCACGCCGACGATGCCGCCGATCAGGGGCCCCACGATGGGCACCCAGAAGTAGCCGCTGAAGTGGAACGTCCCCGAGCTGAATGTCCCCGGCATGGCCACCTTCCCCCACCCGGCGATCCAGGCGAAGATCCGGGGCCCGAAGTCACGGGCCGGGTTGATGGCGTACCCCGCGTTCGCGCCGTAGGACATGCCGATCGCCGCCACTGCCAGGCCGATGACCAGCGGCGCGAGATTCGACCCCACCGCCGAGTTCCGGCTGTCGATGATGGCCGCGACGAACATGAGCAGGAACGCCGTGCCGACGATCTGGTCAATCAGCGGCCAGATCAGCGCGCCGTGGAAGTAGCTGGCCGGGAACGTCGCGAAGATCGAGTACGTCGCCAGCGCGCTGCCCGAGCTCTTCGGGGTATGTGCCGCGAGGTTGAACGCGTCGATGGCGTTGTGGTAAACGAGGAACACTAGCGCGGCCCCGACGAAGCAGCCGAGAACCTGGGCGCCCATGTACGGCAGGACCTTCCCCCAGGCGAACTTGCGCCTGACGGCAAAGGCCAGGGTCACGGCGGGGTTAATGTGCGCGCCGCTGACGCCGCCAGCCACCCACACGGCCATCGCGACGGCCATCGCCCAGCCCCAGGTGATGAGCGTCCAGTCGCCCACTCCCACGAAGATCGTGGTCGGCCCCGAGGTACGCCCGGAACCAGGCAGCGCGGCCACGGCCATGGCCACCACGCCGTCGCCGAAAGCGATCAGGACAAGGCACCCAAGGAATTCCGCCATCAGTTCACCGTACAAGCCGCCGATTCGTCCAACCGTGCGGCCTTCGCCTCGCAGAGGCGTAATATCAGACATAACTGACCTCCCCACAGATGCATGCAGCCTGGTCACATCAGACTGCTTGTAAAGACATATATCCGTCATATCCGTCGTAGGATATTTTTAGGGATATAGAGCCATAGGCACCTTCCTCTGCGCCTGGCGGCCTGGACCATCACTGATCTTGACAGTCAACACGTGCGCGCTCGGCTGCCAACACTTTGCGCCCAATTTCTGATCATGTCAATGATCTCTTATGCGGCGGTTGAGTGACGGTTCTGGCCGGGCGCCGGCGCCGGCCTAGACCCGCAGTTCAGCGTGCCCGGGAGGCTCCGAAGCCCGTGGTCACGCTGGTCAGGGGCGACCAGGGCGATGCCGACGGAGAGTGACCCCGTACCCGGTTTAGGTGATGTCCGGCCCGGCGTGCTGCCCGGACAGCGCCCCGATCGCGGCCATTACCTGGTCGGTGGCGCGGCGGCTGAATGACGGCCCCCGGCCGGCCTCGGCCAGGGCCGCGGCCGCGTCGTGCGGGTCGGCCGCGTCCTGCCGCGCTGGCGGGTCCCGGGGGGCGGGAGCGTCCTGCGGGGCTGGGAGGTCCTGCGGGGCGGGGAACCTGATCGGCGGGCCGAACGAGATGCGCACGGAGCGCGGCCTCGGCAGCCAGGCGCCCCGCGGGAACGCCAGATCCGTCCCGGTTATGCCGGCCGGGATCACTGGCACGCCAGCCTGGATGGCGATCCTGGCCACCCCGGTCTTCCCCTGCCGCAGCCGGCCGTCCGGTGACCGGGTGCCCTCGGGAAAGATCCCGACAAGCCGGCCATCGCGGACGGCCCGGACGCCCGCCGCCACGGCGCCGGCGGGATCGTCGGTGGCCACCGGGATGACTCCGACGGAGCGCAGGAACCAGTGCAGCAGCGGCTTGTCGATGTACTTCACCTTGGCCAGGAACATCACCCTGCGGCGGGGGACGACGAGTGGCAGCAGCAGCGGATCGAGGAACGACACGTGGTTGGCGGCAAGGATCGCGCCGCCCTCGGCAGGTATGTGCTCCAGGCCGGTCACCCGGGGCCGGAACAGCAGCCGCAGCAGGGGGCCGAGCAGGACGAACTTCAGCATCGTCCAGAAGACCGGTGAGCCGGCCAGGATCGGGCGGCGCTCTGCCATGGGCCTCCTCCCGCCGCGAGGCATGGGCCATCTCCCGCCGCGAGGCATGGGTCTCCTCCCGCCGCGAGCAATGGTATCGGCCCAGCCGGCACCGGATATAGGCTTCCGTGGTGACTGCGAGAGGGCCGGCCCGCCCGGATGAGCACGCCGGGAACGGCGGGCACGCCGGGAACGGCGGGCCGCCGGACGGGGCTCCTGGCGCCGCAGCGACGGGCAGCCTGCCGGCCGGCGCAGCGCACGACGCCCTGGTGGCCGACGGCGTTACCGAGTTGCTCGGGCTGCTGGCATACGCCACGCTGACCGCGTTCTTCCGGCTGTCAGAGGATGCTGCGCTCGCCGAGTCGATGCCGGACAAGACCGCCCTGGCGGGCATGGCCGTCGCCGAGTTCGGCCACTTCCAGCAGCTGCGGCGGCGGCTGGAGGAGCTGCAGGCCGACCCGGGCGCGGCGATGCAGCCGTTCGTGCAGGCGGTGGATGAGTTCCACGCCAGGACGCTGCCGGCCGACTGGCTGGAGGGCCTGGTCAAGGCATACGTCGGCGACGGGATCGCGGCGGACTTCTACCGTACGATCGCTGAGCTGCTGGATCCGCAGACCCGCGCGCTCGTGCTCGAGGTGCTGGCGGACACCGGGCACTCGGACTTCGTCATCGCCACCGTGCGCGCGGCGATCGAGGCGGATCCGCGGGTGGCCGGCCGGCTGGCGCTGTGGGCCAGGCGACTGGTCGGCGAGGCGCTCGGCCAGGCGCAGCGGGTGGCGGCCGAGCGCGAGCCGCTGGCGCGTCTGCTGGTCGGCGGCGACGCCGCCCAGCTTGGCGAGATCGGCAGGATGTTCGCCAGGCTCACCGACGAGCACGCCCGCCGGATGGCCGCGCTCGGCCTGATCAAATGAGGGCCTGCCCCGCTCACGGCTGAGGCATGAGCCGCTGCCGGCTGGGGGCCTGACCGGGCTGACGGCCCGGGCCGGCGCCAGTCGTGGCTCGCGGAGCCTTGACGCCGGCCATGACGGCGGGCGATGCTCAGACCGGCCTGGTTCGCCCGCTCTGGGCGCGGAGCAATCAGCCGTCCGTGGACCGGTTCGCATCAGCCGGGGACGCCCGGCGGTGACGGGCGCTCGTCGCGGCATCGGATGGCGCAGCGGGCCGGATGGACGGATCGGGAGGGAGCAGCCGTGCGCGTCGAGGACGTACGCCGCGTGCTCGTGATCGGCAGCGGCACGATGGGCCTGCAGATCGGGCTGCAGGCGGCCATGCATGGCTACGACGTCGTCGTGCACGACAGCGATCCGGCGGCCCTGGCGGCGGCGCCCGCCCGGCTGCGCGGCTACGGGGAGGGCCCCCTGGCGGCGGGACTCATCGACGCCGGCCGGCTGGAGCAGGCGCTGGCCCGCATCGAGTGCATCGCTGACCCGGCGGCCGCCGCGGCCGGCGTCGACGTTCTCAGCGAGTCGGTGCCCGAGGACCCCGATCTCAA
>JBEKFH010000128.1:0-11462 GCA_050013415.1 Streptosporangiaceae bacterium | reverse complement strand
AGGGCGATGGGAGCCTTCGGGGCCGTCATCATCATCGCCTACCATCCGTACGGGCTACCGTTGCAGATCTACACCACGTTGCAGGAGACCGGCCTAGCCTCCGCATTGCCGTTTGCCCTCGTGCTCCTGGTGGTTGCCCTACCGCTGCCGCTGGCCGCCTACATCTGGAGCGCTCGTGCTCGACGCCGACGTCGAGGTTGACCGCCGGGACTTCCGGGTGCGCGCTGCGCTGCGCGTGCAGCCGGGGGAGCGGCTGGCCCTCTTCGGCCCCTCGGGTGCGGGCAAGACGACGCTGCTGGAGGCGATCGCCGGGCTGGTCAGGCCGCGCCGTGCCCGGATCACGCTGGCCGGCCGGATGCTCACCTCGACGGAACCGCCGCGGGCCTCGGTCCCGCCGTGGCGGCGCCGGGTCGGGCTGCTGCGCCAGGACCCGGGGCTGTTCCCGCACCTGTCGGTACGGGACAACCTGCGCTACGGCCCGGCCGCTGGCCGCTCCGGCGATGAGATGGTTCAGCTCGCCGGGGTGCTGGGCATCGGGAACCTGCTGGCTGCCATGCCAGCCCGGCTGTCCGGCGGGCAGGCGCACCGGGTTGCGCTCGGGCGGCTGCTGCTCGCGCATTGCGACGTGCTGCTGCTCGACGAGCCGTACGCGGGCCTGGACTCCGGGCTGCGGCGGCTGCTCACCAACCTGGTGCGCGAGCTCGTCACGACCCGGCAGGTACCGTCGGTGCTGGTTGCGCACGAGCTTGACGAGGCTCAGGCGTTCGCCGACCGGCTGGCGGTGCTGGATCGCGGCAGCCTGCTGCAGGACGGTGCCCCGGACGAGGTAGTGCGGCATCCGGCCTCCCGGCGGGTCGCTGAGCTGGTGGGCTACCTGGGTTTCGTGCCCGCCGGGGGCGGCCAGGAGCCCGCGCTGGCCGGGATTCATCCCGAGCGGATCGCGGTGGGAGCGCAGCCGGGCCGCGGGCTGGTCATGACGGGGGCCATCGAGACCGTCCGCCCGGCCGGGGCCGGCTGGGAAGCCGAGCTCAGGGTCGCCGGCGCGGTAGTGACCTGCCGGCTTGCCGACCGGCCAGCCCCGGCGGGGAGCCAGCTGGTGGTGACGGCACTTGACCCGCCCTGGTTCGGGCCGGATGGCCTGGCGCTGGCCCGGCCGCCGCGCGGTGAGCAGGTAGGCGCATGACGGCCGACACGGGCAGCAGCCGCGGCTCAGCAAGCGGGGCGGGCGCGGGCGGCAGCGGGATGCGACTCCGGCTGGCCCGCCAGGCCAGGGGTTTCTCGCAGCAGCAGCTCGCCGGGGTGGCCGCGGTTTCCCGGCAGGCTGTCTCCGCGGTGGAGGCGGGGCACTCCGATCCTTCCCTGCGCGTCGCGCTGGCCGTGGCGCGGGCGCTGGGCACCACCGTCGAGGCACTGTTCGGCCCGGGAGAGCTGCCCCCGCCGGTGGATGCCTGGCTGGTGGCTCCCCTCGGGCCGGATACCACCAGGGTCACTCTCGCGCCGATGGGAGCGGCGTTCGTGGCCCTTCCGCTGGCGGGCGGCACTGCCACCCGGGCGGGTTTCCTGCCAGCCGGCGGCGTAGCCGAGCAGTCGGCCGCCAGTCAGCCGGGCCCCGGTCAGCAGGGGCCGTCGGCCGTCAGCGGGCCGGGCCCCGGTCAGCAGGGGCAGTCGGCTGCCAGCGGGCCGGGGCCGGCCCTGGGTGAGCCGGCCGCCAGTCGGCCAACCCGGCCGTTCCGGCAGGCACGGAAAATCCGGCCGATCGGGCCGCCGCGGCCGACACTCGTGCTGGCCGGCTGCGATCCCGCGATGCCCCTGATCGAGACCCCGCTCGCCCAGCTTGATCCGCCGGTCGCCTTCACCTGGTGGCCATGCGGCAGCCAGGAGGCGCTGGAGCTGGCTGCCGACAGCCTGGTGCACGTGGCGGGCGCGCATCTGCGCGGTGCTTCGGGCGAGTACAACACCGGCCCGGCCCGCGAGCTGCTGCGGCGACGCGGCGCCGACGTGGTCGGGTTCTGCTCCTGGCGGGAGGGCCTGCTGCTCCGGACCGACCTTGCCGGTCAGGTCGCCGACCTGGGTGACGTGGCGCGCCTCGGGCTCCGGCTGGTGAACAGGGAGACCGGATCCGAAGCGCGCCGGGTGCTGGACAGGGAACTCGCCAGGCTCGGCATCGGCGCGGCTCAGATTTCCGGCTACGCGACACAGGCGGCCGGGCACCTGCAGGTGGCAGCCTCCATCGCTGCCGGGCTGGCCGATACCGGGGTGGCCAGCGAGCCCGCCGCGCTGGCATTCGGCCTGGCCTTCGTTCCGCTGGCGGCTGAGCACTTCGATCTGGTGATCCCCGCTGACCAGTCCGGCAGCCGGGAGGTGCAGGGCCTGCTCAAGGTGCTCTCGTCCCGGTGGCTGCTCGACCAGCTGGCTAGCTTGCCCGGGTATGATCCGGCTCGTTGCGGAGAACATGTCGCATCTCTCTGAGCGCCGGCCGCCGGGCAAGCGCGTGATCGCGATGGTGAGCTGTGTACGACCATGATCCTGAGGAGATCGACGCTCTCGGCTGGGACGAGTTCATCGCCCGCCAGTGGGAGTCGATCTTTGCGGGCTATCGCACGGGGAGCGGCCTGCGCAGGACCGGGCGTCGCTGGAGCGACCTGATCCAGGCCGGTCTCGGCTGCCCCGAGGAGATCGCGGACGTGCTGGTGCGCAACCAGATCATCGACCGGGTCGACCGCGACCTGGAGGGCACCTCGGACGCCCTGGCGGTCGTCGCCGGGATGTACGAGGTGCTCGCCGACATGCGGACGGACCTGGTCACGATGGCCGAGGAGACGCCGGAGCAGGTGGCCGGCCTGCTGGGCGAGCATGCCCGGCTGCTCGCCGCGGCGCACGCCTACGTGTTCGGCCGCGAGTCAGGCGCTGGCCTGCCTGGCGGGCAAGCTGGTGGGCAGTAGCCCGCGGCGCATCAGGCGCTGGCCTGCCCGGCGGGCAAGCTGGTGGGCAGCAGCCCGCCGCGCATCAGGCGCTGGCTTGCCTGGCGGGGAGTAGCCGGCGGGCAATCCACGCCCCGGTGCGATAGGGGACGGTCATCCGCCCGTCCGGGAACCGCTCGGCTGCGATGCGCGCAATCCGCGCCAGCAGCAGCTCGCGTTCTTCGTGGCTGAGCGCGGCGACGTAGGACTTGCTGCGCTGATCGGTGATCCAGTCCGCGGCTGTCACCACCCTTGTCCACGGCACGGAGAAACTGGCGCCTGGCTCGAACAGCCCGGTCGCGCTGATTGGCTCCAGGCTCCAGTCAGTGTTGCTCTGCTCCCGCCAGTAACGGGGACAGGCTGCTTCCAGCGCCTCCTGATACGCGTCGTGCCACTCCTCGCCATCCGCCACGGAATGGTTCCACCAGGCGGCCCAGTGCCCGCCCGGCCTGAGTACCCGGGCCACCTCGCGGCTGGCCCGGTGGTGATCAAGCCAGTGCCAGGACTGCGCGAAGCAGGCGAGGTCCGCGCAGCCGTCCCGGAACGGGAGCATGTTGCCGTCGGTCATCAGATAGGGGACTTCCGGGCCGCGGGCTTTCGCGCGGCGCAGCATGCGCTCGCCAATGTCATACCCGGTGACCCGGGCGCCGCGCGCGCCGAGCTGACGGGTGGCTATCCCGGTCCCGGCGCAGCCGTCCAGCACGATCTGGCCGGCCAGCGGACCGGTGATTTCCTCAAGCGCGTCGTAGAACTCGTCCGGGTAGGACGGCCGGGCCACGTCATAGTGGTCGGCGACGTCATCAAAGACCGAGCCGGGCACCTGCTACCACCTGCCTGCGGCCGAAATGCCTGATTGGGCCGGCTGACGGGCGCTCACCTTTGGGCCGGCTGACGGGCGCTCACCGAGGTTCGCGAATCAGCGGTTAGGAAAAGTCCGGTTCCCGCCGGTCAATCTTAACCACTCCCGGGATGAACCCAACTGGCGACACCAATGAGGCTGACGGGGTTCCTGTGGCTGCTTGATGAGCCCGTTGGCGGGCTGACTCCAGGCTTCCCAGGCCAGCCGGCCGCCCAGGGCCAGGGAATCTGCCTGCGGCCAGCTGATGCGCTAGCTACGCCGAGGATGAACAGGCATGGTCACCGCAGCTGATGCGCTAGCTACGCCGAGGATGAACAGGCATGGTCACCGCAGCTGATGCGCCAGCTACGCCGAGGATGAACAGGCATGGTCACCCGCGCGGGGCTGCGGCAGGATGCCGGCATGAGGCTGCTGGTGCTTGGCGGTACCCACCATGTCGGCCGGGCCGTCGTGGAGACAGCGCTCGCCAGGGGTGACGAGGTCACCACGCTGACCCGAGGGGTCAGCGGGCCGTCGGCGCCCGGGGCGCTGGCGCTGCGCGCCGACCGCACGGACCCGGTCAGCCTCCGCGCGGCGCTCGGCGACAGCTCGTGGGATGCGGTCATCGACACCTGGAGCGGCGCGCCCGCTGTCGTCAGGGACGCGGCGACGCTGCTGAGGGACCGTGCCGGTCACTACGGGTACGTGTCGAGCCGCTCGGTCTACCAGTGGCCGATCCCGGCCGGGCTCGACGAGAGCGGACCGGTCGTGGCCGGCGATCCTGGCGATGCTGGCAGCGCGGACTACGCGGCGGCCAAGCGCGGCGGCGAGCTCGCGGCGATTGGGGCGTTCGGCGACCGAGCCCTGCTCGCGCGGGCCGGCCTGATCCTCGGGCCCTACGAGATCGTCGGCCGGATGCCGTGGTGGCTGGGCCGGATCGAGCGCGGCGGCGACGTGCTAGCTCCCGGGCCGCCGGAACGGCCGCTGCAGTTCATCGACTGCCGCGACCTGGCCGCGTGGATGCTGACGGCTGCCGACCGCGGGATCGGCGGCGCGTTCAACACGGTGAGCCAGCCGGGTCACGCGACCATGGCCGACGTGCTGGAGGCGGCGGTCCGCGTGACGGGATCCGACGCCCGGCTGGTCTGGGCCGCCCCCGAGGTGATCGAGGCGGCAGCCATCGAGGGCTGGACCGAGCTGCCGATCTGGGTGCCGCCCTCCGGCGAGGCCGCGGGCCTGCACGACGGCGATGTCACCGCCGCCTACGCCGCGGGCCTGACCTGCCGTCCGGTGGCCGAGACGGTCGCCGCCACCTGGCACTGGATTCAGGCCGAGGGCTACCCGCCCGCCCGGCCGGGAATCGGGCTGGATCCGGAGAAGGAGCGCCAGGTACTCGCGAGCCTGCCCGGCTGACCGGCCCAGCCGCCTCCTCCGGGCGCTCAGCATGATCACGAAAGCGCTTTCCATGATCATGGAAGCAAATGGGGCTCCCAGCACCATTTGTTTCCGCGATCAAGGAAACCCTGAGTCAGCTCGGCCGCGGCGTCAGTGCCCGTAGACCGGGATGATCGTGGCCCGGGCGAGGGTGTGGAAGCCGAGGTTGAAGCCGGCTACGGCGGGGGAGACGTCCGAGTCGATCCCGAGCGACTCGGTGTCCACTGCGTGCACGGTGAACACGTAGCGGTGCGGCGGGTCGCCGGCCGGCGGCGCCGCGCCGCCGAAATCCTTGGTGCCGTAGTCGTTGCGCACGGAGAACGCGCCCTCCGGCAGGCCGGCGCCGCCGCCCGCGCCCGCCCCGGCCGGCAGTTCGGTCACCGACGCCGGGATGTCGAACACGAGCCAGTGCCAGAATCCCGATCCGGTGGGGGCGTCGGGGTCGAAGCAGGTCACCGCGAAGCTCTTGGTCTGCGGGGGGAACCCATGCCAGCTCAGCTGGGGGGACACGTTCTCGCCGGACATGCCGAACCCGTTGTAGACCTGCGCGTTGCTCATCTGCTCGTCGGCGGCCACGCTCTCGCTCGTCACGGTGAACGACGGCACCGGCGGCAGGAAATCGTGGGGCAGCGGTGCCCGATCAGTCATGGTTCCTGGCTCCTCATTGACGCGGTTTGTGGTGGCCTCGGCCAACGCTACTGCGGAGGCGCCCGTCGACGGCACTGGCGCCCCGGATTCCCGTTATAGATCGTCAAGAATTGCCGCGCTGGCGGACGTTAGCCGCTGGGCGGGGCAGAATGGGCCGCGTGGTGGCGCCGGAGGCATCCGGCTTGGAAACGGCCGGGAAGCGCGCCACGGGGAGCCGGAAGGGTCGAGCACGAGCGGTGAGCCTGGCAGGCGGATCGGCCCGGTGGACGCGGTGGACGCGGCGGGCGATGCTCGCGGTCGTGCTGGCCGGCGCCGCTGTCATTCCCGGCCACGCGCCGGGGTCGGCATCGGCCGGCTGCGCGGGTCAGCACTGCGGGCTGGCGGGAAAGGTGCTGTGGGCCCGCCTGCTGCCGGGCGCGTGGACGGCGAGCGAGACTGGCGGCACCGACACGACCCGGGGGCAGGCGTTCGTGGCCGAGGGCGGCCAGGTGGCCGCAATCGGGTTCGGCCTGACCGTCATCGGCTACGACATGCGCACCGGGGCCTGGCTGTGGACCACGGCGCTCGGCGGATTCCCGGCCGGCGCGTCGATCGTGTCCGTGCGGGCCTGGCCGGGCGCCGTGACGGCCGGCGTCAGCGTGCCGCGACCGCGCCGCGGGCCGGTGCGACGGGAGGTCGTGCTGCGTGCCCGCACCGGCAGCAGGGTGCGGGCCTACCCAGCCGCGGAGTACGGCGGCGCGGTGGCGGCCAGTTCCGCTGCCACCGTGATCGTCGGCACGGCCGGCGTGACCAGCTATGACAACAGGACGGGCCGGATCCGGTGGCAGCGCCGCACCGGCAGGCTCCAGCAGGCCTGGCGGGTCGACGGCGGTGACCTGTATGTCAGCATCTCGGCCGGCGGCTACCTGGGCACCGCGCCCGTCACCGCGCTGCGGCAGGTCAGCCTGCGGACCGGGGCACAGCGGGTGATCCGGCCGCATGGCCGCTCGTTCGCCGGAACGCTGAGCGGCGCGTTCGACGGCGTGGTGCTGTTCTCCGGATCGCTCGGGGTCACCGCCTACAGCGTTTCGACGGGGCAGCGGCTCTGGGCGCGAGCCGGGGCGATTCCGCAGAGCGCCGATGAGGTGCTGGGGCGCCTTTACCTCACCAGGGGCGCCGCGTTGCTCGGGGTGGACCCGGTGACGGGAGCCAGGCGCAGCGTCACCCCGGGCGCTTCCGGCCTGTATGCCGTCCGCGACGGCGTCGCCATCGGCCTGGACCAGGGGGCGGGCGGCGACGCGTGGGGGTACGACGTCACGAGCCAGCGGGTCGTCTGGACAGCGTCCCCGCTGCCCTGGCCGCATTACTTCGTTGACCTGTCCGGCATCGGCGGCAGCGCCAGCCCGGACAGCGGCACCGCGGTGATCACCTCCTGCGCCAGCGTCGGTGCCAGTCAGCCTGCGGCCGCCGGCCCCGCCGGCCCCGCTGGATCGGCGGCCACGGGGCGGGCGCCCGCCCAGGCCGGCCAGGCATGCCTGCGTCCCGAGCTGGTCGCCATCGACCGCTGACCGCTAGGGCCGGCCGGCCGCTTGGCCGTGCCGGCCGCCCCGGTCGCGTCAGCCAGGCCGGCCAGGCGGCGTGAGCCGGTCACCGGCGGCGACGCCGGCCAGATCGGTATCCTCCGCCGCCATGCTGCTGCCGGGGCCGACGATCAGGTCGAGGTCCTCGACGGCCGGCTGATGGCCGCGGTCGCACCGCAGCTCGGCCCGGACCGGCCGCTCGCAGCCGCGATGACGCAGCTCCACCGGCGGCCCGTCGGCCGCCAGCCAGCGGTCGCCCCACTGCATCAGCGCCACCAGCACGGGAAACAGTTCGGCGCCGCGGTCAGTCAGCCGGTACCGCATCCGGGTGCGCTGGCCGGGCTCCCGGTAGGGCTCGCGCTCCAGCAGGCCGTGGTCGACGAGATCCCGCAGCCTGGCCGCGGCGACCGGCTCGCTGACCTGCGCGCGCGCAGCGAAGTCGTCGAAGCGGGTGGTGCCGTAGAAGGCCTCGCGCAGGATCAGCAGCGCGGACCGGTTGCCCGCGACCTCCAGGGCCCGCCTGATCGAGCAGGCATCCGCTGACCAGGCGTCCCTGGAACTCAGCGGCCCGGTCAGCCGCACGGTGTGTGACACGCCTGCATCCTAGCTGACTTGTGGATGCCTAAGCCAACTAGGTAAGGTCTAGCTATGACTTCACTAAGCCAGGCAGCGCGCACCAGCCGCCAGGACAACGTCCCGCCCGCCCACGTGCTGGTGATCGTCTGCGCCGGCGTGATCCTGGCCAGCCTCGACCTGTTCATCGTGAACGTCGCGCTGCCGCAGATCGCCCGTAACCTCGGTGCCGCCAGCCTGGGCGACCTGTCCTGGGTGCTGAACGGGTACGCCATCGTCTATGCCTCGCTCCTGGTGCTGTTCGGGCGGCTGGCCGACCGGCACCGGCGCAAGTACGGCTTCCTCCTCGGCGTGGCGGTCTTCACGGTGGCCTCCGCGGCCTGCGGCGCGGCTAACAGCGTCGCGATGCTGGTGGCCTTCCGGCTGGTGCAGGCGGCAGGCGCCGCGCTGCTCACGCCGACGTCGCTGAGCCTGGTGCTGGCCGCGTACCCGGCGGAGCGGCGCAGCGGCGCGGTGCGCGCCTGGACCGCGACGGGCGGCGTGGCGGCGGCCTTCGGCCCGGTGATCGGCGGCCTGCTCGTCGCGGTGAGCTGGCGCTGGGTGTTCCTGGTCAACGTGCCGATCGGGCTGGCCGCGCTGGCTGTCGGCTGGCTGCGGCTGCCGGACGCGCCCGGCCACCCTGGCCCGCGCCCGGACGCGCTTGGCGCCGCGCTGGTCACCGCGGGCGTCGGGGCGCTCACCCTGGGCCTGGTCAAGGGCGGCAGCTGGGGCTGGTCGTCGCCGCTCACGGCCGGCGTGCTGGCGGGGTCGGCGGCGCTGCTCGCGCTGTTCGCCGCGCACTGCGCCCGGCATCACAATCCGCTGATCGACCCGGCTCTGCTCAGGGTGCGCAGCTTCTCCGGGGCGTCGCTGATCGCGCTGGTCTTCTCGGCGTCGTTCGGGGCGATGCTGCTGTCGGTGGTGCTGTGGGAGCAGAACGTCTGGGGCTGGTCGGCGCTGAAGACGGGCCTGGCCATCGCGCCGGGCCCGATCATGGTGCCGATCTTCTCCTTCCTGGTGGCCGGGCGCCTGATCGCCAGGTTCGGCCCGGGCCCGGTGATCGCGCTCGGCTCCGTGGCCTTCGCTTCTGGCGCGGCCTGGTGGGCGCTGGCGGTGGGTCTGCGCCCCGACTACGCGGCCGACATGCTCGGCGGCATGCTGCTGACCGGCGTCGGAGTCGGGCTGACCCTGCCGACGCTGATGGCCACGGCGGCTTCTTCCCTGCCACCGCAGTCGTTCGCCAGCGGCTCCGCCGTCGTGAACATGCTGCGACAGGTCGGCCTAGCCGTCGGCGTCGCGGTGCTGGTGGCCGTGCTCGGCAGCCCGGCGAGCAGGGCCGGCGAGCTGACGGCGTTCCGGCACGGCTGGATCGTCATCGCCGCCCTCGCGCTAGCCTCGGCCGGCGCGGCGGTCTCGCTCCGGCACCCCGCGGCGCGGATGACCGCTCCGCTGGATGCCAGGGAGTGATGGCCCGCCGTCGCAACCCGTGCGATGTGACTCTGGGCGGGTTGGATGCCGCCCAACGTCACATCGGGCGGGTTGCGGAGCGGCGAATTCGGGCTCGCCGCCGAGAATCTGCTGCGTGGTCATTGGCCGTTGGCGATTCGATACCCGCGAGGCGGTCATATGGGCGCATACTGGAAGTGATGAATCCTCCCCGCGCCCAGTACCGGCGCTATCTGCCGAGCAGTCCCTTCAACAACCGCCCCCCGCCCCGGCCCATCGAGCACTATGCGCTCCATGACCAGGTGACGCATGACCACTACGGCCTGGGCATGGTCATTGGCGTCGAGGACGACCTCGCCGTGCTGGTCGATTTCGGCCCGCAGCAGGCGCGGATCACGTCGCCGTTCAGCAGGATGACCAAGCTCTGACACAGGTGACCAGGCCCTGACATCGCAGCCAGGACATCGCAGCCAGCCCCGGGCGGCCGGCGTCTGATGTTAAGGGTCGCCCCTGGGGGCTGACTGCCCAGCCCTCCGCGCCGTTCGCCTCGCCACGCGGGTCCGTAAGCTCTGGCGTGCCCAGATGTCGTGATCTTGAGTCCGATTGAACCCGAATCGCGGCTGGCGTCGCTATCGCGCTGCTGGGCAATACGCTGGCCGAGTTCTCCCGCGCGCACCCGTCGACTGGCGGCTTCATCACGTTCGTCGGTAAAACCTTCGGCGGCACCAGCGCGGTGACGACCGCGTTACTTTGCGGAGCTGGCTACATCATCGCGATCTCGTCGGTGCTGGCCGTCTGCGGCGGGTTCCTGTCGATCGTGCTGGAGTACTACTTCAAATGGAACGTCCCGTGGAGCATCCTGTCGGTCGTGCTGACGGCAGGCGCCATGGTGATGATGATCCGGGGCGTGGCCGTCTCCACCAAGCTGGCCGGCGCCTTCTTCGGCTTCGAGATGCTGGTCCTGGTCGTCGTGTCGGTCGTGGTCATCATCAAGAACGGCGGCAGCCTGAGCTTCACGCCGTTCGAGCCGAGCCACATCAAAAACGGCGCCACGGGCCTGGCCGCAGGCTTCCCGCTGGCCGTTTACCTGTTCATCGGCTGGGAGAACTCAGCCGCGCTCGCTGAGGAAACGAACAACCCGCGGCGCAACGTGCCCCGGGCCATCTTCCTGTCGGTAGCGCTGATGGCGGTGAGCTACGTGCTGTTCGCCTACGCGACGGACACCGGATTCGCTTACAACGCGAGCAAAATCGCCAGCACCACGATCCCGTTCATCAACGTGGCGCACAGCACCCTGGCTATCTTCGCCTTCTTCGCTTTCTTCGCCGGAATGACCTCGACCCTCGGCGTGCTGATCTCGGCCGTGAACTCCCAGTGCCGCCTTATCTTCAACGCCGGCCGTGAGGGCCTGCTCCCCGCCTGGCTCGGCAAGGTGCACCCGGCCCGACGCACGCCGGTCAACGCCATCTTCACGTTCGTGGGCGTGGCGGCCGTGATCATCGTGGTCTGGGCGCTCCTGCACCTGATCGGCGGCGACGGCGGCTCGATGAACCCGATCAACTTCTTCGTCGATTCGTCCACGCTTGGCACGATCCTGCTGCTGGTCGTCTACTTCCTGTCGAACCTGGCGCTGCCGTTCTACTACCGCAGATTCCTGCCGGACCAGTTCAACGTGGTCAAGCACGCCATCCTGCCGGTCCTGGGCATGCTGGTGATCTTGGTGCCGGTCTATTACCTGTGCAAGCCGGGTCAGGAGCAGCCGCTGAACTGGTTCCCGTACGCGGCGCTGGGCATCGTGATTGTCTCGGTTATCTACGCGTACATCCTCAACAGCCGGGACCCGGCGCTGGCCGGACGGGTCGGGTCGATCGTCGCCGATGAATGATCCGGCCTGGGCGGCGGGACGAGCCGCGAACTTTCCGTTCTGAATCTGGGAGATCTGCCATCACCGACGCGGCTGTCCGC